>JAYWAJ010000201.1:0-5676 GCA_043782525.1 Deltaproteobacteria bacterium | reverse complement strand
GCGAGCGGGGCGCTGCGCCTCGAGCCGCGGACCTTCCGCGACGCCGCCTCGGCCGAGCTCCTGCTCAAGCGCCACCTCGGCCTGGGGACGCTGGACGGCCTCGGGCTGCGCGATCCGCTCTCGATCCAGGCCACCGCCGAGGCGCTCGCCTACCTGCAAGAAACGCAGCGCTCGCTGGCGAAGCACGTGGTCCGGGTGCAGGTGGAGCAGCCGTCGCGCCAGCTCTGGATCGATCCGGGCGCAGTGCAGAACCTCGAGCTGTTCCGCGGTCCCGACGGGCGCCGCACGGGCACGCTACTCTCGGTGGTGGACCACACGCTGACGGCCGCCGGTGGACGGCTGCTGCTGCGCTGGCTGCTGGCCCCGCTGCTCGAGCTCGATTCCATCCGCGCCCGGCAGGACGCGGTCGAGGAGCTGTCGCAGGCGTCGGTGCTCCGCGAGGAGGTGAGCGAGTCGCTGCGCGCGGTGCTCGACCTCGAGCGGCTCCTCGGGCGGCTGGCGATGGGGCAGGGCGGGCCGCGCGATCTGGGCGGGCTGCGCGGCTCGCTGCGCAGGCTTCCCGCGTTGGCGGGCAGGCTGCAGAAGTGCGCGGCGCCGCTGCTCCAGGCGCTCTCGCCGCCGCTCTGCGCGCTGCCCGGGCTCTCGGCGCTGCTCGAGCGGGCGCTCGCCGACGAGGTGCCGGCGGGACGCGAGCCGGGCTTCGTCCGCGCCGGCTTCCGCCCGGAGCTGGACGAACTCGCGGAGCTGGCGCACGGCGGGCGGGCGGCCATCGCGGCGATGGAGGCCGAGGAGCGCGCCCGCACCGGCATCGGTTCGCTGAAGATTCGCTACAACCGGATCTTCGGCTTCTATATCGAGATCACCAAGCCCAACCTGCACCTCGTCCCCGCCGGCTACCAGCGAAAATCCTCGACGGTGGGCGCCGAGCGGTTCGTCACCCCCGCGCTGACCGCGCACGAGTCGCGGGTGCTCAGCGCCGAGGAGCGGCGCAACGCGCTCGAGCTGCAGATCTTCGAGGAGCTGCGGGCGGCGGTGGTGGCGCGCAGCGCCGAGCTGCGCGCCTGCGCCGAGGCGGTGGCGCAGGCCGACGCGCTGCTCTCGCTGGCGCGGACGGCGGTGGAGTCCGGCTGGGTGCGGCCGCTGGTCGACGACTCCGACGTCATCGAGATCGTCGACGGCCGGCATCCCGTCGTCGAGCGCGCGCTGCAGGCCGCGGGAGAGGGCCCCTTCGTGCCCAACGATCTCTTCCTCGACGGGCAGCGGCGCCTGCTGGTCCTCACCGGGCCCAACATGGCCGGCAAGAGCACGGCGATGCGCCAGGCCGCGCTCATCACCATCCTGGCGCAGGCGGGCTCGTTCGTGCCGGCGGCCCGCGCCCGCATCGGGCTGGTCGACCGGCTCTTCACCCGGGTGGGCGCGGCCGACGACCTCGCCCGCGGCCAGAGCACCTTCATGGTCGAGATGGCCGAGTGCGCCCGCATCCTGCACCAGGCGACCTCGCGGTCGCTCTTGCTGCTCGACGAGGTGGGGCGCGGCACCAGCACCTTCGACGGCCTGGCGCTGGCGTGGGCCATCGCCGAGCACCTGCACGACGCCGTCTCGGCGCGGACGCTCTTTGCGACCCACTACCACGAGCTGTCCGACCTGGCGCGGGAGAAGCCGCGGGCGGTCAACCTGACCATGGCGGTCACCGAGGTGGATGGCCGCGTCATCTTCCTGCGCAAGCTGGTGGCCGGCGCCGCCTCGCGGAGCTACGGGATCCACGTCGCCAGGCTCGCCGGCCTTCCCGAAGCAGTGCTGCGGCGGGCGCGGGAGATCCTCGCCAACCTCGAGGCGCAGGAGCTGGACGAGGCGGGGCGGCCGGCGCTGGCGGGATCGCGGAAGAAGCAGCGCGCCCAGCTCGGCCTCTTCGCGGCGGAGCCGCTGCCCGCGCCGGAGCCACCGCTCCTCGCGGCGCTGCGCCAGCTCGACCTCTCGCGCCTGACGCCGCTCGACGCCTTGCTCTGGCTGGACGCGCAGCAGAAGAAGCTGCCCTGAGCTCCTTGCGTTGAGGACCGCTGCGGGCGGATCATGGCCCGATGCATCGTCACGAGCTTCTCGAGCGCGTGCCGCTCTTCAAGGGCCTCTCCGACGGCGCGCGCATCTCGCTCTCGCAGCGCCTGGTCGAGCGGCGCTACCAGGCTGGCGAGCTGGTCTTCTCCAAGGGCGACACCGGCAGCGCCATGTTCCTCGTCCTCTCGGGCAACGTGGAGATCTTCCTGCCGCCCGAGGCCGGGGTCGAGCGCGTCGACCTGAAGGAGGTCGCCGAGGGCGAGCACTTCGGCGAGCTGGCGCTCTTCGACGAGAAGCCGCGCTCCGCCACCGCCGTCGCCAAGTCGGATTGCGTGCTGCTCGAGCTGCAGCGCGAGCACTTCGTCAGCGACATCGTGCGCAGCGAGGCGGCGGTGCTCGCCATCCTCGCCGAGATGGCGGTGCGGCTGCGCGACACCAACCAGCTGCTCAGCCAGCGGGCCGCCAAGGACGTGGTCAAGGAGTTCGAGGACAACCTCTCCTGGCGCGACAAGCTGGCCGACCGCGTGGCGGAGCTGAACGGCTCCTGGGCCTTTATCCTCGGGCTCCTCGGGCTGACCCTCCTCTGGGCGGGGATGAACGCCTTCGTGCGGCAGCCGTGGGACGCCTATCCGTACCAGTTCTTCAACCTCTTCCTCGGCATCCTCGTCGGCGTGCAGGGGCCGCTCATCATGATGAGCCAGAACCGGCAGGCGGCGAAGGATCGCGCGCAGGCGTCCACCGACTTCCGCGTCAACCTCAAGAACGAAGTGGGCATCGAATCGCTGGGCCGCGACCTCGTCACCTTCCGCAAGGATCTCGAGGAACGGCTGGTGGAGATGGAGCGGGCGCAGATCGAGATCAAGTCCGCGGTGGGTCCAAGTGGCCGTCCCGGAAGGACTTCTTCCGGGCACTGAACGGATTGTCAGACCCCCTCTGTAGGCTTCTTTCCGTGAGGCGATGTGCCTCGAACGGAGGAAGCGATGACGGCCGAGTCGACGAAGATCTGGCGGTGCCCCTCGTGCAACCGCCTGCTCATCGAGAAGAGCGTGGAGTACGCGCAGAAGCGGCACGAGGCGCTGGTGGCGCGGTGCGGATCCGCCTCGGCGGAGTTCGTGCGCGAGGCCACCTGGCCGGCGTACCTCGCCTCGCTGAAGCGGTGCCGCTGTGGAAGCCGGCGCGAGCTGAAGGCGGTGCCCAACGCCGCGGTGCGCGGGCAGCTGAGCCTGGAGACCGACGCCGTGGTGCTGCAGTGAGCGCCGCGGTGATCATCGCCATCTGCGCCGTGCTGGCCTGGTCGGTCGCGCGGGAAGGGGCTCGCCGCCGTCGCTGGCGCGAGGCCGAGCGGCTCTCGCGCTGCCTCTTCGCCGCGGCCGGGATGCGACGGTATCGGTGAAGGCCCGTAAAGGTGGGCACAAAAGTTGACGGAACGATCCGCCGTGAGAGCGTGCGCCTGTGCGCTCGCTTGTTCTCGCCGCCGCTCTTGCACTGCTTCCGGGTTCCGTTCGCGCTGGCGCTTCCGGGGCTCCGTCGCGCGCTGCCGCCCTGCAGGGAAAGCTCCTCGAGAAGGGGCGGGCCTCACTCGACAAGCTTCGCTCCGATGCCAGGCGCCGCCGGTACCGCGACGGCTGGGAAGCGGTGCTGCGGGAGCTGGACGCGGCCGTCAAGGCGGCCCCCAGCGGTCCGCGCGCTGCCGAGGCGGCGCTCGCTGCGGCGCGGGCGCGGGCAGAGCTTTGGGACGTGACGCGGTCGCCGGTCGACGCGCGCTCCGCCATCGCCGCGTTGCGCAGGGTCGACGAAGACTATCCGGGCCCCACTGGGGCGCAGGCGCTGGCGTCCGCGCTGGGATTCGCCACCCGCGCCAACGATCCGCAGGAAGGCGCTTCGGCGGCGCGACGCCTGGCAGAGCGGTATCCGCAGGACGCCAAGGCCATCAGCCAGACGCACTTCGTGGCGCTCGCCGCAAAGGTGCAGGGCCCGACGGCCGAGGCGCGATCGCAGGGCCCGACGGTCGCGGCAAAGTCGCCGGCGCCCGCAGTCGAGGCAAAAGCGCAGAAGCCGGTGGCGGTCGGCGACGAAGAAGAAGACGAAGCCGAGGAAGCCGCGCCGCCCGTGAAGGCCGCCGCGCGGGAACCCGACGTCGACGTCGGCCACGAGGCCGCGATGGTCATCGAAGAGATGGTGCGCGACGCGCAAGCCGCGGCACCCGCAAAGCCCTCGGCAGAGCCCGCCAGGGCGGGCGCGCCCTCCCAAAAAGCGCTGCCTGTTGCCGCCAGGGACGACGACCTGCCAGAGCCGGAGGCGCCGGCAAATCCCCCCTCGCGCAGCACGCCCATCGTGCGGGCGGTGAAGAACGCCGTCGCCGCGCTCACCGAATCGGACGAGGAGCCTGCCACCGCCGCCAAGGCCCGCGAGCTGCGCGCCACCGCGCTCGCTTCCCACAGCTCGCTGGCAGCGCAGCTCGGGCTCAAGGTCCGCCGGGTGGTGGTCGACGCCGGCCACGGAGGCAAGGACACCGGCGCCATCGGCCCGCACGGCGTGCGCGAGAAGGACATGGCGCTCGCCATCGCCCGGAAGGTCGCCGGCCGGCTCAGGGCGCTGGGGTTCGCCGTCGTCATGACCCGCAGCGACGACACCTTCGTGCCGCTCGACGAGCGCACCCGCATCGCCAACGAGGCCCACGCCGACCTCTTCGTCTCCATCCACTGCAACGCCGCCCGCAAGCGCAAGCTCGAGGGCGTCGAGACCTGGACCCTGAACGTCGCCAGCGATCGCTACGCCGCCCGCCTCGCCGCCTTCGAGAACGCGGACGCCGACCGGACCGTCAGCGACCTCCGCCTCATCCTCGCCGACCTCGCCACCAAGTCGAACGCCGGCGACGCCCGCGATCTCGCGACGTCGGTGCAGGCCTCGCTGGTGCGCACCCTGCGCAGCCGCGTCGGGAGCGTCCACGATCACGGCGTCAAGCAGGCCCTCTTCTACGTCCTGCTGGGAACGCACATGCCGTCGATCCTGGTCGAGACCGGCTTCATCTCGAACCCTGCCGAGGAGGCGCGCCTCAAGAGCGCGCGGTTCCAGGAGGGGACGGCGGAGGCCATCGCGCGCGGCGTGAAGGACTTCGTCGACGCCCGCCGCCGCCTCGCCCTGGTGCCGTAGCTCCGCCGCCGCCTCCTTTCGCGAGTTTTGTACAAAATGCACGCGGGGTCCCGGACGGTGTGCCGGCGCAGTCGGGTAGATTCGACCCATGCCCGACCCCAGACTGCCACCCGAGAAAGATCCGCCCTCCGGCGAGCCGAAGCGCAAGGACCCGCCCAGCGGGGAACCCCCCCGCCGCGAGCCTCCCCCGCGGGACCCGTCGCGCAGCCCTCCGCCGAGCGGCGATCCGCCGGCTTCCTCGCCGCCGCCGCCGCGCAAAGGTTCGCCGTCGATCTGAAGCGCACCTTGTTATTGTGCAGGGCATGACCGCAGCGGTGGAGACAGCGAAGGCCCGCCTCGCGCAGGGACGGGCAGAGATCCTCGAGCGGCACCGCGCCGGTGTCGGTGGGCAGGAAGTGGTCCGCGCCATCTCCGCCCTCACCGACGCCATCGTCACCGAGTTGTTCGAGGCCATCTGCGCCGAAGTGGGCG
>JAYWAJ010000200.1:0-5676 GCA_043782525.1 Deltaproteobacteria bacterium | reverse complement strand
TCACCGTCAGCGAGACGCTGGTGGTGTGCGTCGCCGAAGTCCCGGTGCCGGTGACGGTCACCGGGTAGGTGCCCGCGGTGGTGCCGGCGCCGACCGTGAAGGTCAGCGTCGAGCTGCCGCCCGAGGAGACGCTGGCGGGGTTGAAGGCCGCGGTGGTGCCCGCGGGCAGGCCGCTGGCCGAGAGGCTGATGGTCTGCGCCGCGCCGCTGGTCAGCGTGGTGGCGATGGTGCTGGTGCCCGAGCCGCCCTGCACGATCGACACGCTCGAGGGAGAGGCGCTGATGGAGAAGTCGTTGGTGACCGGGGCCGTCACCGCCAGCGTGACGGTGGTGGTGTGGGTCGCCGACGCGCCGGTGCCGGTGACGGTGATGGGGTACGAGCCGGCCGGGGTGCTGGCCGAGGTGGCGAGGGTCAGCGTCGAGCTGCCGCCCGAGGTGACGCTGGTGGGGCTGAACGACGCGGTGGCGCCCGAGGGCAGGCCGCTCGCCGAGAAGCTCACGCTCTGCGCCGCGCCGGTGGTTGTCGCGGTCGAGATGGTGCTGGTGGCGCTGCCGCCCTGCACCACCGACACCGAGGTCGGGCTGGCGCTGATGGAGAAGTCGTTGGTGGCCACGGCGCCGCAGCCCGAGAGCTTGAAGGTCGCGACCTGCGTGGTCCAGTTGAAGGCGCCGTTCGAGGGGATGTACTCGGTGGTGAACCAGAAGGTGCAGTTGTCGACCGGGTCCACGCTCAGGTTCGAGTAGTCGCCCCACCGCGAGAGGTTGCTTCCAGTCTGCGAGCCGCCGCCGGTGAGCACGGTGGTCTCGCCCTGGGCCATGCTGCCGGCCGCGTCGCCCACGTTGCGGCCGGTGACCGCGATGGCCGGGTGCGTGCTCGACGACGACTTGCTGAAGCCGATGCCGATGCCGCCCGATCCGTCCATGGCCGCCGAGCCCATCCAGCGGTAGTTGGAGTCGGGGGCGTAGGTGCCGGACTGGAAGAGCGAGAGCGCGTTGCCCGAGGCGCGCAGCTCGTACCAGCGCACGCCGGTCGAGCTGCCCGCGGTGACGCTGTGGTTGACGACCAGGTGCTCGACGCCGTCGGAGGTCTGGCGCCACTGCAGGCGGTACATCATGCGGTCGGCGAGAGAATCGAGCTGCTGGGTGGTGCCGGTCTGCGGGATGCAGGTGCCGCCGGCGCAGGCTTCCGCGAAGGTCGCGACGTTGATGATGGTGGGGCCGGAGAAGCTGGAGTTGGCCGGCGTGGTCCAGTCGACGTGGAACTTCCAGTAGGCGAGCGTGGAGGAATTGGCGCCGAGGCCGACCACGTACTCGGGCTCGCCCGCAGCCGGCGTGGTGGCGCCGTCGATGTCGGCGGGCAGGATGCCGCCGTAGGTGGTGCTGGTGTCGAAGCACTGCTGCGTGGCCGAGAGGCCCGAGAGCATCCGGGTGCGGTCGAAGGCGCAGGTCTTGGCGCCCGCGAAGGTCGTGCCGCCGGTGAACATGTTGTAGGTGAAGTAGTAGGCGTCGTTCCAGACGCCGGCCTTGCCGTAGTCGTTGAAGGCCGAGTAGGCGAAGTCGTAGGTGTAGTAGGCGCCGGTGGGATCGGCAGTCTGCGAGACGGCGATGCACTGGTGGTAGTTCGGGTTGGGGTTGGTGACCGCGAACTGCGAGATGAACCAGCGGTTCGCCGCCTGGTCATAGAGGACGACCGGATCGCCGTCGTTGTCGGCGGCGCACAAGCCGCCCAGGCTCTGGAAGAGCGAGTTGATGGGCAGCGGGCCGTGCAGCTTGGTGCCGCTCTTGTCCCAGATCATCAGGTCCTGGTTGACCGTCTGCACGTAGTGGTTGGGGCCGACGTCGCCGTTGGTGTCCGGCGGCGCGCCGGTCACGGTGAAGGTTCCGTTGGGGCCGGAGAAGCCCTGGCCCACGCCCGCGAACGACAGCGCGACGGTAGGGGCGAGCAGGGTCACGGTGCTGCTCTGCAGCACCGGGTCGCGCACCGACTGGGCGCGGGGAGCGTAGCGGCGCGGGACGCGCTTGACCTCGTGCTCCGGGTTGGTGTCGTTCGCCGGAATGGCCAGGAGCGAGAGCGGCGGCGTCGAGGCGTGGCGTTCGGCCAGCTGCACGGAAGGCGACCGCAGGTCCTGGTAGTCGGGGTTGCTGCTGGCTTGGGATTCTGCGGCGGGCATCTGCGCGCAGGCGGCGAGGAGGGTGAGCAGCAGAGAGCTTGCGAGCATCGGGGGGCGAAGAATCGACTCTTGCACTTGGGCGACTCCATCGGGGGGGAGGCGGAACTTCGCCCGTTGATCGGGCGCAGGCATGGTGGCCTGAGCGGCACAAGAAGCAATACGGTGGGCCAATGTACTCGCGTGTGGCTCATTGGCTCTATTTTGCGAATAAGGCCTGAAATCAATGGATTGAAATTTGGCCAACGGTCAGTCGTAGAGTCGTATACGTCAAATGAATGACGGACTTTCATCCCTGCCGGGGGGTGCCAAAGGTCTCTTTCATATTTGGCTTTTGTCGTTCTCGTTTCTTTTTGCCTGAGTTTTACCTGTAGCCGCAGGGCGGCGAGACCTTGGCCCGACAGCGGAAAGTCTCTTGTTTGTCGATATCGTTACGTCAAATTGTGGATGGGCAATTGTCCTACCTTTACGCACTATATGGCGCAACGGCTTGTAATCACGGCAATCGATGAATGCGGGGGCCATTCCTGCCTTCTGTCGCACATTGCCCCACGCCTTGCCCCCTAAGGGCCCCCTAAGGGCGACAGTTCACACTGCTGCGCACGCCGGCACCCGCCGGTTCTCCCTTTGGAGGTTCACGCAGATGCGCACCGGCCGCTTCAGCACGACTCTGCCCCCCCTGCTTACGGCGATCCTCGCCATCGGTTGCGGCACAGCCCTGCCCAACCAGGACAGCGCCAGCCAATCCGACGTGCGCTACAGCAGCCGGGTCCACAAGATGCCCAAGGCTGACTCGCACCCGACACCGTATTCTGCCCCGGCCGGCGCGCACCTGACCTACTACGGCGGCCGCATCAACGGCGCCTCGAAAGTGGTGCAGGTGCTCTGGGGATCGGGCAGCTACCTGAGCAACGTCAGCAGCACGGCCACGCCCTCGATGGCGACCTTCTATCAGCAGATGCTGAGCAAGACGACGCTGTCGAGCTTCCTCGATGGCGAGTACAACACCGTCAGCCCGAGCGGCACCAAGACCAACCAGCACTTCGCCAGCGGCGCCTTCCAGAGCCAGGTGACCATCACTCCCTCGTCCTCGGCCACGACGGTCGCCGACACCACCATCCAGTCCGAGATCACCGCGCAGATCGCGGCGGGCCACCTGCCGGCGCCCGCGCTGGACGGCTCCGGGAACCCGGTCACCTACTACGCGGTATTCTTTCCGCCCGGAATCACCATCACCCAGGGCAACTCGAGCTCGTGCGTGGCCGGCGGCTTCTGCGCCTACCACGGCACCGTTGCCGCCGGCGGCGGGCACAACGAGTACTACTACGGCGTGCACCCCGACATGCAGGCCGGCTCGGGCTGCGCCACGGGCTGCGGCAACAGCACCACCTTCGGGAACTACACCTCGGTCGCCTCGCACGAGCTGGTCGAGATGATGACCGACGCCGAGGTCGGCCTCGCTGCCGTCCTGGGCCCGCCGCTCGCCTGGTACGACAACACCAACGGGGAGATCGGCGACATCTGCAACGCCCAGCAGGGCACCATCGCCGCCTGCGACGGCACTTCGTACGTGTACCAGCTCGAGTTCTCCAACGCGCAGGCCAACTGCATCGGCTGGTCGCCTTCCTGCGGCACCACCAACGACTTCTCCATCTCGGCCAGCCCGGCCAGCGGCTCGGTGGCGCCGGGCGGCGCGGCCTCGAGCACCATCAGCACCGCCATCACCTCGGGCAGCGCGCAGACGATCTCACTCACCGTCTCGGGCGCACCGGCGGGCGTCACCGCCAGCCTCTCGCCCACCTCAGTCAGTTCGGGCCAGAGCTCGACGCTCAGCATCACCACCACCACGAGCGCCGCCGCCGGCACGTACGCGCTGACCGTCACCGGCACCGCCACCTCGGGCTCGCACAGCACCAGCTACTCGCTCACCGTCACCGGCGGGTCGGGCGGCGGCGGCGGCATCACCAACGGCGGCTTCGAGACCGGCTCGCTCAGCGGCTGGACGGCGTCGGGCGCCTCGGAGACGGTGACGAACTCGGGCTGCCACGGCGGCACCTACTGCGCGCGGCTGGGCAGCACCTCCCCCACCAACGGCGACAGCACCATCGCGCAGACCTTCACCGCAGCCACGGGCAACACCGGGATCTCGGTCTGGTACAAGGAGACCTGCCCCGACTCGATCACCTATGACTGGGCGGTCGCCACACTGAAGGACAACACCGCGGGGACCACCGCGACGCTGATCTCCAAGGTCTGCGCCACCACCGCCTGGACCAACGTCACCGCTGCCGTCACCGCCGGCCACAGCTACACGCTGACGCTGACCAGCCACGACGACAACTACGCCTCCGACCCGACCTACACGCTCTACGACGACGTGACGCTGACCAGCAGCGGAGGCGGCGGTGGCGGCGGCATCACCAACGGCGGCTTCGAGTCGGGCAGCACCGGCTGGACCACGTCGGGCACCACCAGCATCGCGACCAGCGGCTGCCATGGCGGCACCTCCTGCGCGCGGGCGGGGAGCACCTCGCCCACCAACGGCGACTCCAGCTACTCGCAGACCTTCACCGTGCCGGCGGGCAAGAGCCAGGTCAGCATCTGGTACAAGTCGACCTGCCCCGACACCGTCACGTACGACTGGGTGACGATCACGCTGAATGGCACCGCCGTCGTGCCGAAGACCTGCGTCACCAACTCGACGTGGGTCAACATCACGGCGTCGGTGACGGCGGGCAGCAGCTACACGCTGACGCTCACCAGCCACGACGACAACTACTCGGTCGATCCGACCTACACGCTGTTCGACGACGTCGTCCTCAACTAGCAGCGCGCTTTGAAGGCGGCCCGGACCTTCGCGGGTCCGGGCCGTTTTTTTTTGATAGGGTCGCCGCGTGTTCGAACGCGCGACTCCCCTCCTCCTCGTCGCCCTCGGCGGCGCCCTCGGCGCGGTGGCGCGCTTCGTGGTCGGGGCCGGTTTCGCGCGCCGGGTCGGCGTCGACTGGCCCTGGGGCACGCTCTTCATCAACCTGAGCGGCTGCTTCCTCATCGCCGTCTTCAGCGCGCGGCTGCAGAGCCCCAGCCTGCGCTACCTGCTGCCCATCGGCTTCGTCGGCGCGTACACGACCTTCTCCACCTTCGAGTTCGAGACGGTGCGCCTCCTCCAGTTGGGCCGGCCCGGCGGCGCCCTCGCCTACGTGGCCCTTTCCAACCTCCTCGGCTTCGGCGCGGTGCTGCTCGGCAACTGGGTGGCGCGATAACCCCGTTCCAGCGGGCGGTGGCGCGGGTGGTGAAGCGCATCCCGCGGGGAACCACGCTTGCCTACGGCGAAGTCGCGCTGCGGGCGGGAAAGCCGGGAGCCGCGCGGGCGGTGGTCTCGGCGCTGCGCACCCTCGACGGAGTCCCCTGGTGGCGCGTCGCCCGCCACGACGGCTCGCTGGCGCCGCAGGTCGCCACCCTCCAGTCCACCCTGCTCCGCCAGGAAGGCTGGAGGAAAAAAAGCAAGAGCA
>JAYWAJ010000199.1:0-5745 GCA_043782525.1 Deltaproteobacteria bacterium | reverse complement strand
CCGGGGCGGTGAAGTCGATGACCACGTCGGCCCCCCTGCCGAGGGCCTGCTCGATGCTGCCGGCGACGGGCACCTCGAGGGGACCCGCGCCCGAGAGCAGGCCGGCGTCGAGGCCCACCTGCGGGCTCTCGGGCCGCTCGAAGGCGCCGGTGATGACGAAGTCTTCCTCTGCGCGCACCGTGTTGAGGATGCGCGAGCCCATCTTTCCGCCGGCGCCGGCGATGCAGGCGCGGATCACAAGAGGCCCCCGTAGGCGCGCAGCGCCGCCTCGACGCGCGCCGCCCCCGCCGCGGAGACGGGCGTGAGCGGCAGCCGCAGCTCGGGGGCGATGCGGCCCATCAGGGAGAGCGCGTGCTTCACCGGCAGTGGATTCGTTTCCACGAACATCGCCTTCACCAGCGGCGAGAACTTCACCTGCGCGGCCTGGGCGGCCTTGAGATCTCCGGCGAAGAAGGCGTCGCAGAGGGCGGCCAGATCTCCCGGCGCGAGGTTGGCGACGACGCTGATGACCCCGTGTCCGCCCAGCGCCAGCGTCGGCAGGGTGAACATGTCGTCGCCGGCGAGGATGGCGAAGCCTGGGGGCACTCCCAGCGAGAGGATCTCGGCGATGCGGACGATGGAGCCGCTCGCCTCCTTGATGCCGACCACGCCGGGGATCCTGGCGCAGCGGGCGATGGCGTCGGGCTGCATGTCGAGGCTGGTGCGCGAGGGCACGTTGTACATGACGATGGGCAGCCCGCCCTGCTTCGCCGCCGCCTCGAAGTGGAGGTAGAGGCCGTCGGGCGTGGGCTTGTTGTAGTAAGGCGTGACCACCAGCGCCGCGTCCGCGCCGGCCGCCCGCGCCCGCTGCACGTTCTCGACGGTGGTGCGGGTGGAGTTGGTGCCGCAGCCGGCGATCACCGGCGCCGTGCCGCGGGCCTCCTCGACGCAGATGCGGATGACCCGCTCCGCTTCCGCCGGGTCGAGCGTGGCTCCCTCGCCGGTGGTGCCGCAGGGCACCAGCCCGTCGGTTCCCTGTTCGATTTGCCAGCGGGCCAGATTCCGCAGCGCGGGCTCGTCGACGGCGCCGTCCTTGAAGGGCGTCACCAGCGCCACCATCGATCCACGGAACTGCGCCATGCCTGACCTCGACGAGAGGCCGCGCACTCTACTGTCGGGAACCGGTACCCGCAACGCGCAGATCAGCGCACAGCAGGGGCTTATCCAATTACTCGCTTGCCCGGGTCAGTGACAGTAGCGTCGACTTCCAAGAGGTGAACATGCGCTTCCTGCCGGTGCTGCTCCTTGTCTCTGCGTGTTCCTACAAGATCGAGGGCCCGACGCCGGTGGTGACGGGCGCGCGCAGCGAGCGCGACCAGAGCACCGGCCCCGCCTACCTGTGCAACGCGCAGGGCGACGCGGCCTCGGGCTGGCTGGTCGATGCCCTCGGCGACAAGTTCGCGCCCCTCCCCACCGGCGCGCTGGTCCATACCCCGGGCGTCACCATGCCCACTGTCGCGCTCAGCGGCCCCGAGTCGTACGCGGTGCCGGCGGCGTACGTGCGCTTCATCGACCAGACGAAGATGCCGCTCGCGATGCGGACGGCGGACAGCGCCGCCGACGCGCACGCGCTCACGCCCGGCGACTATACGCTCACGGTCACCAACCTGGACGGCAAGTCCGGCGGCGCCGCCGCCGCCATCCGGGTGGTGCCGCCGCCGCAGATCACCGCCGTCTCGCTGACCGCCAGCGGCGGCACCGGCACCACGCTCTGCGCCGACCAGGCGCAGACCTTGACCATCACCGGCACCGGCTTCCGCAGCGACAAGCTGCCCAGCGTGGCCATCGGCGCGCACACCTTCACGGCGGCGACGTCCACGGCCACCACCGCCACCGTCACCCTGCCCGCCGGCACCTTCGCCGGCGCGGAGACCAGCGCCGCCGGCACCGTCTACACCGTGCAGCTCACCAACCCCGAAGGCTGCATGGCCCCCTTCGGCACCGCCCCGGTGGCGCCGGCGCAGATCACCGCCTTTCCCAGCTGCACGGTGCTGGGCACGCTCTCGGTCTCGCCGCGCTTCGGCTACCAGTTCCGCGACACGCCGGTGACCATCACCAACAACTTCACCACCCCCGCCTCGCAGGGGTTCAGCGGCGCGCTGCCCAAGGTCACCATCGTCGCGCCGCTCGTCAGCGGCGGCCCGGCCCAGAGCATCCCGCTGCGGGGAGTCGCCTACGCCGATCCGAAGACGGTCACCGCGGTGGTGCCCGTCTGCAGCGGCACGTCGTTCGGCCCGCCCACCGGCGTCGACACCACCACCTGCCCGGGCATCGCCCCCGGCGGGCCCTATGATTTCCAAGTCTTCGACCCGGTCAGCGGCCAGGGCAAGATCGTCGGCGCCTTCACGGTGGTGTCCAGCCCGCCGCCGCTGGTCACCAACCTGAACCCCGGCTCGATCAGCACCGGCGGGGCCATGGTGACGGTGACCGGAAGCAACTTCGACGCGACTTCGAGCGTGCTCCTCGGCACCCCGGTCGTGGGCGGCGTGGAGTTCTGCACGGTGCCGGTCAGCTCGCGGGCGGCGGGACAGATCGTCGTCGCCGTGCCCTCGAGCCTCTCCACCGGCTGCTACGTCGAGGACGCCGCCGGCAACCACACCACCACCGGCGCCACCGGCTTCACGCTGAGCACCCCCGGCACCGCCGGCGGCGGCCAGTACCTGGTGCGCGTGCAGCATGGCACCGACGTGGCCAGCGGCGACTTCGCGGCGCTGCTCGTCACCGGCACCTCGCTCAACCCTTTCGACGGCGGCGTGGCCAAGTCGAAGCTGGTCACGGCGCGGGGCCAGGCGGGCGCGGTCATCGCCTTCGACGACCTGGCCCAGCCCTTCCTCTACGTCGCCGGCGGGTCCACCAACGGCACGGACGCGCTGGCCAGCGTGGAGGTGGCGCCGGTCGGGCTCTTCGGCGACCTGGGCGGCGACTGCACCAGCAGCGGCTGCACCTTCCGCGTCCTCGATCGCACGCCGCTCCCCTCCGCCCGCGCCGGCCTCTCGCTGGTGCAGCGCTCGGTCGGCGGCAGCGCCGGGACCAGCTACCTCTACGCCATCGGCGGCCGCACCGCTGCGGGCGCGCCGCAGAACACCGTCTACCGCGCCCAGGTGCTGCGCAGCGCCGACGCGCCGACCATGCGGCAGATCACCACCGGCCTCGGCGCCGGGCCGGGCGCCGGCGTCTGGTACTACAAGGTCGCGGCGTTGGCGGTCTCCGCCGACGTCCCCGAGTCGCTACCCTCCGACGAAGAGAGCGCGAGCCTCGACGCCACCCATACCCAGCCCACCATCAAGTGGGGCTGCACCGCCGGCGCGACCGGGTACCGCCTCTACCGCACCAAGGGCGGCTCCGCGGTCTCCAACACGGAGGTGATGCTCAAGGACGTGACGGCAGCTTGCAGCGGACCCGGCGCGGGCACCATGACCGCCACCGATGACGGCGCCACCGCCTCGGGAACCTTGAAGCCGCTGCCGCACGGGGCGCTGGGAAAATGGAACACGGCGGGCACCCTGACCACCTCGCGCTTCGACCAGCAGGCGCGCACGCTGCCCGACGATCACCAGGACATCCTCGTGCTGGGCGGCTGCACCGCCGCGAGCGGCGCCGGCTGCGGCACCAGCACCACCAGCGTCGAGGCGCTCAGCTTCAGCACCAGCGCCGCCCTCGACCCCACCATCGCCAGCGCCGGCTCGGGCTTCGTCGCCCGCGACCGGTTCGGCGTCGGCATCGCCACCAGCGGCACGGCCAACGTCGCCGCCGGCAAGAGCTTCGTGCTGGTCTTCGGCGGCGAGACCAACGGCACCGAGATCCCGGGCAACAGCGCCAGCCGGGCGCAGGTGGCCAGCATCGCGGACTTCGTCTTCACCAACCCCTCCATCTCGGGGAGCAGCGCCTTTGGCGAGGGCGGCTGGGCCGACATCGTGGCCAACCAGGTCTTCAGCCTGCAGACCAAGACCAACAACTCGACGATCAGCACGGTCTCGGGAACGCTGGGCGCCGGCCCCTTCAGCCTCTCCACCGACTTCAGCCTCGCGCTCAACAACACCGGCGGCGTCAGCTACGCGGTGGGCGGCACCCGCTTCCTGCCGGGAGAGCAGCTCTTCCGGGCCTTCATCTACGTCGTCGGCGGCTTCCCTTCCGACGCCACTTCGGGAGTGCCAGCGGTCTACGGAGCGCCCACCAACACCGTCGAACTCTTCGAGTACTAGGAGACGATCATGAAGACACCTCTCGCGCTCTTGATGCTCGTCTCCTCCGCCGCGGCCGCCCAGATGCAGCCGCCCAAGGCTGCCGCTCCCGCACCTGCCACCAGGGCAGCGGCCCCTCCGGCGACGTCGCCCAAGGCCCCCGCTCCGGCGGCGAAGAAGGCCGACGTGATCGCGCCGCCCGCCAAGCCCGAGAAGGGCCGCTTCCTGGTGGCGCCCAAGCTCGGGCTCTTCGAGCCGACCTCGCGGCTCTCGGGGGCGTTCTTCCTCGGCCTCGAGGCGGGCTACGTGACTCCGGCGCTCGACGACCACCTCGCGGTGGTGCTGGAGGTCGACTGGGTGCGGCCCCGCGCCTCGGGGTCGGTGGCCGACCCGCGGGTGGTGGCGGGCGACGGGGCCTACAACCTCGGCAACGCCGAAGTCGGCGTGCTCCTATCGGCGGTCTACCGGCTGGAGGACGCGGTGCCGGGCCTGACGCCGTACGGCGGCCTCGGGCCGGCCCTCTTCTTCCACCGCACGGCGACGCAGGCGTTCCAGAACACCTACGTCGAGACCGAGGCCCGCATCGGCTTCCAGCTGCTGGGCGGGGCCGACTACGTCATCGGGCCGGGCGCCGCCTTCGCCGAAGTTCGCTACCACTTCACGCGGGTGAACTTCGTCGCCACCGGAAACGCGAACGTCGGAGGCTTCCTCGCGCTGGGCCTCGGCTACCGGCTCCGCTTCTAGGCAAAAACGCGCCGCGCCGGGCGATGCTAGTGCGCCCGGCGCTCGCGTCGTGCAGAGTTGCAGGCGTGCCCGATCGCATCGACGTCCTTGGCCCGCGCCCCGAGCGCCTGGCAGCTTTCCGCGGACAGGTGCTCGACTCCGCCGACGACCCGGTGCTGGACGGCATCACCGCGGAGGCGGCCGCCGAGCTGAAGGCGCCGACCTGCCTCGTCTCGCTGGTCCTCGATCGCCTGCAGATCTTCCGGGCGAGCGCCGGCCTCACCGGCCTCTGGGCCCTCGATCGCGCGACCGACCGCGACCTCTCCATCTGCCAGTACGTCGTCCGCGACCGGGAGATGGTCGTCGTCGCCGATGCGCACACCGACCCGCGCGTCCCGGGCCTGACCGCGCGCAACCCGGATCTGGGCGCGTATCTGGGCGCGCCGGTGCAGATCGGCGGCGAGGTCGTCGGCTCGCTCTGCGTCATCGACAACGTGCCGCGGCAGTTCGATGCCGGCGAGCGCGCCGCCCTCAGCCGCCACGCGGAGCGGGTCAGCGTGCGTCTCGAGGAGCTGGCGGCCACGCGGCGCGGAAGCGAGGGTGCGGCGGCCCTGCTGCGCGCGGCGACCCGGCCCACCTTCCAGGACCTGCGCAACGCGCTCTGGCAGCTCTCCCTCTCGCTCGACCAGATCCGGATCGCCGCGGCCGAGGCGCAGCGGCTCTCCGCGCTGCTGGGCGCGCAGGTGATCCTGCCCGACGGGGCCGCTGCCGATCTGTCGACGCTGTCCGGGGCCGGGCAGGC
>JAYWAJ010000198.1:0-5767 GCA_043782525.1 Deltaproteobacteria bacterium | reverse complement strand
GAGTGCGGCGCGCCGCTCTTCCTGCGCACGCCGCGCGGAGTGGCCCTGAACGAGCGCGGGCAGGCGCTCCTCGTCTACGCGCAGCGGATCCGCGGGGCGCTCGACGAGGCCTCCGCCGCCGTCGCCGGCGAGGCCCGGTCCGCCGGCGGGCAGCTGGTCCTCGCAGCCAGCACCACGGTGGCCTCGTACGTGCTTCCGGCGCTGGTGGTGGGCTTCTGCCGCGCCTCGCCGGGCACCTCCGTCCGCATGGACGTGGGCAACACCGGGCAGGTGCTGGAGGCCGTCAAGGAAGGCCGGGTGCCGCTGGGCATGGTCGAGGGCCACGCGCGCGCCGCGGGAGTGCGGCTCGAGGCCTTCCTCGCCGACGAGCTGGTCGCCACCCTCGGCGGACCTTCCGCCCCGCCGCTGCCTCCGGTCCGCCGCCTGGGAGATCTCGAGAAGATCCCCCTCGTCTGGCGCGAGCCCGGCTCCGGGACCCGGGCGGTGGTGGAGCGGGCCCTGCGCCGCGCCGGAAGCCGCCGCCGCGCCCGGCGAGGAGATCTCCAGCTGG
The DNA here is from genome assembly GCA_043782525.1 of Deltaproteobacteria bacterium. Taxonomy (GTDB): domain Bacteria; phylum Myxococcota; class Myxococcia; order Myxococcales; family 40CM-4-68-19; genus 40CM-4-68-19. Next base: position 5,217 of record JAYWAJ010000198.1, on the reverse strand, counting down.
CCAGCACCGAGGCCATCAAGACCGCGGTGGCGCTGGGGGCCGGCCTCGCCTTCCTCTCCCGCTGCAGCATGCAGCGCGAGCTGGCCAGCGGAGCGCTGCGCACCCTCTCCCTCCCGGGCTTCCGCATCCGGCGCTCCTTCTCCTGGGTGCTCCCCGCCTCCGACCTCGCCGGCGTGGCCGGAGACTTCGTGCGCTACTGCCAGTCGGATAGCCATCAGCTTTACTGATATCCAACGCGAAGATCGCGCGTGCTTTTCGAGCGGGGAGCCGCCATCCTTCCCACTATGGAAGCCAGCGCCGCAGCCACGCCGGTCCTCGCGCCCCGCAGCCCGGCCCACCTGCTCCTGCCCGCCGGGGCGGTGCTGTGTCTCTTCCCCTTCGTCTCCACCGGGCTGGGGCTCTTGCTGGGGCTGGTGCTGGCGCTGGCCTTCGGCAACCCGTACCTCGCCCGCACCCGCAAGGCGACCTCCACCTTGCTCGCCCTCTCGGTGGTGGGCCTCGGCGCCGGCATGGACCTGCGCGTGGTCGCGCGGGTGGGCGCGCACGGCATCCTCTACACCGTGCTGGGAATCGGCACCGCGCTGCTGCTCGGCGCGCTCCTCACCCGCTTCTTCCGCGTCGGCCGGAACGTGGGCACGCTCATCACCGTCGGCACCGCCATCTGTGGCGGCAGCGCCATCGCCGCGGTGGTGCCGGTGCTGCAGCCCGAGGAGCACGAGGCCTCGGTGGCGCTGGCCACGGTCTTCCTGCTCAACGCCGTCGCGCTCTTCATCTTCCCTCCCATCGGACACGCGGCCGGCCTCACCGACGCGCAGTTCGGCCTCTGGAGCGCGCTGGCCATCCACGACACCAGCTCGGTGGTGGGCGCGGCGGTGGCCTGGGGCGGCAAGGCGGTCGAGATCGCCACCACCGTCAAGCTGGCCCGCGCTCTCTGGATCGTGCCGCTCACCCTCGCCGTCGGGCAGTGGCACCAGCGCAAGAACGGCGGCGCGACGAAAGGAAAGGCGCGCCGGCCCTGGTTCATCGCCGGTTTCATCGCGGCCGCGGCGCTGGTGACTTACGTTCCCGGACTGCAGGGCGCCGGGCACCTGGTCGCGGGCGTCGCCAAACAGGCGCTGGTGGTGACGCTGTTCTTCATCGGCGCCAGCCTGACGCGCAGCTCGATCCGGGCGGTTGGCGCCCGGCCGCTGGCGCTCGGCGTGGTGCTGTGGATCGCGATGGCGGGCCTGAGCCTGGCGGCGATCGCGAGCCACCTCATCGCCTAGGCGGAGCCGCGGACCGGGCTCCGCCGCGATGGCTTGACTCGCCCGGGGTGAACCGTTCGTCCTTCGCCACCATCTGCTCTGGATGGGTAAAGCGATCCTGATTGCGGCGGCGGTTGCCTGTCTGATCCCTCGCCCCGCGCGCGCCTGAGGCGTCTCGGCTCCCGTAGGTCCTACGGGGTCTCGCGCAGGAATGCACCGGCGGCGGGCCCAGGCCGCGCTTCAGCGTCGCGGGCGGAGAGCTGTGCACCGACATCGCGGTCAACGGCCTCAAGCTGCCGCTCGTCGAGCAGACCCTCTCGGTCTCGGCCGGTTACCCCCTCTCTCCCCGACTGACCGTCCTGGGCGGCGTGGGCGCGCTGCTGGGCGGACACCTCGGCGCCGCCAGCTTCTCCCCGGGCGCGGTCGCCTTCGCCGGCGCGAGCTACCGCGCGCTCGATCCAGCGGGTCTCGCACCGCTCGTCTCCGTCTCGATCACCGCGGCGGTGGCCCACGCACGGGTCGCTGCCGACGGCTTCACCTCGACCGACCTGAAGGGCGCCGTGACCGCGGCCTGGCCGCTGGCAGAGACCTTGGCGCCGTACCTCTCGGTGGCAGCCTTCGGCGGTCCCATCTTCTACCGCGGCGGCATCGGCGGAGATCGCTACCACTACCAGGCCATCGGGGGAGTCGCGGTCGCGCTCCCCGGCGGCTTCGACCTCTTTGCCGAGGGCTCGCCGGTCGGCGCCCGCGCGCTCACGGGAGGAGTGGGGTTGACCTGGTGAGGCATCGGCTCTTTCGCAAGACCGACGGACCTTCAGGCGGCGCCACGCGACGGCGGCGCAGGAGCGAGCACGAAGAGGGAGCCGGTGCGTGCACAGACGAGTATGGATTTCGTACTTGGAACGGACCCTGCGCGGATGCAGAACGAGCGCAACAGGGGGTCCACCGTGAATCACCTTCCGCTCAAGCCGTGTCTGTTCGCCGCTCTGATCCTTTCCACAACCGCCGCCCGCGCCAACGCCGTCCTCGACTGGGACGTCACTGCGCTCAAGACCACCGCCAAAGCTCCCCCGAACCCGCCGCTCGAGGGCCGGAACCTGGCGATCGTCCACGCCGCCATGTTCGACGCGGTCAACTCGATCGTCGGCGAGTTCCGCCCGTTCGCCGTTCAGGTCAATGCGGCGAAGGGGGCCTCGCCGGAGGCGGCCGCAGCAGCCGCGGCGCATCTCGCGCTGGTGCAGCTCTACCCGGCGCAGCAGGCGGCGCTGGATGCGGCATACCAAGCCGCCCTGGCGTTGATTCCCGACGGACAGTCCAGGATCGACGGCCTCGCGGCAGGGACGGCCGCAGCCAGCTTCATCCTCGCGGCCCGTGCTTCCGACGGCGCGGCCGAGGCCATCGCGGCACCGTACAGCCCGCCCGCCGGGCCCGGCTTCTGGATGCCGACGCCGCCTGCGTTTCTTGCTGCGCTGGATCCGGGCTGGGGCTCGCTCCAGCCGTTCGTCCTCACCACCGGCTCGCAGTTCCGTCCGGGACCGCCCCCGGCGCTCGACAGCCGGCGGTACGCCCGCGACTTCAACGAGATCAAGGCGATCGGTTCTGCGACCAGCGCGGTCCGCTCGCAGGCCCAGACGGATCTCGCGCGCTTCTGGGTGGCGACCGGCCAGCAGAACTGGAACCCGGCAGCTCGCCAGGCGGCGGTCGCCCGCGGCCTGAGCCTGTCGCAGACGGCGCGCCTCTTGGCGCTGCTCAACCTGGTCAGCGCCGATGCCTTCATCGCGGCCTGGGACGCCAAGTACACGTACCACCAGTGGCGGCCGCTGACGGCGATCCGCGCCGCCGACAGCGCCACCAACCCGGAGACGACGCCCGACCCCGCGTGGACGCCGCTGCTGGTCACGCCTCGCTTCCCCGACTACATCGCCGGCCACACCACCATCGCCGGCGCAGCGCAACGGGTCCTCGACCACGTCTTCGGCGAGAACCCGGGCGTCACCATGGTGCTCACCAGCGCGACCGCTCCGGGCGTCGTCGAGACCTACACGACCTTCGAGCAGATCGCCGACTCCGTCGTCGAGGCCAGGGTTCTGGGCGGCATCCACTGGCGCACCTCCTGCGAGGAGGGAAGGAGCGTGGGTGACCGCATCGGCCGCTACGCCATCCACAACTTCCTGCAGCCCGTCACCGGCGAGCGCGACGGCTCGGGCGGCGAGGATGAGTGAGCTTGCCAATGCCGGCACGGCGCGCTGAGGCGGTTCTTCAGCGCGCCGCCCGCGTCCTTCCGGCGGCCGCCGACAGCCGCTGCAGTCCGGAGGGCCGCGCCGCCGCCGGCCGCGCGACGTCGGCGAAGCTGCCGCGCGGGCACCAGCGGGCGAAGCTGCGGGTCAGGTCCCGGGTGCCGCTGAGCCGCACCGCCCCCGATCGGACCGCCCCCTGTGGATCGACGTGACCCAGGTAGACCCGCGTCAGCGTGACCAGGTCGGTGGCGACGGTGAGGTCGACGTCGTGGCCGGGGTGCCGGATGCAGAGATCGACCTCGCCGCCATCGATGACCATCCACCAGCGATGCCGCGGGAGGCCGGAGTCCTGCAGCTCGAACTCGACGACCACCCGGCCGGCGGGAAGCGCCGAGAGCCCGAAGTGCCGGTGCATGGACCACATGAGAAAGTCGGGATCGAGGTGCTCGCGGGTGATCTCGTGCTCCAGCCAGCGCGCGCCCCACCTTCCGAGCGGCTCGATCACTGAACGCAGCTCTTTTCCGGCCTCGGTCAGCTGGTACTCCCAGCCGTCGCCCGCCTTCCGGCGCACGATCACGCCGCCGTCCTCGAGCTGCCGCAGCCGCAAGGAGAGCGTCGAAGGCTGGATGCGGGGGATGCCGCGCCGCAGATCGGCGAAGTGCCGGCTGCCGCCGAGCAGCTCGCGCAGGACGAGGGGAACCCAGCGCTCGGCAAAGAGCTCGGCCGCCATTGAGACCGGGCAGAACTGGCCATAGGTGCGCAGCGACATGGGGCGACGCTAGCACAGAGGGCGGCGGCCGCCAGTCCCGCGGGTCCGCTTCCAGGGCCGCGGGCTCGATGCCGTCCGACCGCCTGCACCTGCACGGCAGAGCGCATCCATTCCGGCGTCACGATGGCGTGCACGACCTCGAACGCAGTGCGGTCCCTCCCGCTCCCGGCGGGTGTGCCTGCGCGTTGACCAACCGCGACCGCGGTGGTAAAGCGGCGTGGGTGGGTCTGGTGCAGTGAAACGATTCGTCAAGTAGCAGGCCGCGCCAGGGGGTACGGCCAGCTTCCCCGAAAATATCGACTGAACAGCTTCGCCAAACGGCCGGGGCGCTCGTGCCTGCACGTCGGACGCGATCGCGACGCGCGGCCATCTCATCACGACCGGGGCATGCCATTGCGGCACCTCCGCGCCGGTCAACTCGGGGAGCACTCGTTGACGCAACACGCAACACAAGGGGGTCACATGGCAATCGCAAGCACTGGGAAAGTCCTGGCCGGACTGCTTCTCGTTTCCATCGCGGCAGCCTTCCAGGCGAACGCACAAATCAAGGCCGACACCAACGTCCGGCTCAAGCCGATCATCGAACACGTCGATTTGGTCACCGACGTCAACGTGGTGGGCGACTCGCTCTTCGTCTGTACCCAGCCAGGGCTGCTCCTGCGCAAGAGCCTCTCCTCCGCCAGCACGACGGACTCTTCCGTCTTCCTCGATCTGCGGAGCAAGGTCGGCGCGCTGGGCACCGGCATCCCGAGCCTGGGTGGGCTCGGGTATCCGACGCCCGGGACCTATGATGAGCGGGGCTTGCTCGGCTTCACTGCCTCTCCCAACTTCGCCTCGAACGGGACGTTCTGGGTCTGGTACTCCGCCATCAACGAGCACAGCGAATCGCCGCCCGGCTTCTTCCAGTGGCTGGTCTCCACCAGCGCGCCATGGGACATGAGCCAGTACGACCACGTCGACTACCTGG
>JAYWAJ010000197.1:0-15450 GCA_043782525.1 Deltaproteobacteria bacterium | reverse complement strand
CGAGCTTGATCTCCGGGCACCCCAGCAGCGCGTCGGGCGTGGTGAAGACCAGGTGGCAGGCGAGGGCGAGCTCGAACCCGCCGCCGAGGCAGCGTCCTTCGACCAGCGCCGCCACCGGCACCGGGTAGCGGGCGATGGCGCGCACCAGCCGCGAGAGCCCGCGCAGCATTCCCGGCGCGGTGGGCTTGCGGTGCTCCTCGACCGAGGCGCCCCAGGAGAATTGCCCTCCCGCTCCCTGCAAGACCACCAGGTGCAGCGCGCGGTCTCTTTCGTGCGAGGCCAGCGCGTGTCCCAGCTGCTCCATCAGCCCGCTGGTGAGGATGTTGCCGACCGGCCGGTCGAGCACCAGGCGCAGGAGCGTCCCGGACTCGAGCAGCTCTTCGCGGACGCGTTCCTCAGCCACGGCGCGACTCCTCCCAGCCCTTCCGCGCCGCCGGCGGCAGCACTTCGCGCACCAAATCTGCGTCGAACCGCGCGCCTTCGGCGATGCGCCGGCGCAGCTGCGCGAAGTCGATCTCGCGGTCCGGCTTCTCCCCGAAGTGGAAGGCGGGAAAGCCCGCCGCCGCCTCGGTGACCATGTTCAGCGCCAGCCAGGAGCGGTTGGTCTCGCTGTTGGCAAACCAGTGCGCCAGCTTCTTCTTGCGCAGGCTCTCCAGCGTCTTGTGGGTGCAGTCGGGGAAGGTGTTGAGGATCTTCGTCGCCAGCCGGCCGACCGCCGCGTCGAGCGGCGCCAGATCGATCTTCAGCCCGGCGAGCCTCTTCTTGCCCTCGTCCCTGGCCGCGCCCTGCTTCGCCTCGCCGTAGACGATGCGTCCCAATTCGTCGATGAAGCGGTCGGTCACCACCATTGGATTGGGGACCTGCTTGCCTTCCACGTCGCGGTAGACCGGGACGACTTCGTTGAGCAGCCCGAGCCGGTACGCCTTGGCCGCCGACCACGGCTCGCACAGCGCCAGCGACTCGGCCGCGAAGGCGTAGCCCACGTAGAGATCGAGGAAGTCGGTCGAGCCGCCGTCGGGCGCCGAGCCGTGCACCGGACCGGCCTGGCCGAAGCTGGCGTGGTCGCCGGCGATGCTGAAGTCGCAGGCCATGCCGATCTCCTGCCCGCCGCCGATGCGCATCCCGTTGACGCGGCAGACGACCGGCTTGTCGCAGAGCAGGATCGAGGTGACCGTGTCGTTGAAGAGCCGCATGTACTGCGCGTACTCGGAGGGCCGGCCCGCATAGAGCGTCGCGTACTCGGCGGTGTTGCCTCCGGTGCAGAAGGCGCGGTCGCCCTTGCCGGTGAGCACCGCCACCACCGCGCGGCGGTCGGACGACGCGCGGCGGAAGGCGAAGATCAGCTCCTTCAAGGCTTCGGTCGTATACGAATTGAGCTGCTTCTCGTTGTCGAGGGTGATCCAGACCGCGTGCAGCCCTTCGACCGGCGCGCCCTTGCGGTCCAGGATCGGGCGCTGCTCATAGCCAATGGAATGAAATTCATATCCGGGGACGAGCTCGTGGTTCGCGAGTTCCATGCTGCTCCTTCAGGAGAGTGGATCGAGGACGAGGCGGCGTTCGAGACGGTGCTGGTGCATCGCCTCGAGGTGCTCATTGAGGCGCGACATCGGCGCCCGCTCCACGAACGGATCCAGCGCGACCTTGCCGCTGGCGATCAGCTCGATGACGGCGGGGTACGCTTCCACCGGGCAGCCCCAGGTGCCGTGCACGGTGGCGTCGAAGGCCATCAGATTCGAGAGCCGCACTTCGACGGTGTCGGGGGTGTAGCCGACTTGCACCAAGGTCGCGCCGCGGTCGAGGAGCCCGAAGGCCAGCGTCTGCCCGGCGCGGGTGCCGGTGCACTCGAAGATGCGCAGGCGGAAGCTGGGGAGGCGGTGCTGCTTCAAGAAAGCGCGGACCTCTGGCTTCACCGCCTTCGGGGCCAGGTCGCGCACGTCCAGCGCTGTCTCCGCGCCGTGCAGCAGCGCCAGGTCGAGACGGTCGCGCTTGACGTCGAGGGCCAGCACGTGGGCGCCCAGCGCCGCCGCGATCTGGGCGGTGAAGCCGCCGACTCCGCCCACGCCGACCACGGCCGCGACGTCGCCTGCCCCGAGGCCGCTGCGGCGGACCGCCTGGTAAGCGGTCGAGACCGCATCGGCGACGACTCCCAGCTTCCAGATTTCGAACCCGGGCGGCAGGCGGTCGAGCGGCACCAGCGGCGCGCTGCGCACCAGCTGGTGCGTGGCGAAGCCGCCGTCGATGTCGTTGCCCGGCATCTGCTGTTCGGGGCAGGCGTTGCCGCGCCCCGCCGCGCAGAAGGCGCACTTTCCGCAAGGCATCACCGCGGGAATCAGCACCAGCGTGCCGACGGCGGGCCCGGGTCCGGTGGTCCCAGGTCCGGTCTCAAGTCCGGCGGTGGCAACGACGCGCCCGACCACTTCGTGTCCGAGCACCAGCGGGACTGGCCTCTTGGTCAGCACCTCACCGCGCGCAAAGCCGAGGTCGGTGTGGCAGAGCCCGCAACCGATTACTTCCACCAGCGCCTCGCCGGGTCCGGGCTGCGGCCAGCTGCGCCGCTCTTTCACCAGCGGCCGACCTGCCTGGGTGAGGACGTACGCGATTCCGTCCATGCCTGCCTCCTCGGTGCAGATCGAACTATGAACGAACGTTCGTTCATATGTCAAGCCCGTCGCGCTGCGCGGGAGCGACAGCTACAGCTTCAGGCAGAGGTTGCAGACCGCGCCCGGCACCGGTGGCGTGTTCAATTGTCCTCCTCCGCCTGCTGGCGGCGGGACACCCGGGCGCTACCACTGGTCCGGTGCAGGTGACGGATCACTCCGCGCAGCAAGAGAGCCGGGCTGGGTCCTTGTAGCGCGCGATGGCGCCAATCTTCAGCGCCTCGGCCATCGTCGGGTAGACGTGCACCATCTCGACGAAGTCGCGCAGCTTGGCGCGGAAGCGGAGCGCCATCGCCGCCTCGTGGATGACCTCCGCAGCGCTGTTGCCGATCAGGGTCACGCCCAGGACCTCTTCGGTCTCCCGGTTGGCGACGAGCTTGACGAAGCCCTGCGTGTCGCGAATGGCGCCCGCCCGTGGCACCAGCTCCATGGGGACGGGCTTGCACCAGCACGGGTTGCCTGCCGCCACCGCCTCCTTCTCCGTCATCCCCACCGCCGCGAACGGCGGATCGATGAAGATGGCGCGCGGGATCACGCGGTGGCTCACGCGCCGCTGCTCTTCGCCCGAGAGCGCGTTGTGCGCGACGATGCCGCCGTCCTGGCTGCCCACTGGCGTCGCCATCTGGCTGCCTGCCTGGCGGCCGATCAGATCGCCGGCGGCAAAGATGTGCGGAACGTTCGTGCGCAGGTGCTCGTCGACGCGCACCTCGCCCTCCTCGCCGAGCTTCACGCCCGCCTTCTCGATGGCGATCTGATCGGTGTTCGGCCGCCGGCCCGCGGCGATGAGCAGCCGCTCGGCACGAAGTTCCTGTTTCTCGCCGCCCACCGACACGACCGCGACCACGCCGTCCTTCTCCGCACGCACCGAGCGCACTTCTGCCCGCAGCAGGATGCGAATGCCTTCGTTCTCGAAGATCCGCGCCACGGTCGGACCCACCTCGGGTTCGTATCCCGCAGCAAGAATCTTCGGCCCGCGCTCCAGGAGGGTCACCTCGGTTCCGAAGCGGCGAAACATCTGGCCGAGCTCGAGCGCGATGTAGCCCGAGCCGACGATCAAGAGCGAGCGAGGGAGATCCTTGAGCTCCTGGGCCTCGCCCACGGTGAGCAGGTCGCTGGTGAGGTAGCCAACCTCATCGAGCCCTTCGATGGGCGGAATGACGGGCCGCGACCCGGTAGCGATGAGGATCTGCTCGGCTCGCAGGTGGCGTCCATCCACCTCCACGGTATGAGGATCCACGAAGCGGGCGTGCCCCTTCTCGATGCGGAGCTCGCCGCCGACCAGGCTGTCGTACTTCTTCTCCCGGTAGCCGCGGACGACCTGGTCCTTCTGCTCGATGAGCTTGCGGAAGTCGAGCCGCAGCTCCGCCGGCTCGAGCCCCGGATAGCGAGGATGCCGCGCGTCGTGCATGAGCTTCGCCGCCTCGATCAGGTTCTTGGAGGGCAAGCAGCCGCGGTTCACGCAGGTGCCCCCGATGGTCCTCTCCTCGATCATGACGGCGGTCTTCCCGAACTCCTGCGCGCGCAGCGACGCGGCGAAGGCGGTGGATCCGGATCCGAGGATGAGGAGGTCGATCTCGCTTGCCTGCGCCATTGCGTGCTCCTGGTGCCCGAAGGGCGTTCATGTTCCGGTTCTCGGCGCCGCAGCTTGGCGCAGTCGCACTTTTCCTATCTCGCGATTGACGTCGCCCAGGCAGCAGGTGCCAGCGGGGTTCTTGACCTCGCAGGCGCACCTGCCCGCGAATCTTTTCCGCGACGTAGGGGAAGCTCCAGAACCCGACCGCCACGACGGTGACCACCCAGAGCAGAACCTTTCCGAGCCTGTTGCTCTTCGGATGCTCGCAGCCGCAATCGTCCCCCTCGACCAGCTTGGGCTTCCGGTAGGTGAGCCAGAAGCCTGCCCCGAGCGCCGCCAGCGGCGCGACCGTGAAGTACGACGCCAGGGCTCCAGCTGGATGAGCAGGCCGGCCCCACCGAGGCCAACCAGGGCGAGCACCAGCGGCCCGAGGCAGCAGGCCGACGCGAGAAAGGCGGAGATGACTGCGCCGGCCATGGTGGCGGCAGGCAACTTGCGCGAAGGAGAGCCCGGCAGCGCTGCTTTCGATGCGGTGCCCATCGGGTCAGCCTTTCACAGGCGTCCCCGCCTTGAAGCCGAGCTTGTCGATCGCCTCGACGAACTGCTCGGGCTTCACCTTGGAGGCGTCGTAAGTGACGGCTGCCTCGTTCTCTTGCGGACCCGGCTCGATCTTCTTGACGCCGTCCAACTTCTTCAAAGCTCGACGGACGGTCAGGCTGCAGGAGGCGCAGGTGAGCCCCTCGACCGGAATGATCACCTTCGAGTCGGCTGCAGCCAGCTTGGCCGCGGGCGAGGGCGTTCCCGCCGCGTGGGACGCAAGGGTGGCGGCAATTCCCAGGGTAACGGCAACGAGCAGCGTGGCAAGGCGCTTGGGCATGGATTCCTCGGCGGCGGTTTTGTATTTTAGCAACTGCTAACGAAAGCGTCTACGCCGCGCCAGCCGGGATGGTTACCTTTGCTCAGATCTGGAGGCCCGCGAGGATCGACCGCTTGAGCGTCTCGTTGAACGGGTGGTCGGAGAGCGAGTAGTAGAGGGTCTGCGCGTCACGCCGGGTCTTCACCAAGCCGTACGCCCGGAACTTCGCCAGGTGCTGGGAGACGGCCGACATGGTGACTCCGAGCACGTCAGCGACGTCGCAGACGCAGACCTCCTTCATCTCCGCGAGCAGCCAGACGATGCGCAGCCGCGTCGGGTTCGCCGCGATGGACAGACGCGCGGCCATCTCGTCGAGCTCGGGGGTGAACTTCAGCTGCTCCCGCAGGTGGGCGATGTTCTTCGCGGTCAGGGTGGGGCCGACGCATTTCATCTGGAGGTCCTTAGCGGATGGCCCAGGCAAGCACCTCGCGGAGCCCAGCCATCTGTGCCGGTTGAAGATAAGAAGTGGCCTCGTCGAGCACGCGGTCGCGAGCCTTCCGCTTGGCGGAGGTCCACTCCGGGGTACCGCCGCCCTCCGGTGGCATCGAGGACAAGGCATCACCCAGGGCGCCGTCGAGCGACGCGACCAGCCGCCGCTCCTGATCCGCCGTGAGCTGGGCGTCCTGGACCACCTGTGCGGTCCATCGCCGGGCGAGCGCGCGGAACTCTTCTCGCGACAACTCGACGATGTTCGCGCGGGTGTACCAGGAGGTCGCGGTAGCGACCGCCCTCGCCGACTCTGCGGCCGTGGTCTCCCCCGCCTTCAGGCCCTCGCCTCGAAGCGCGGCCAGGACACGCCCGGCGTCGCCCCCTGGCGTGACGCGCATCAAGGTCCCGGAGTGGTCGACCTCGACCCGCGCCGGCGGCTTCATCTCGTCCAGTCGCGCCAGCACGGGCGCGATCAAGTGGCCGCAACCGAGGCCCTCGACCGCCGATCAGCCAAAGCCGCTCACCTTGAGGATCGCGGGTTCAGCCGAGGGAGCCGCGGCGCGGGCGCAGGCGACCATCAAGGCGAAGAGAGGAGGCAGGATGCGCGACAGGGGAGCGGTATATGAGCAACAGCTTAAGTTTGCCAGCACCGCGAACCCTGCGTTCCTCGATCGCCCGTTCACTCAACCCGGACCTGATCCGCGCGTCCCTGAGCGAAGGTCGCGACCTGCCGCCTCGCCAATGCAGCGGACAGCCCGTGCGCCTGGCCGCAACGAAGGACTCCTGGAGCACCTGGGTGGAGAACACGGCCGTCTGATCGGCCAGCCGCGCGGACAGCAGGCTGCGCGCGGCGCTGCTCAAAGCGGTCTCCCACAGTGCTTGCAGCGATCCACGCCGCGCGACACGCGCCCACCGCAGTGGAGGCAACGTGGTCCCCGGGACGCAGGCGACGCTCCGGCTCCGACAGGGCGCCCGCAATGGTGGCAAAGCGCAGCATCAGCGTACACCACGCCCCCGCATCCGGGGCAGTGGGTCGTTGGTCGGTTCTGATCAGACATCGTAGCCCAGTCGAGGCAGCAGCGTCGCCGTCCGTCCATTGGTAGTTCGCCGCGCTCGCGAAGGCGTTCGGGCCACGGCGCGACCTTCCCACCTCGGCATCCATCACAGCGTGCAACAAGATGCTGATCCGGAACACGGAGGTCGACGCTACTGACCTGAGCCGGAAACTGATAAAGGAGGAAATTGCAAGGGAGCAACTCCGGAAGCAGGCCGGGCGCCCGTGGGGGGGCGTTCGCGACCCGGCCTGCTTCACGGTTGCGGCCCGACTCCCAGACGTCTTCGAGCACGCATAGCACTCGCCATCGACACTTGTGCCCTCCTCGATCTCTCCGTGCGGCTGCGCACGTGCCGGTTTGACAACCCCAGTGGGCTGGGCGGAACAGGAATCGTCCGCGCAATTCCCTTCTATCAGACCTTAGTCTGATAGTGGACATCGTCTCCACTAGGGCCGACTATGGCCGCTTCGGGACCGTGGACAATGGTTTGTTCCGCGCCTGTTTGGCTGGTGTCTCATCCTTCATGATGGAGGCGATCTGGAAGCGCTGTCGGATGCGGATCTGGTGTCGAATCACCTCGCTGCGGGTGGCGGTGGGGCGAGCATCTGGCTGCAGGAGCTCTTCCGCCGGCACTATGCGAGGGTCGTGACATGGTGTCTGCGGGTCACAGGCGACCGCGAGGAAGCCCTTGACCTCGCGCAAGGAGTGTTCGTGAAGGCGCAGCGCCATCTTGGAGCCTTTCGCGGAGATTCGAAAGTGTCGACGTGGCTCTATTCGATCACGAGGAGCGAGTGCCTGAATTATCTCAAAGCCCGGGCTCCCCTCCACGATGCGCTGGACGACGGAGTGGCCGAGGCGCTGCCCGACGATCCGGAGTCGCGGCCGGAGCATGTTGTCGAATTGCGTTCGTCGGTCGAGGCCGCGCTCGCTCTCCTGGATCGCGAGCTCACCGCCGTGGAGAAGCACGTCTTCACCATGCACTACGGCGACGACGTGCCGCTGCTGACCATCACCCGCTTGCTCGGGCTGAAGAACCCCAGCGGCGCAAAGGCCTATCTCGTCAGCGCGAGGCGCAAGCTGGCCCGCGCCCTGCAGCGTTGGCGAGCCTGCGAAAAACTCAGCGCATAGGACAGGAGATCGGCGCATGGCGGAAGCGAGATCGATGGAACACTCCGTGCTGAGGAAAGCGCTGTCGCCTTCCTGCGCGTGTGCCACTCCGCTCGAGCTGGGCGACTGGGCCGACGGGTCGCTCGCGCAACCCGCGGCTACGCGCCTGAGGGAGCACTTCGCGCGCTGCGCGCGCTGCCAGACCGAATTGACGCTCTTGAAGGAGTTCGAGGACGCCACTCCGGGGCCCGACGAGGAGGGGGCAGTGCGCTGGATCTCGGCGCGCCTGGAGCGCCGGTTCTCGGAGGCGGGCGCGAACCACTCACAGTCGCGGACCCTCAACGGGGCGGCGCTGCCGCGGCGTTCCTGGTTCAAGGCGCTGAACGTGGGTGGATTCGCCCTGGCGGCCGCGACGCTGACCGCGGCCGTGACCATCGGGCTGCAGGAAGGCCGCGCACCCGGACTGGTGGCGCCCTCGCCGTCCGCGCCCGCAGTTCTGCGGTCAGCCGGGATCACGACCCTCTCTCCCGCCGGAGACCTGGACGCGCCGCCCAACGAGCTGCGCTGGGAGTCCTGGACTGGCGCCGCGTCGTATTCGGTCCAGGTGATGGAAGTCGATTACGCCGGGCTGTGGAGCGCCGAGACTCGCGAGAGGAGCGTCGTGCTGCCTCCGGCGCTCCGAGCGCGGATCGTTCCCGGCAAGCCGCTCCTCTGGGAGGTGGTCGCGAAGGACGCGGCCGGCAGGGCGGTCGCGTGGTCCGGAAAACAGCGGTTCAGGATGAGCAAGTAGCTGCCCGATCAAGGGGGGAAGATGAGCACCATCGGGATGAGGCAACCAAGGTGTCGGGCGCGTGATCGTTTCGTCGCGGCGGTCTTTGCGCTGGCGGTTCCGTCGATTGCACTTGCCGCTGGGGACAGCATCAGCCTGCCGGTGCCCAATGAGGCTGCGCCGCCCACGGGATCGGTCCAGCTCGAGGTGCAAGCCCTTATCGGCGATCCCACGCCGATCATCGTCGACTTGCTCGGAGCAGATCCCGGCTCGGTCCTGGGAGTGACGCTGCCGGGGGCGCCCAACACAGCGGGCACCGTCGTGACCAGCGGCAACGCACTGGTCATCCGCACGGTCTCGCCCTCCGCCCCTCTGGTTTCCGGCCAGGCTCCAGTGGGAACGACGGCCAGCCTCACGCTCAGGTCCGTGTTGAACGGGACGGTTTCCATTACCGACGTACTGCCCGGCGGGGGCTTGCTGCCAGCGGGCTCGCTGGTCGCGGTAGTGGGGATGGGATTTCAAGCCGCGGCTGTGGTGCTGATCGACGGGATCGCCTTCGCCTCGGCGTCGTGGGTGAACTCCTCGCGCATCGAGGTCGTCACCGCGGCCGAGATGCAACTCGACGGCAGGAACGTGACCGTCATCAACCCCGACGGCACTGGCGCGAACTATGTGGCGTACCTGCGCGCCACGGACCTCGGCAAGAGTGCGAGGCCCTTGCTCGCGGCCACCGAGGCGATCTTCCCCATCCAGACGCTGTCCAGTGCCGTGTTTGCGGCACCGACGAGCGGAACCTTCTTCGGGCTCGCCCTGCAGAATCCGCAGCCAGCCGACTCGATCGTGTCGATCGAGCTGTGGGACGCCGGCGCAGTGGTCGCGTCGGCTTCGCTCGCGCTCTCCCCGCGGACCAAGATCTCCCGGGAAGTCTCGGAGTTCCTTCCCGGCGTCATTCCCGGCGCTGGAAGCTCTTTCCGGCTGACGGCCACCGTCCCGGTCCAGATGCTGGGACTGAGCGGAGACGAGACCGACGGCTCGGTCACGCCGGTCCTGCCCGCGCTCGCGTCTCCCTGAGCGCTGGACCTGGGCCGCCGCCGGCGCGATCATTCGCGCCGGTGCGACTCCGTGCGATCCGTGTGGGCCTGATTTTCCTGCTGACGGGCGCGGCACGCGGTGCGCCGCTGGCGCTCGACGACGCACGGGCGCTGCAACAGAGGGGCGCGCTTCCCGAAGCGCAGAAGGCCTACGAAGCTCTCCTTCCCCAACTGCGGGCCTCCGATCCGGGCGCGCTCGGCGCGGCCCTCAATGCGCTGAGCAAGATCGCCTCGGCGCAGGGGCAATACGAGTCCGCCGCGGCGAGGGCCCGCGAAGCGGTCGAGGTTCATCGTGCGCTCGGAGACAAGGGCGGCGAAGCATACGCAATCCACCTCCTCGGCGTCGCAGAACTCTACCAGGCGCATTACCCGTCCGCGCTCCATCAGCTGGAGACAGCGCTTGCGCTCGCCCGGACCATTGGCGATCGGGAGCGCGAGGTCGCGGTGCTGAACAACGTGGGGAGCATCCACTTCCACCAGGCCCGCTACCTCGATGCGCTGCGCGCCTACCGCGCAGCTCTCGACAGCGCCGGACAGGCGGGAGCCGCGCCGTGGAGCGCGCGGCTGCGGCGCATCACGCTCACGAACCTGGCAGCGCTCTTCCAGCGCGTCGGGCAATACGATCAGGCAATCGAGATCTATGGGCAGCTGCGCAACGCGCCGGAAGCGCTGACACCGAGCGAGCAGGCGCGGCTGCTCTCCAACCTCGGTGATCTCTACCGGCGCCTCGGCGACCCGATCAAGGCGCTCGAGACGTACCGGGTCGCCCAGAAGCTGCTGGCTGGCAACGAGCACAAGCAGGCGCGGATCCGCGTGCTCACGAACATCGGCATCGTCCAGGCCCTCGACCTGGGCGACCTCCCCGTCGCAGTCGCCACCTTTACCGACGCACTCGCGCTCGCGGAACAGAGCGGCGACCGGAGGGAGGCGCTGGTTGCCCATCTCTATCGCGGCGAAAGTCTCTACCGGCAGCACGACGCGGACGGGGCCACCCGCAGTTTCGAGGCGGCGCTCGCAACGGCTCGGCAGCTCGGGGCCACGGATGAGCAATGGAAGGCGCTGTACGGACTGGGCCGGCTGGCGCGGTCGGCCCATCGCGACGAAGTGGCCTCCAGGTATTTTCGTGACGCGATCGCCCTCATCGAATCGGTCCGGGCGCAGCTCCAGTTCGCCGCGCTCAGGACGGATTTCCTCGCGGACAAGCGCGACGTCTACGATGCGCTGCTCGAGATCCTCCTGGAGCGGCCAGACGCCGCGGCGTTTTTCGAAGTGCTGGAACGGGCGCGGGCGCGGACGTTCCAGGATCGCCTGGCGGTGGCGCAGCCGACGCTCGCCGCGGTCCAGGCGCGGCTCGGGGCGGGAGCCGTCCTTCTCGAATACTGGGTCGGACCGCGCAGCGCGGCAGTGCTCTGGGCCACGCGGGAAACGGCCGGCATCGCCTTGCTCCCCACCGTCGTTCCCCATCTCGGGGAGATTTCGTCCCTGTTGAGCGAGGCATCGGCCGGCACGACCGACGGGTGGAAGCGACCGGCAGCCACGATCGGAGCGCGGCTGCTCGGCGGAATCCCGGCGCTCGGGCGGCCCGACGCCGCCCATCTGCTCGTCGTTCCCGACGGAGCCTTGGGCGAGATTCCCTTCGAGCTGCTGGACGCGGGCACAGGCTCACCGATCATCGAGCGGTTCGACGTCTCCTACCTGCCCTCCGCAGCGGTCCTGTTGCGCGATTCCCCCGGCCCCTCGCGTTTCTGGGCACCCCCCTGGAGGCGCCAGCTGGTCTCATTCGCCGCCCCCGTGATCCATTCGGCGTCGCACGGCGCGGCGATGGAACTCGGCGGCGCGGAGCTCAGCAACCCGCTTCCCGCCTCGGCCGAGGAGGCCCGCGCCATCGCGCGCACCTGCCACGGCCGCGCCCAGCTGTTCCTCGGAAAAGCGAATCTCAAGAGACGCTTGGTGGAGGGCGCTGCGACCGGCGTGTCCCTGCTGCACCTTGCGACCCACGCCGTAGCCGATATGGCCAGCGCGGAACGATCGAGGATCCTCTTTTCGCCGGACCGCGAGCAGGACGGGGGGGACTATCTGTTCCTGAAGGAAGTCTATGACCTCGACCTGCGCGGCGTCGATCTCGCCACCCTCTCCGCCTGCGAGACCGAGCGCGGCAAGCTCGTCCCCGGAGAGGGCCCGTCCGCGTTCAGCCGGGCGCTCCTGTCCGCTGGGGCGCGCGCCGCGGTGACCACCCTCTGGCGCGTAGCGGACGAGCCGGCGCGCGACTTGATGGCGCAGCTGTACTTCGAGCTGAACCGCGGGAAGCCAAAGGCAGAGGCGCTGCGCCTCGCCAAGCTGCGCTTTCTGCGCTCCGGGACGGCGCTGCGGCACCCGCGCTACTGGGCTGCGTTCATCCTCACCGGTGACGGCCTCAGCCCCATTCCTCAGGTTCTCTCGTGGAGCACGCTGCTCGGGGTGGTGGGGGTGCTCCTCATGGGCGGCGTCGTCGCGGCGATCCTCGTCCGCAAGGCCACTGCCTCGCGCAGCTCGGGACGGTCGTCTTCCTGAGGGATACGTTGAACACAAACGATCCCGGCAACGCCGAGCGCAGCGCAAGCGTCCCCAAAAACGACAACCGTCCCCAAGTGTTCGTCCTACTTTTAGGCAGCTCGTCACGTCCTCGACGAATCCTTGCACTTTTTTGCCGGAACTGTTCCTCACGCCTGTACACATCGCGGCGAGCTTGACCAAGTGCTATTGATCTCGCTCGCCGTCGCGATTCCGAAGCGACCAAGAGGCGGGAGCGATGCGAAATCCTCGCGCACTTCCATTCGCAGTCCTGATCCTGGCTGCCGCGTGCGGCCCGGGCAGCAATGACTCGGCCCGGCCCGTCACCACGCTCGACGCCGCCACGCACGACGTGTTCTTTCCCATCTCCGCCGGGTCGAAGCACGCGCTCGGCTCGGACTCGCCGGCAATCACTTGCGACTCCTGTCATGGCGGTAGCAGCAGCTTCAAGCAGTCTGACTGCCTCTCCTGCCACCAGCATCAGGACCAGGCCACGCTCACCGCCGGGCACCGCGGCGTGGCGCAATTCGCTTACGACAGCGCCAGCTGCTACTCGTGCCACCCCCGCGGGACTGCAGGCGGAGCCGTTCCTCCCGGAGCGACCAGCGATCCCGCAAGGAGCCTGACGGTCCAGGCCGAGATCCCTTCCTACGTGGACACCTCGATTTCGATCCTCACCCCCCAGACCGAGATTCTGCCCATGCCGATGCTGCACGCATCGCCAAGCCTTGCCGCCGCCACCCTCGCGAGCTGCGGGAACTGCCACGCCAATGCGGGCATGGGCACGTACTATCCGGGCGATCTCCATTTGTCGCTGGCGGCACTCAAACTGGGGCAGCCGTCCGCGTGCCGGGACTGCCACGCCATCTCGGTGCCGACCGGACTCGTCGGCCCGACCGCCACCAATCCGGCGCGGACCCCTGCCTCGAGTGAAATGAAGCACGACGCCGTCCTCTGGAGCAATGGAGCGCCGATCAAGACGAGCATCGTCACCCAGGACTGCTCCGTCTGCCACGTGACTCCGACGATGGCCCTGCAGGCGACCTGGGCGACCAGTCGGGCGGGAACAACCCCGGCTCTCTTCCACGCATCGTTGACTGCGGCAAGCCTGCCCCAGCCGGCCTCTTGCGTCGACTGCCACGCCAACTCGCGGCCGGCGGCCGTCCTCACCTCGGCAACTGCGGCCCTTCCTGCCAACGTGCTGTTCAACCACTCCGGCGCAGAGGCGCTGGGCGATTGCACCTCGTGCCACTTGAGCGGCGGCTCTACGCAATGGAGCTCGTGGTCCGGAGGCCAGTTCCACCTCCCGGGTAGCACCGCGACGCCGACGACCTGCCTGCCTTGCCACGCAGGTGAGCGCCCGACCTCGACGGCGACCTGGGTCAGGGGCACGCCCCAGACCTCGCCCTTCGATTACGTCCCGAACACGAACACTTTGACCGGCGTCGGGCACGGCGCGGACCAGGATTGCGCCGCCTGCCACATCGGTCCCGGGACCGGCGTTTGGGGCGGGACGCCAAAGCAAAACTGGGTCGGCGGATATTTCGCGCATGGCGCTGGCACCATCTCGGGCACCACCTGCTTCGAATGCCACTCGACGCAGCGGCCTGACATTGTGTACGGCCCGGCGGCAGCAGCCGCCGCGCTGCCCGCAAATTTCGATCACTCGACGAACGGCACTGGCGATTGCTTCGGCTGCCACCAGGCGACGGTGACAAAGACCAATCCCTCCTACGTGAGCTATTGGAATGGACAGAGCGCGAGCGCGAATACGAGCGATTGGGGAGGCGGAGTGGGGTATCCCGGTGCGACGCTCATCAGCGCGCCCGGCGAGTTCATCACCGCGACGGAGACCACGCTGCATCGGTCCGGTCTGAACAATCTCGTCACCAGCACGAGCTCGATCACCGCGACGCTCAACAACGCGATGCTCCACACTTCGACGGCGGTCCCGTGGATTCTCGGACCGACGAACAATCCCACCTACGTCAACTGCTATCGCTGCCATACCACTACGAACATCGCCAACGGGAGCCCGTACGCAAATGGCAAGTTCCACTCGGCGCTGACGGCCGCTTCGCTGCCTCAACCCACGGGCCAGTGCAGAGACTGCCACGCGCAGATGCGCCCCGCGAACATCGTCCAGATGGCCGGCTCGGACTTGCAGCCGATGGATCACTCCGCGACGTTTGTTTCCCCCGTCACGATCAACGGCCAGACCTTTTCCAGTGTGAACCAGATGGAGTGCTCGACCTGCCACACCCATCCCGGATCAAAGACTCCCGGCTGGGCGGACGGCGTCTTCCACGCCAACATCGGCGCCGCGGTTCCCGCTGACTGCACGACCTGCCACTATCCGTTGATGGCGGACGCTCCCAGGTCCGATCTCTCGAGCGGCATCAATTACGCGATGAAGCACGCCTCGAGCCAGATCACGTTCCAGAAATGCGACAAGTGCCACGCCGTGCTGTCGAAGGGGACCAGCACTCCGATCGTCTCGAACCTGTGGAATCCGGGGGCCTTCCACGCGAGCCTCGCGTCGCAGCCCACCGCCTGCCTCACCTGCCATGCGGTCTCCGAGCCGGCGGCGGGCAAGTCGACCCGGAGCAGCGTGAACTACAGCCTGGCCATGGGCGGCACTTTGACAAACGGGCCACAGTGGATGAACCACGGTTCCGCCTCCGTGACCGGCAAGGACTGCGTCACTTGCCACGCGGCAGACGCGAAGACCTCGGGGAGCGCGTGGAGCAAGTCAGACTCGTTCCATGGAGCGGTATCGAGCCCGAGCAGTTGCAAGGAGTGCCATGGTCTCACCAACGGCGGCGGCTCCACGGCGGGCACCAACAACAACCTGCCGGTGGGCCTCACCAACTCCTCCACCGTGACCTCGGCAGCTGCCGACAGCACCACCGGCGTTCCTGCCGGCACCCTCGATCAGATCGCGCACACGGACATCAACGTCTCGGGCCACGACTGCAACTTCTGCCACACGCAGAAGGGCGTCTCGACCGCCTCCGGCGTTCAAGGCAAGGAATGGGCGCAGGCTTCGTTCCACGCGAACTTCACGTCCGCGCCGCTGGTGATGAATGGAAGCACGGGGCGCTGCAGCGACTGCCACATGAACGTCAAGCCCACCGCCGGCTTCACCGCCTTCGATCACAGCGCGTTCTCCGCGGTCCCGGGAACCCAGGACTGCAGCAGTTGCCACTCCTGGCCGGGAACCGGTACGCCGACCCCCAACTGGCTCGGAGCCAGCGCCGCTCCCGCGACCGTGACCTTGACGAATTGGGGCTACGGCTCCCC
>JAYWAJ010000196.1:0-39028 GCA_043782525.1 Deltaproteobacteria bacterium | reverse complement strand
CTCGTCGCGCTTCCTTCGCGAGGCCCGCATCACCAGCCAGCTCGAGCACCCCAACATCGTCCCCGTCTACGAGCTCGGCCTCCATGCCGACGGCTCCGCCTACTACACGCAGAAGCTGGTCCGCGGCGTCACGCTGAAGAAGAAGCTGGCGGAGGCGCGGACGCTGCCCGAGCGGCTCAAGCTGCTCGCGCACTTCTCCGACATCTGCCACGCCGTCGCCTACGCCCACAGCCGCGGCGTGGTCCACCGCGACCTGAAGCCCGAGAACGTCATGATCGGCCAGTTCGGCGAGACGGTGGTGCTGGACTGGGGCCTCGCCAAGGCGCGCGGCCAGAAGGACATCCGCGGCAAGGAGGTGGCGCGGGAAGTCGAGCTGATGCGCTCCGCCGACGCGACGGTGGCGGGTCACGCGCTGGGGACGCCCTCGTACATGAGCCCGGAGCAGGCGCAGGGCAAGCTCGAGGAGATCGACGAACGCAGCGACGTCTGGAGCCTCGGCGCCATCCTCTTCGAGATCCTCACCGGCCAGCCGCCCTTCGGCGGCGAGACCGCCTATTCGGTGATCGCCAAGGTCATCGCCCAGCCGGTTCCGCGCGTCCGCTCGCTGCTCCAGGAGGCGCCTCCGGAGCTGGCCGCCGTCGCCGAGCGCGCGCTGCAGCGGGACCGCGCCGCCCGCTACGCCAGCGCCGAGGAGGTCGCCTTCGAGGTCGAGGCCTGGCTCACCGGGGGCGACGTGCGCGCCTACCGGTACAGCTCGTGGGAGCTGCTGCGGCGCTTCGTACAGAAGCACCGGGGGCTGACCGCGGTGAGCGGGCTCGCGCTCCTCTTGCTCATCGCCGCCCTGCTGGTCATCCACGACGAATCGCTGCGGGCCAAGGCGGCGCTGGCCGAGGCGCGGCACAACCTGGCGCAGGCGTTCCTCGAGAAGGCCCACGGCGCCGAGCGCGAGTTCCTCTGGCACAAGGCGGAGATCTTCTACGCCGCCGCCCGCGTGCAGGAGGACAGCCCGCGGGCGCGCTGGGGCGCGGTCATCGAGGGGCAGGACGCGGCCGGCGTCACCCGCATCGCCGGTCCGGAGGGCTGGGTGACGGCGGCGTCGTTCGCGCCCGACGGCAAGACCATCGCCGCCGCCGGCCTGGACGGGGTGGCCCGGGTCTTCGATCTCGGCACCGGGCGCGAGCTGTGGCGCTTCACCGCGCCCGAGCCCCTCAAGGACGTCGTCTTCTCGCCCGACGGCAGCGCCATCGCCTCCCGCGACAGCGCCGGCACGGTGCGGCTGCATGCCCGCGCGACCGGCGCGCTGATCGGCGCGCTCACCTGCCAGAGCTCCGGCAAGGGTTCGGTGGTCTTCTCCGCCGGCCGCCTGGTCGCCGCCTGTCCCGACGGCACGCGCGTTCTCGATCTCCGCAGCGGACGGCAGGCCACCCTGCCCTTCCACTCGACGCGCGTCGCCGACTGCGCAGGCAAGATCCTCTACTCCACCGACGCGGGCGCGCGGCTCGAGGACGGTCCGGCCCTCGCGCTCCCTCCCGGAAAGCACGAGCTCGCCTGCGGGCCGGGGCTCGTCGCCGCCACCTCCGATCGCGACGTCCATCTCTTCGACGCCGCCGGCCGCGCCCTGGGCGTCCTCACCGGCCACACCGAGCGCGTCGGGCACGTCGCCATCTCCGCCGACGGAAAGAGGATCGCCACCGCCTCGCTCGATCACACGGTGCGCCTCTGGGACCCGCAGACGCGCAAGGCGTTGGCGGTGCTGCAGCGCCCCGCGCCGCCGACCTGGGTGGACTTCTCTCCCGACGGGCAGCGGATCGCGGTCGGCGAGCAGCAGAACGCGCTCCTCCTCTGGGATGTCTCCGCCGAGCAGCGCGGCGTCCCTGGATCGTTCACCGACTTCGCCTTCCTTCCCGGCGGAGGGTACGTCGCGGCCGGGAGCGCCGGGGTCATCGGCCGCTGGGGGCAGGACGGCAGGCTGGCCGCCTCGCTGCGCGAAGAGGGCGCCGTCGTCGATCTCGCCGTCTCGTCCTCGGGCGCGCTGCTCGCCGACCTGCGCAAGGACGGGGTGGTGAGCGTCTGGGACCTGGGCAACAACCTGCTGCGGGGCCGGTTTCACCTCGCGCCGCCGCAGGAGGACGTCCTCTTCCTGCCCGACGGCTCGCTCCTGCTGCGCGGCGAGACCGGCGCGCCCACCATCCGCGAGGCCACCACCGGCCGCGTCTTGCGCGAGCTTCCCGCTCCGCCGGGCCGCATCGAAGACTGGCACGTGACGCCGGACGGCACGCTGCTCATCCTGCAGCTCGCTTCCGGCCAGCTCTCCCGGCTCGCGCTCCCCTCGGGCAAGTCGCTGCCCTGGACCCCGCTGCAGGCGTCGGCCATCGCCCTCTCCGCAGACGGCAGGACGCTGGCGGTGGGCGGGCCGGGGCGCATCGCGCTGCTCGATCCGGCGACGCTCGCGGCCAGGGCCGAGCTGAAGATGGAAGGGGCCGCCCCTGCCTCGCTCGCCTTCTCGCTCGACGGCAGGCTGCTCGCCGCCTCCGGACCGGACGGCGCCGCACACCTGTACCAGCTTCCCGACGGCGTCGAAGTCGCCCACCTGCCGGTCGCCGGGGGCACCAGCGTCTCCGGCCTGCAGTTCTCCGCCGACGGCTCGCTGCTCCACCTGCAAGTGACCGGCTCCACCTCGGTGCTGGGCGGCGTGCGCTTCCTGCACATCGGCAACCCGGCGGCCCTGCCGGAGCCGGCCGAGTGGCTCCGCCAGGTGCTCGAAGACCACGGCGTCGTGCTGCGCGGCGGCGAGGTCGAGGCGCGCCCGCCCCCGGTGACCGCGGTCAGCGACCCTGCGCGAGCGCCGTGACCAGCTCTTCCAGCGAGTCGCCCAGGCTCTCGAACTCGTGCGCGCCGGCGGCCATCAGCGAGATGCGCCCGTAGCGCCCGCGCTGCATCCGCGGCAGGTAGCCGTAGCCTTCGGCGCCGCCGTCGGTGCCGAAGAGGAGCAACCCCGGCGTGGCGCGGGTCACCTCCTGCGCGTCGGCCTCGGTGGCGATCTGCCGTGCGCTCCAGAGCACCAGCGGGCGCTGGCGCTGACCAACGGTCCCCCGCGCGCCGTCGTGCAGCGAAAGGAACGTGCGCAGGTCGGCGGGCAGCGGCAGCGCCGCGAGCTCTTCCGGCGACGCGCCCTCGGGAGCGAGCTGCAGATGGGTGAGGTCCATGGCTCTCCTATAGCTTGCGCAGGAACTCCTCGCCCAGTTCGCGAGACCGCCGCGCGGCGGCTTCCACCGCATTCATCAGGACGTTGCGCAGGCCGCCCGCCTCCAGCGTGTGCAGGCCGGCGATGGCCGTGCCGCCCGGGCTGGTGACGCCGTCCTTGAGCATGCCCGGATGCTGCCCGCTCTCGATGAGCAGCTTAGCCGAGCCCAGCACCGTCTGCGCGGCCAGCTGCAGCGAGGCGCGGCGCGAGAGCCCGACCTTGACGCCCGCGTCGGCCAGCGCCTCGATGATGAGGAAGATGTACGCCGGCCCGCTGCCGGAGAGCCCGGTGACCGCGTCGAGCTGCGACTCGTCCAGCACCACGGTGAGCCCGACGCTGTCGAAGATGGTCTTCGCGGTGGCGAGGTCGGCCTCGGTGGCGTGCTCGCCCAGGGAGATGGCCGTCGCGCCCGCGCCCACCGTCGCCGGCGTGTTGGGCATGGCCCGCACCACCCGCATCGGCGGGTGCAGCCGCCGCTCGATGGCCGCGATGGGCACGCCCGCCGCGACGCTGATGATCAGCTTCTCGCGCGAGACCTCCGGCGCGATGCCGCGCAGCACCTGATCGAGGATCTGCGGCTTGACGCAGAGGACGATGACGTCGCTGTCGCGCGCCACCTCGGCGTTGCTGCAGCCGCGGATGCCGTACCCCTGCGCCAGCTCGCGGGTCCGCTCGGGCCGCCGCGTGCTGGCGAGGATCTGCGCCGGCTTCGCCGCGCCCGTCTTGAGCAAGCCCTTGAGCAGCGCCTCGCCCATGTTCCCGGCGCCGATGAACCCCAGCTTCATGTCGGTGACCATGCCGCTCGCTTATCACGACAGTCGCCGGCGCGATGGCTTGCGGACCCGCCGCGGGCCTGCCAGCCTGCCCCGATGCAAAAGCTCGCCGGAGAGTTCAGGGAGTTCCTCCTCAAGCAGAATGCCTTGGCCCTCGCCGTGGGCGTGGTCATCGGCGCCGCCATCGGCAAGGTCGTCTCGGGGTTGGTCGAAGACCTCATCATGCCGATCCTCGGCCTGGTCCTGCCCGGCGGCGACTGGCGCAGCGCCCAGTTCACGCTCTCGGGAAACAACGCCATCAAGTACGGCGACTTCGTCGGGCGCATCATCGACTTCGTCATCGTCGCCGCGGTGGTCTTCGTCATCGTCAAGGCGCTGGTCGAGCAGCCGCCTCCGCCGGCGACGAAGACCTGCCCCGAGTGCCTGGAGACGATCCCCAAGGACGCGCGCCGCTGCCGCGCCTGCGCCTCGGTGGTCGCCTGAGGTCTCAGCCGCGCTCGGGAGCCTTGGCGCGGGCGGCGGCGGCGGCGGCGGCGGTGAGCACCGACTGCTCCAGCTTGGGGATGAGCGGCTTCACCCCGCCCACCGCCTCGGAGATGGAGCCCAGCGCGCCCAAGAGCGCGGTCGCCTCGTAGGGGACGAAGACCTTGTTGTTGCCGCTGCTCATGTTCGAGAGCGCCTCGATGTACTTGAGGGCGAGGATCTGCGGCGAGACGCCCGCCTCGTTGATGGCCTTGAACTGGATGGTGGTCGCCTGCCCGGTGCCCGCGGCGCGCAGGATCTCGGACTGCCGGTCTCCCTCGGCCCGCGCCACCTGCGCGTCGCGATCGCCCTCGGCCGCCAGGATCTTGGCCGCCTTCTCGCCCTCGGCGCGGAGGATGGCCCCCTGCTTCTGCCCCTCCGCCGTGGTCACCTGCGCGCGGCGCTCGCGCTCGGCCTGCATCTGCAGCGCCATCGAATCCGAGATGGACTTGGGCGGATCGATCTCGCGGATCTCCACCCGGGTGACCTTGACGCCCCACTTCTCGCTCGCCTCGTCCAGCACCTCGCGCAGGCGGACGTTGACGTGGTCGCGCGAGGTGAGGCTCTCGTCGAGGGTCAGCCCGCCCATGAGGTTGCGCAGGTTGGTCCGGGTCAGCTGATCGATGGCGTAGCCGACGTCCTGGATCTCGTACTTGGCCTTCACCGGATCGACCACCTGGTAGTAGATGACCGACCCGACGCCCATGCCGACGTTGTCGCGGGTGATCACCTGCTCGGAGTCGAGGCCCAGCACCATCTCGCGCATGTCGACGTGGTTCTGCAGCGCCGCCTGCCCCTGCCTGCGCATGAGGAACGGGCTGGGCTTGTCGATGAGCGGCACCACCAGGCTGAGCCCGCTCTGCAGCGTGCGGTGGTAGCGGCCCATCCGCTCGATGATCATCACATGCGCCTGCGGCACCACGCGCAGCGCCGCGCGCAAGAAGAGGATGGCGGCGAACGCCAGGGCAGAGACCACGATGAGTTCGGTCATGTCGGCTACCTTTCGAAGGGAACGACCAGAAGCAGCAGGCCGTCGCGCTCGACCACCTGCGCTTCAGTCCCGGGCGCGATCAGGCCGGCGACCGAGCGCGCTTTCCAGTGCTCGCCGGTGAGGAGCACCACGCCCTCCTGCTGCTCGCCGACGGGCTGGAGGACCTTGACGCGCTTGCCGACGATGGCCTCGGCGTTGCCGGTGAGCCGCCGTCCCCGCCGGAGGTGCGCGAGGCGGCCGACCAGCGGGTACTCGGCGATGAGGGCGGCGGCGAAGAGGAGCACTTGCAAGGGAAGGCCGGCGCCCAGGGCGGCGCCGGCGGCGGCGGGCACGCAGGCGACCGCCATGGCCAGCAGCACCAGCGCGCCGTGCAGCAGCTCGCTGCCGGCGAGCAGCAGCGCGGCGGCGATCCACAGCTCCCAAACGGTGAAGTGCATGGGCCCAGGCATCCCACGATTGCCGGGTCTGTGCCAGCGAGCCCCCGCCAGGCCGCAGGCCGCTCAGCCGATGATGAAGGACTCCTCCTGGATGAGCTTGCCTTCGGCGAAGCGGCGCAGGTTGAAGCGCTCGAAGATCTCGTCTTGCGCGCCGCCCATCCAGGCGGCCATGCGCCTGCCCACCGCGGGCGCCATCATGAAGCCGTGGCCGACGAAGCCGTTCATCTGCAAGAGGCCCGCGACGCCCGGCGTCTCGCCCAGCACCGGCGAGTAGTCGGGCGTGTTGTCGTAGCAGCCGGCCCACTGGCGCAGGAGCTTCACGTCGCCCACCTGCGGCATGATCTCGGTGAGCGCCCTGGCATAGCGGGAGAGGAAGCGCAGCGACGAGGTCTGGTTGAGCCCGGGCACTTCCTGCGGGTCGCCCATGCCGCCGACGATCTCGCCGCGCATCGACTGCGAGAAGTAGAGCCCGCTGCCGAGCATCGACACCAGCGGGCCGAGGAAGGGCTTGAGCGGCTCGCTGGAGACGATCTCGTGGCGGAAGGGAACGTTGGGCAGCGCCACGCCGGCGAGCTTCGCCACCGTCGGGCTCCATGCGCCCGAGGCGATGACCACCCGGTCCGCCGCCACCCTCCCGCGGTCGGTTTGTACACTTCGTATACGACCGTCGCCGACCTCGAGGCCGGTGACGCGGGTGAAGGTCTCCACCTGCACGCCGCGCTTGCGGGCGCCGTCGGCGTAGCCCCAGAGGAACGGCCAGGGAAAGACGACGCCGTCGTCGGGGTTCCAGGAAGCGGCGACGAAGCGCGAGAGGTCGAGTTGCGGCACGATCTCCTGCGCCTCGACCGGGGAGATGACCCGCGTCGGCAGGCCGTGCCGCTTCTGCAGTGCGGCGCCGTACTCGATGCGGCGCACCGTCTCCGCGTCGTGGGCGAGGAAGAGGTAGCCGCCCTTGCGGAGCCAGACGTTGATGCCCAGCTCCTGCGCGAAGCGGCCCATGAAGTCGATGGACTCCTTGGCCAGCTCGATGAGGGTGGGCGTGGTCCACTGCGCCCGCACGCCTCCGCCGTTGCGCCCCGAGGCGCCCTCGCAGAGGTAGCCGCGCTCGAGCACCAGGATCTTCTGCGAGCCCTGGGCGGCGAGGTTCCAGGCCAGCGCGAGGCCCATGATGCCGCCGCCGATGATGACCACGTCCGCCATCTCGGGCAGCGCCGTCTTCGGCAGCAGCGGATGCGTCCCCTTGCCCCAGCTTGGCTTCAGGCCCCCCTGAGGCCTGAGGCCTGAGGCCTGAGGCCCGGCGCCGAAGGGAATGCCCGCATACGCCGCCAGCGCCGTCGGCGCCCCTGGAGGCCGCGCCCGGAACGGCACCTGCGCCTCGAGCGGCACGGCTTGGCGCTGCTGGCAGATCCGCATCGCGCCCGCCTCGCAGCTCTTGCCCTGGCAGGGCCCAGTGCCGAGGCCGGTGTAGCGCTTCAGGCTCTCGATGTCGCCGAATCCCTGCGCGATGGCGGCCTCGACGTCGTGCACCGAGACGTCCTCGCAGGCGCAGACGATGGCCTTGTCGGTCAGCGGCATGCGGCCTGTCCGGCGGCCTCGCCCGACCTCTCGGCCGCCGCTCCGCCCAGGCCGGCGACGCGCCCGGCGGCGAAGAGCCAGGGCACGGCGGTGCGGCCGTCGGCGTCGATCTCGAGGGGGAATCCATGGAGCGCCGGAGCCCAGCGCGCGGTCGCGCCCGCGGAGGAGGCGAGGCCGTGCAGCGGCGCCAGGCTGAGGGCGATGGCCAGCGCGTCGCACCGCAGGCGCTGGGTGGCGGGGCCCACGGCCAGCTCCAGCGCGCGCACCGGATTGCCCAGCGCGCGGACCGGCTGCGCCACCAGCACGTCGAGGTCCGGGGCCGCGGGCCGCTCGCCGCCCAGCGCCACCACCCGCCCCAGCTGGTAGCCGGCGCGGCGCAGGGCGCGGGCGCAGTCGACCAGCTCCTTGCCGTCTCCCAGCACGAGAAGCTCGGTGCCGACACGGAGATTGCAGTGCGCCTGCAACGCCAAAAGCCCGCGCGCCGCGTAGACGCCAGGCCGGTCGACTCCCGGAAAGGGCAGCGGCTGCGAGGCGCCGCCGCTGGCGACGACGACACGCCCGGCGGCGACCACGATGAGCCTCCCGCCCTTGCGCACCGCCACGAGCGCGTGGGCCGGCGGCTCGGGCTCGTTCGCGTACAACCCGACGCAGTCCGCCTCGAGGAGCAGCTCTCCGCCCGCGGCGGTGAAGGCGCGCGCCTGCTGCGTCACCCAGTCGGAGCCGGGCGACTCCGCATCGATGCCGAGCAGGGCCGCCCCGCCGGGCCGCGCCTCGCGCTCGACGAGCAGGACTTTTTCGCCTGCCTCCGCCGCCGCCCGCGCCGCGGCCAGCCCGGCCGGTCCCGCGCCGATGACCACCAGCGCGACGCTGCGCAGCTCAGCGGGCGCGGCCGCCCGGGCTTTGGCAGGCAATTGGCCCAGCCCGGCCAGCCGCCGGGCCACTTCCAGCGCCACCCGGCCCAGCACGCGCGAGCCCACCATCAAGTGATGGTGGTCGAGACCCTCGGGAAAGAGGAAGTCGGTGGCGCGGAAGAGGTCGGCGTCGATGAGGCCCAGCGGCGCGTTCTGCCTCTCGCAGATCATCCCTTCCTGCGCGCGCACCTGGCAGGAGGGCAGGCTGGGCACGCCGTCGACGCGCATCAGGCACTGGCCACAAGTCCCTGCCAGGCAGAACGGCCCGCGCGGCCGGTGGTACTTGATCGAGCGGGTGAAGGTCGTGATGCGCGCCCGCAGCAGCGCGGCAGCGACGGTGTCGCCCTCCTGCGCTTCGATGGCCTCGCCGTCGAGCGTGATGCGCATCTAGAAGACGAAGTGGCGGCCCTTCTGCCGCCGCGCGTAGATCGAGACTGTCGCCACCACCTCGCCCACCCCCATGTTCCCGCTCTCGCCGATGGTCGAGGCGCCGAACTCCTCCCACTCCAGCGCGCTGTCGGTGCCGTCGTTCTCCTTGATCATGCCAGCGAGCGTGCGGCGGGCGCGGGTGAGCTTCTTGTCGTCGCGGGTCCAGAGCGAGGTGGAGAGGTCGTGCGGGTTGTCGAAGAGCGAGAAGTTGATGAACTCGTCGAAGGAAAGCGCCATCGCCACCAGGATGGGCATGAAGAACTCGGTGCTGGCGATCCGGTATTCGCGCACGCCCTTGCCGTCCCAGTCGTGCTTCAGCGTCGTCTGGGGAGTGACCCCGTCGATGAGCGCCGGCTTCACCGCCTCGGCGTGCTGTCCGTACTCGCCCGCCGCGCGGCCGCTCTCGCGCACCACGCGCAGGCCCGCCGCCTTGGCCTGGGCGACGACGTCCAGCACCGTCTGCGCCTTGTGCACCATCATCGGGCCCAGCGTCTTGTCCGGCGCGTCGCCGCGGGGATCGGCCGCGGTCCAGCGATCCATCTCGGCGGCGATGAGCGGCACCAGCCGGTCCAGCGTGGCGCGGGTGGCCGAGACGCCGTGCAGGCCGGTGCACTTGTGCGAGGAGAGGCCCAGCTTGGCGTAGGTGAGGCGGACGGCGATGCGGTTCAAATCTTCGTCGCTGTAGCCGTCGTCCACCCATGACCAGTTGCAGCCGCCGCCCTCGAAGCGCGTGCGGGCGAGGCCGCGCCCCGCCGAGATGCTGCGCGCCGTCTCCGACGAGCCGGTGACCGCCACCACCGCGACGCGGCGATCGGTGGCGAGGGGGGCGATGCCCTTGCCGAAGCCTTCCACTTTCTGCACGAAGCGCGGGTCGGCCCCGGCGGCGATGAAGCAGCGCACCATCGAGGTGTTGGTCAGCGCCGCGTAGGGATGGCCCTTGAGGATCCACGGGCAGCCGGTCAGGTAGGCCCCGGCGAGGTGGATCATGGGGATGCCCCAGATGAAGTTCATCGGCGTGATGATGGCGGCGAGGCCGGCGGGCAGGAAGGCGTCGCGCCAGAAGCGCTGGCCGGCCACCATGTCGGGCACCATCTCGCCCTTGATCGACGCCTCGAAGCTGCCCTCCAGGTGATCGCAGCAGCGCTTGGCTTCGAAGAAGTCCTTCTGCGCCTCGAGCCGCGTCTTGGGGATCTGCTGACGGATCTCCTCGAGGAACTCCTCGGTGTAGTAGTTGAGGATACGAGATATATTTTTAACCACGTGCTTGCGCCAGGCGAGGCCTTCGTCCGCCCAGGCCAGCGACTTCCAGACGCCGTCCCCGAACGACAGCGCCGACTCGACGTCCTGCCTGCCCGAGGCGGGCACGTCGAAGAGCGCGATGCGCTTGTCGGCCGGCGAGGTCATGGTGGCGTGCTCGCCCGAGGCCGGCGCGCGCCACTCGCCGGCGATGAAGTTGCGCACGGTCAGCTTCTGCCTGGGCGGCAGCTCCGTGTAGCAGAAGAGGTACGGCCGCAGCGCCTCGATGTCGGCGTCGGACATCTGCCGCGCGAAGAGCGAGTAGGCCGCGCGGCGCTGGGCGTAGCGGGCGGCCAGCGGGTCGGACCCCAGCTGGCCGCGTTGGTTGAAGGCGCGGATTTCGGCGGTGAGCTTCTCGTCGACGAGGGGGGCCATGGCGCGCCTTTCATAGCGGCGCGTGTGCACGCAGGCAAGCCCTCCAATCCGGCGTCAGAAGGTGAGCGACAGTCCCGCCTGCGCGGCGACGACCGTTTCCGTCTGGTCGAGAGCGGTGAGGCCGGAGGTCACCGACGAGCTGCCGTGGCGAAGGGAAAGCTGCAGGCGCAAGAGCCCGTACTCCGCCGCGCCCAGGAGTCCGTAGCCGCCGCCGCCGCCGTTGGAGAGGTTGGCATATCCAGCGCCCGCCGAGAGGGCCGCTTCGCCGAGGTCGAGGCGCAACCCGGCGCCGGCCAGCAGTCCGGCGGTCCGCCCGCCGCTCACCGACGGGAAGAAGCTGTAGTCGGCGAGAGCGCCGATCTGGAGCGGCCCTGCCACGCGGAAGAAGAGCTGCCCGCCGAATCCATACGCGAAGCCCCCCGCCGAATCGCCGGCGCCGGGAAGGCCGCCCGAGATCGTGGTCGAGGCGTATCCCAGGGTCCCCCAGAGGCCGAGAAGGACCGCCTTCGCCTGCGGCCCGCCCTTCCCGGTTTCCGCCGCCGGGTGCGCCGCCGTGTGCTGGTCGGAGAGCCGGTCCTGGAAAGCCTCCGGCCGCAGCGACGCCAGCAGCTTCTCGACCGCAGGGCGCAGGTTCCGATCGAGTTCGTCGGCGGTGGCGCCCGAGGCCACCGCGCCCGAGATCAGCTCGCCCGAGCGAGTCTCGTGCAGCTTCATGTTCAATTTATACTGCGTACCAAAGCGCAACAGCTCGCCGCTCGCCACCAGGTCCGCGCCGATGCGCCGCCCGGTGTCGACCTCGCACTCGCCTTCGCAGCTGGCCGGGTCCTTGCCGCTCGACTGCAAGAGCACCAGCATGTTCTCCCGCGTGATCACCTTCGCCCGGGGCAAGATCTCCTTCACCGCCGAGCGCACCTGATCGCTCAGGTAGGCGGCGTCGATGCGCTGCTCGACCGGCACCTTGTCGCGAAACTCGAGGACGGCGACCACCTGGGACTGCGCTGCGAGCAGAAGAGCCAGAATCACCGGTGCGGCCTTTCTCCAAAGATGGCGGTGCCGACGCGGACCAGGGTGGCGCCTTCCTCGATGGCGATTTCGTAGTCGGCGCTCATGCCCATCGACAGCTCGGCGAGATGCAGGCGCGCGGCCAGCTCGCGCAGCGCGCGGAAGTGCGGGCGCGGGTCGCCCTCGGCGGGGGGAATGCACATCAGCCCTTCGCAGCGCAGGCCCGGCAGCGCCCGCACCTGATCGAGGAGCGCCGCGGCGTCGTCGGGGAGGACCCCGGCCTTCTGCGGCTCGCGCCCGATGTTCACCTCGAGCAGGATCCGCTGCCCGGAGGCGGGCGCGCGCTTGGCGATCTCCTGCGCCAGCGCCAGCCGGTCGCAGGTGTGGATGAGCGCCGCCCGGCCCGCCACCAGCTTGACCTTGTTGGTCTGCAGCGCGCCGAGGAAGTGCCACTCCACCGCGGGCAGCGCCGCCGCCTTGTCGCGCAGCTCCTGCGCGTAGTTCTCGCCGAAGAGGTGCTGCCCGGCCTCCTCCGCCTCGCGCAGCTTCTCCACCGGCTGCAGCTTGCTGACCGCGATCAGCTTCGCCGACGCCGGGGCGCGCCCCGCCTTGGCGCAGGCGCGGGCGATCTTCTCGCGGACCTGCTCGAGTCCCGCCGTCACTCCCATGGCAGCTCCACGCCGGCCTCGGCCAGGAGCGAGAGCGTCTCGGCCAGCGGCAAGCCGACCACGTTGCTGAAGCTGCCGTCGATGCGCTCGACGAAGGCGCCCGCGAGGCCCTGCAGCGCGTAGGCGCCGGCCTTGTCGTCGCCGTCGCCCGACTCCGCCAGCCAGCGGATCTGCCCTTCGCCGAGCGGCGCGAACTTCACCTTGGTCTCGACCGCCACCGCCCTCGATCCCACGCACACCGCCGTGATCACCCGATGCTCCCTGCCCGACAGCCGCCGCAGGATGCGCATCGCATCGGACCGCCCTGCGGGCTTGCCGAGCACCTCGTCCCCGGCCACCACGATCGTGTCCGCCGCCAGCGCCACCGCGCCGGGCCTTCCGCCTGCAGCCGCTTTTTCCACGGCCATCCGCAAGACGTAGGTCAGCGGCGGCTCCCCGGGACGCTGCCGCTCGTCGAGGTGCGCGGGCGACTGCTCGAAGGCGATGCCGAGCCGCTCGAGGAACTCGCGCCGCCGCGGCGAGGCCGAGCAGAGGATGAGGGTAGGCATGCCGCGCCTGTACCGGAATTGGCGCCTCCCGACAACTGCGCGTACAGTCGCAGCCATGCGGGGCAAAGATCTGCTCCGCGAGCTGCATCGAACCGTCGACGAGCTCGCGGTCCTCAACGAGATTGGCAAGGCGCTGACCTCGTCCCTCGACATCGGCGAGGTGATGCACGTCATCCTTGCCAAGGTCAGCGAGCTCTTGAAGCCGCGCAACTGGTCCCTGCTCCTCAAGGACCAGGCGACCGGCGAGCTGTCCTTCCACGCCGCCGTCGGCGCGGGCTCCGAGAAGCTGCTGGGCCTGCGCATCAAGGCGGGCGAGGGCATCGCCGGCTGGGTGGCGCAGCACAACCTGCCGCTGCTGGTGCCCGACGTCCACAAGGACCCGCGCTTCGCCAGCCGCTTCGACTCCGCCTCGCGCTTCCACACCGCCTCGATCCTCTGCGTGCCCCTCACCTTCAAGGGGCTGACCCTCGGCGTCATCGAGCTGGTCAACGGCGAGGGCGACGGGGTCTTCTCCGAGGAGGACCTGCGCATCCTCGGAACCGTCGCCGAGTTCTCGGCCATCGCCATCGAGAACGCGCGCAACTTCCACAAGGTCGAGGAGCTGACCGTCCTCGACGACCACACCGGCCTCTTCAACTCGCGTCATTTGAAAAAACAGCTCGAGTCGGAGGTGACCCGCGCCACCCGCTTCGGGCACCCGGTCTCGCTCATCTTCTTCGACCTCGACCACTTCAAGCTGGTCAACGACACCCACGGCCACCAGGCGGGATCGCGGGTCCTCCACGAGGTGGGCAAGCTGCTGCTCAAGACGCTGCGCTCGACCGACGTGCCGGTGCGCTACGGCGGCGACGAGTTCGTCATCCTCATGCCGGAGACCAGCAAGGACCAGGCGATCGCGGCCGGCCGGCGCATCGGGGCCGAGATCGCCGCCGCACCGTTTCTGGCCGGGCAGAAGAACGGTCCGCTGCGGCTCACGGCCAGCATCGGCGTCGCCGCCTTTCCCGACGACGCGGCCGACCCGGAGAACCTGGTCCGGCGCGCCGACGAGGCCATGTACCAGGTGAAGGCCCGCGCCCGCGGCGGCGTCCAGGGGGCCGTCTCGCTGCGCGACCAGGCGGGCGAGCCCAAGGCCGACCGGAATGGAAGCTTGACAGCAAGTGTATCCTCAGAACCATGACCGGGCTCCACCCATGAAACTGACGCCCCTCGACCTCCAGCAGAAGACCTTCCGCAAGGGGCGCTTCGGCGGCCTCGACGAGAAGGAAGTGCGCGACTACCTGGCCCTGGTCGGCTCCGAGCTCGAGGACGTGACCCGCAAGCTGCACCGCCAGGACGAGGAGCTGCGGCGGCGCGAGGCGCGCATCAACGAGTTCAAGGACCGCGAGCAGCTGCTCCAGCAGACGCTGACCACCGCGCAGCGGCTCTCGGAGGAGATGAAGTCGAACACCCGCAAGGAGGCGGACATCGTCCTCTCCGACGCCGAGCTGCAGGCGGAGAAGATCATCGCCAACGCGCAGGCGCGGCGGGCCCAGCTCATCCAGGAGATCGACGAGCTGAAGCGCGCCCGCGCCTCGTTCATCCAGCAGCTCTCGGGCATCGTCGAGACGCACAAGTCGATCCTCGACCACATCCGCGGCGAGCAGCCGCAGAGCGAGCCGCCCCCCGCCACCGGCGACAACGTCAGCTTCCTCGCGCCGCCGGCGGCGAAGAAGAAGTAGGGTTTTTCAGGCCTCAGGCCTCAGGCCTCAGGCCTCAGGATGAAGGCTCGACAGCTCGAATTGCCTGGCTGGGGTGGGCGCCGCAAAGGCGCCGGAAGAAAGCCGAAGAGCCCGCTGCGGCTGGTGTCGCACCGGGAGCGGCCGGTGCATGTCGCGCGCTATCCGCTCCATGCGGTGCTGCGTACGCGGCCGGACGTTCCGGGGCTGCGCAGGCGCGTGGTGATGCGGCAGCTTCGGGAGGCGCTGCAGGCGGGAGGCGTGCGCGCGAACTTCCGGCTCGTCCACTACTCCGTGCAGGGAAACCATCTGCACCTGGTGGTGGAGGCGCACGACAAGCTCGCCCTCTCGCGCGGGATGCAGGGCCTCGCCATCCGCATCGCCCGGGCGGTCAATCGCGCCGCCGGCCGCAAGGGGCAGGTGTTCGCCGACCACTACTTTGCGCGGGAGCTCAAGACGCCCGCCGAAGTCCGGCGGGCAGTCCGGTATGTGCTGGACAATCACCTGCACCACGGCGCGGCGCACCTCCCGCAAACCGATCCTTGCGCTTCCGCCGCTCCCCTGGCGACGCCGCGCACCTGGCTGCTCGCGGTGGGCTGGCTCGGGAGCCGCGCCGGGCCGCTCCCGGTGGCGTACTGGCCGACGCTGCGCCCATGATCGCCTCGAGGCCGGCCGCTCTCCCCCACTTGCCCGATCGCCAGGATGCCCGGCGGGGAGTCACTCGCCGCGCAATGGAATGGGATTGTGCGCGCGAGCGCCTGGGGGCGGAGCTGATCGGCGCGCGCGCGACGGTGGCGGCCCGCTGCCGGCTGGCGCTGCGCGATCGGGGCACCCTGGCCTGGTCCCTGGAGAGCTGCGCGGCAGAGCTGGTGCTGCACGCCGGCGCCGCCCTCGCCGACGGCGCGCGGGAGAGGCGCCCTGGCTGCGCTGCGGGGGCCTTCGGCGGGGTCAAGGCCCTCTGCTGGACGGGAGGGGAAGACCGCGCCGACGTCCGCGCTGCCTGAACCCGAGCCCCCCCGCCACCCGCAATTCACGCTGCGCCGATCCGGCGCTTGCGCATCGGCAGGCGGACGTCTAGGTTGCGCCGCCGCCATGCCGAACGCCACCGCGCCGAAGGATTTCCAGGGTCTCCTCCTCGCCCTCCAGACCTACTGGGCCCGGTACGGCTGCGCGCTGATGCAGGGCTACGACCTCGAGGTCGGCGCCGGGACCATGAACCCGGCGACCTTCCTGCGCGTGCTGGGGCCCGAGCCGTGGAACGTCGCCTACGTCGAGCCCAGCCGCCGCCCCGCCGACGGCCGCTTCGGCGAGAACCCGAACCGCCTGCACCAGCACCACCAGTACCAGGTGATCCTCAAGCCGGCGCCCAAGGACGTACAAGATTTATACTTAGGCTCACTTCGCGCCATCGGCATCACCAGCGATGACCACGACCTGCGCTTCGTCGAGGACGACTGGGAGTCGCCGACGCTGGGCGCCTGGGGCCTCGGCTGGGAAGTCTGGTGCGACGGCATGGAGGTGACGCAGTTCACCTACTTCCAGCAGGCGGGCGGCTTCGAGTGCCGCCCGGTCGCGGCAGAATTGACCTACGGGCTCGAGCGCATCGCCATGTATCTGCAGAGCGTCGACAACCTCTATGACCTCGTCTGGTGCACCTATCCCGACGGCTCGAAGCTCACCTACCGCGACGTCTTCTGGCAGAACGAGGTGGAGCAGTCGAAGTACAGCTTCCAGGCCTCCGACCCGGAGCTGCTCTTCAAGCTCTTCGCGCAATACGAAGGCGAGTGCCGGCAATTGGTGGAAAAGACATTGCCATTGCCCGCCTATGATTATTGCCTGAAGTGCTCGCACGCCTTCAACCTGCTCGACGCCCGCGGCGCCATCAGCGTCACCGAGCGGCAGGGCTACATCCTGCGCGTCCGCAAGCTCGCCCACGACTGCGCCGGGCTCTACCTCGCCACCCGGGCGCGGATGGGCTTTCCGTCCTTGAAAGACCGCGCTGTCGCCGACCGGGAATTGTCGCGCTATGCGGAGCTGGTCCAGCCATGAACCTCGTCTTCGAGATCGGGACCGAGGAGCTGCCCTCTTCCTTCCAGAAGCCGGCCCTGGAATGGATGCAATCCTTCTTCAACCAGGAGATGGCCAAGGAAGGTCTCGCCGGCGCGCAGCAGTTCGAGGCGTTTGCCACCCCGCGGCGGCTGGCCTTCATCGCCACCGGCCTGCCCCAAGGCTTCCAGGACGAGACGCAGGAGATCTCGGGACCGCCCGCGCAGGCGCCCGCCAAGGCGCGGGAGGGCTTCGCGAAAAAGATGGGCGTCGCCGTCGAGTCGCTGCGCGAGAAGGACGGCCGCCTCTGGGCGACGGTGGTGAAGAAGGGCATGGCCACGGTCGACGTGCTGCCCGGGCTCCTCGAGCGGATGATCCGCGGGATCCCCTTCAAGAAGTCGATGCGCTGGGATTCGCTGGAGACGGACGCCTTCGCGCGCCCGGTGCACTGGATCGCCGCCACCCTCGACGGAAAGCCGCTGGCGGTGAAGTTCGCCGACGTGCAGAGCGGCCCGAGCACGCGCGGCCACCGCTTCCACGACCCGGACAGCTTCGCGCTGCCGGCGGCGGATCGGTACGCCGGCGAGCTGGCGAAACACCACGTGATGGCGAGCTGGGAAGCGCGCAAGTCCGCCGTCGAGAAGGAAGTGGCCCGGGCGGCGCGCGAGGCCGGCGGCGTGCCCCGGCCCGACGACGAGCTGCTGGAGACGGTCACCGGGCTGGTGGAAGAGCCGTCCGCCGTCGCCGGCAGCTTCGACCAGGAGTTCCTCCAGCTGCCGCCCGAGGTGCTGGTCAGCGAGATGCGCGGCCACCAGAAGTACTTCGCCGTGCAGGACGAAAAGGGCGCGCTCCTGCCTGCCTTCGTCGCCGTCTCGAACACGAAAGTGCGCGACCCCGCCGTGAGCCGCAAGGGCTACGAGCGCGTGCTGCGGGCGCGGCTCTCCGACGGGAAGTTCTTCTTCGACGAGGACCGCAAGGTCACGCTCGCCTCGCGGGTGGAGAAGCTCTCGCGGCGGACGTTCCTGCAGGGCCTCGGCACCGAGAAGGAGCGCGGCGATCGCCTGCGCGAGCTGGCGCTCTGGCTGCACGGCGCCACCGGCCGCGGCGAGGCGAAGCAGCTCTCGCAGGCGGCCGAGCTGTGCAAGGCCGACCTGACCACCGGCATGGTCGGCGAGTTCCCCGAGCTGCAGGGCGCGATGGGCCGCGTCTACGCGCTCAACGACGGCGTCGACCCCGCCGTGGCCCAGGCCATCTTCGAGCACTACCTGCCCCGCGGCGCCGAAGACCGCCTGCCGCAGGGCGACGCGGGCGCGCTCCTGGGCATGGCCGACCGCATCGATCAGCTGGTCGGCATCTTCGGAATCGGCAAGGAGCCGAGCGGCACCGCCGACCCCTACGGACTGCGCCGGGCCGCGCTGGGCCTCATCCGCCTCACGCTCAACGGCGGCTACCGCTTCGATCTCTACCAGGCGCTGCGCCACGGGCAGGAGCTGCACGCGGGCAACGCCAAGGTCGCGCAGGACCCGGCGCTGCTGGAGAAGATCTGGGGCTTCCTGCTCGGCCGCCTCGAGGTCCAGCTTCGCGACCGCGCCCAGCCCGACTCGATCCAGGCGGTGCTCCACACCGGCGCGCACGAGCTGGTCTCGCTGGAGAAGCGCCTGGTCGCGCTGCAGACGGTGCGCGAGAAGAGCCGCGCGCAGTTCGAGGCCACCGCGGCCGCCTTCAAGCGCATCGCCAACATCCTCACCCAGGCGCAGCAGAAGAAGCTGGACGCGGTGGGCCTGCGCGAGGAGCTCTTGCGCATGCCTGCCGAGCAGGCGCTCCTGGCCGCGCTCGACCGCAGCAAGGTGCAGGTCTCGCGCGCCTTCGAGGAGACGGAGGAGTACGGCGACGCCTACGCCGCGCTGGCCGGCCTGCGGCCCGAGGTGGACAAGTTCTTCGACGAGGTGATGGTGATGGATCCGGACCCCGCCCAGCGCGACAACCGGCTCGCGCTGCTGCGCGCGCTGCACGAGGTCTTCGCTCCGCTGGCCGACTTCTCCCGGCTGCAGCTGACGAAATCGTCTTGACCCCGCGGGCAGGTAGCCCTAACAAGGCCGCTCGCATGATCACCTTGCAGGCCAAAAGATCCGCGGCGGGCGCAATCAGCCTGGCTGCGCTGTTCGTCCTCTCCTGCGGCACGCCGCCGGAGTTCCTGCCTCCGCCCTTCGGCCCCTCCGGCCCCGGGCCGACGCGCCTCTTCTTCCCCACCGGCCTCGCGGTGCTGCCCGACGGGTCGCTCCTGGTCGCCAACGGCAACTTCAACCACGCCTACGACGGCGGCTCGCTGGTCAGCATCAGGAAGTCGTATCTCGACGCCTTCTTCGCCAAGAAGCTCGAGTGCCGGAAAGTTCCTCCGCCGGAGCTGGCCTTCCACTTCACCTCCACCCCCTGCGACGACGACGTCAGCCTGCACCCCGCCGACGTCTTCGGCGGCGCGGTCATCATCGGCAACTACGCCGGCCCCCTCGCGCTCAACGACTCCGGCACCGTCGCCTTCACCGGCTCCCGCGACACCAGCACCCTCAACGCGGTCGCGGTTCATCCCGACCTCTCGCTCAGCTGCGCGCCCAACGCCGGCGTCTCCGCCACCGACTGCCGCAAGGGCATCGACCTGAGCGCGAGCGGCGTCCTCGGTCCCTACGCGATCGTGCCGGGCGACTCGAGCGCCGGACGGATCCTCTACGTCTCTTCGATGACCCCGCGCGTCGAGCAACTGAGCCCGCTGCGCACCAGCGGCCTGGTGGTGGCGCTCGACATGGCCGACCCGACCAAGCCGCTCTTCACCATGTTCGCGGGCAGCGGCTTCGACCGCACCATCGGCTCGGCGGTCGGTCCCATGCTCTTCGACCCGACCCGCCGCGAGCTCTTCATGAGCGGCTGCTTCCAGCGCTTCGGGGGCACCGGGGCGGCAGAGCCGGGCACCGGCCGCTGCAGCGGCCTCTCCAACAACTTCCTTCGCATCCTCGACGTGGACGCGAAGGAAAACGCGCTGGTCCAGCTCTACGATCTCTTCGGCGACGTCTTCAGCATCGAGACCACCGCGCTGCTCCTCGCCGACCCCGATCCGGTGACGCAGGTTCCGGCCACGCTCTGGGCCACCATGCGCAACCCCGACATCCTCGTGCAGGTGGAGCTGCCGCCGCAGCCCAGCGTGGCGCCGCGCGTCCGGCGGGTGGTGCCGCTGCCCATCGCGCCCTCCGACATCGTGCGGATCCCGCGGCCGGGCGGCGCCGACCTCCTCGCCGTGGTCGCCGAGAAGATCGGCGCCGTCGCCCTCTACGACACCGGCACGCAGCAGGTCGTCGGACAGATCGAGAACCTGGGCGACTCGCCCTTCACCGCGCGGCTGCTCGGCACCAGCGCCGCCACCGCGGCGACCAGCGCCACCGCGCAGCTGGCGGTGAGCGTCTTCAAGGGCTGCAAGATCGCGCTGGTCGAGGTGCCCCTCGACGCGCCCTGGAAGGCGTCCCTGCGCGGCCGGGTCGGGACCTGCCCATGAAGCGCCTCTTCGTCGTCGCGCTGGCCCTCTGCGCATGCAACAGCAACACCAGGCCGGTGGCCATCGGCCAGTTCTCCGCGCCCAGCGGCCTCGCCGTCACCTCGGGCGGCGACCGCGACCTGCTCTTCATCGCCAACGAAGGCCGCGACGACCTGCGGGCGCTGCAGATCTGCCGCTCGCCCCTCGACGGCGGCACGCTTCCCGACGGCGGCGCCGGCACGGACACCTGCGCTGCTTCGGAAAACTTCCAGTTCGTCCCCGCGCCCATCCGCGTCTTTCCCGCGGCCATCGAGACCGGCGACCGCCCGCGCCGGCTGGCCGGCGTGCGGCTGGCGCGGCCCGACGGCAGCCCCACCGGCGTGGTGCTGGCGGTCGGCGCCGACGACCAACTGCGGGTGATCGACGCGCGCAACACGGTCGAGGCCGCCCACCATACCGTCCTCGACGGCGGCAGCGCCGCCACGCCGGCCAAGGTCCTCACCCTGCAGCTCGACTCGCCCGGCGTCGACGTGGTGGCGGAGACGCTCCTGGACGCGGCCAACCTGGAAGTGGGCGGCGCGGCCGGACAGACCGCGACGGCCTTCGTCGCCACCGTCGCGCAGGGCAGCGCCAAGGCCGAGCTCCTCATGTTGCAGGTCGGCGTCGACGCCCAGGGCGCGGCCCTGCTGCCGGTGGTGGTCGGGCAGTGCACGCTCGACCCGGTGGCGCCGCGCAAGCTGGCGGTCATTCCGGGCGCCGGAGACCGCGTCTACGTCGCCGACGGCGCCGGAGATGGCGTCGTCTCCGTGACCAAGGCGAGCATCCCCGCCCCCGCTGCCGCACCTGCCGCCTGCACCGTCGAGCGCATCGCCGCGGGCGGACGCACCACGCGTTCGGTGGCCGTGAGCCCGCCCTGGATCGAGGCGATTCCGGCGCTCGCCGCAGATGGCGGCGCCACCGACGCCGGCACCATCGACGCCGGCACCATCGACGCCGGGGTCACTCCCAAGGCCCATGCCGCCGGCGAGCTGGTGCTGATGGTGCTCGATCCCCGGCCCGGCTCCCCCGACGGCGGCACCGACCTCGACCCCGGCGGCCTCCTCATCGCCCGCACCGCGGACAAGCGCATCGTGCCGGCGCCGCCCGCCTCGGTGTTCGACCAGACGGCGGGCCTGCAGCCGATGGAGCCGATCGCGACGCCCGGCCTTCCCCGCGAGGCGGCCTTCCTGCGCTCCAACCCCGCCGACCCTGGCTGCCCCAGCGCCTCCTGCACTCCGGTCTACATCGGCGCCTCCACGGCGACGCCGACCTCGCGCTTCAACCTGCTCGCCACCGCCACCAGCACCGACGGGGCCAGCTACTTCATCGACGTGCTCAAGCGCCGCTTCGTCAACTCCACCTACCTGGCGACGGCGACGCAGAGCCCGACGGTCTCGACGCCGCTGCTCGAGTCCCGCACCAGCGGCCCGGTCCAGCCAACCTTCGACTTCCTGGCGGCGACCGCCGACCACCCGAACCTCGGCTGGGCGACCGCCGGCGTCTCGCACACCTCGTTCTGGCGCGTGGTCTGGCACGGGGCCTTCCCCAACCTCGAGACCCGGAAGGGAAACCTCTCGGCGAGCGCCAACGGCACCATCCTGCTCACGCTCGACGGGCTGAGCCTGGCGCGCTGGGTGTCCGATCCGGCGCTGCGGCTGGGGGTGGGCGATACGGTGAGCTTCACCAGCTACCTGGTGGCGGCCGATGCGCCGGCCTCCTGCAGCAGCCTGGTCGCCACCGAATCGGCTTCACGGTTCGAGCTGACCATCCTCTCGCTGCCCGGCCCCGGGACCCTCGAGCTGGCGCCGCTGCAGTCCACCGCGACGGCGCGGCCGTTCGACCTCTCCGCCTGCCCCACCGGGCTGGGCGTGGTGGCGACGGTGCGGGCAGCGGGCGCGCATCCGTGGCTGGTCTATGACGGCTCCACCGTGCGCGGGCGGGCGAAGGCGGGCGAGCCGTTCGTGGCCACCGGGCGGCGCTACGATTATCCGCTCGACGCCACCAGCCCTCCCCCACTGGCGTCCGACAACGTCGCCATCGCCTTCCAGCTGGGCGGGAGCGACCCCATCCAGCTCGGCAACGCCTGGACCTTCAACATCACGCTGCCCAACCTGGCGCCCAGGCTCTTCCGCGACGGCAACGCGCCGCAAGGCTTCGCCACCTCGGTGCTGGGCTACAGCTCTTCGCGCTACCCGCAGCTGGTCTTCACCGCGGTCACCGGCGCCAACGAAGTGGTGCAGGCCGACACCACCCTGCTCGACTCCGACATCTT
Organism: Deltaproteobacteria bacterium; assembly: GCA_043782525.1. Lineage (GTDB taxonomy): Bacteria > Myxococcota > Myxococcia > Myxococcales > 40CM-4-68-19 > 40CM-4-68-19. The sequence continues at coordinate 16,665 of JAYWAJ010000196.1, read as the reverse complement.
CGGCATCGTGTCCTACAAGTAGCTCTGGAAAGCTGGCGCCTCTCCGGATAAGCTGGAGATGACGGCTCGACTCACCAGCCTCCTCGAAGGCCCATGACCGACGACCGCGCCAAGACCCCCCGCACGCTCCACGTCGCGGACCATCTCTGGGAGGCCTTTTCCACCATGGCCGCCGAGATGGGCAGCGACCGGGACGCGCTCATCAACCAGGCGCTCTACACCTTCGCGCGGCTCAACGGCTACCTGGTCGCCGCCGACCTGGCCAAGCTGGGCATCTCGCAGCCGCCGCCTCCTCCCGGGCGGGAGTCCAGCCGGCCGCGCCCCGCGCCCGCCGGTCCTCCGACCTTGATGGCAGTCCCCGACGAGCGCCCCGCCCGGCAGCCGGGGAATCCGGACCGCGTCGCCGAGATCGCGCACCAGCTGGCGGGCAGCAACATGCCCTCGCGCCCGGGCGCCAATCCGCCTCCGGTGATGCCGCCTCCGCCGCCCCGGCCCGAGTCCTCGCCGGTCGAGGTCGACGACTCGCTGCTCGGCGAAGAGGCCCAGGCCACCTCGATGGACCTGCCCAACATCGCCGCCGCCCTCGGGGGCATGAAGTCGTCCTCGGCGATGGTGGCCGCGCACCGCGAAGAGGTGAGCGACCCTGGCACGCAGACGCCCGGCGGCCGCGTGCTGGTGCTCCTCGCCGACGGCCGCGAGCTGGATCGCGTCGTCAAGGACCGCTTCCTCATCGGCCGCGGCAAGCACTGCGACCTGATCATCAACTCGGGAAAGGTCAGCCGCGAGCACGCCGCCATCACCCGCGAGGGCAGCGTCTGGTTCATCGAGGATCTGGGCAGCTCGAACGGCACCTGGTTCGACAAGCGGCGCATCAGCCGGCGGCAGGTGCAGGAGGGGGATGAGTATTTTATCTGCTCGGAGAAGATCTCTTGCACGTTCAGGTAGTGCGGGCCTCAGTCCTCAGGCTTCAGGCCTGAAGCCGCTGGCGAGCTAGTTGGAAGAGCTGCTCTCGGCGCCGCTGCAGGCGAAGATTGCGCTCGGCACCCTCGCGGTCGCGCTCGGCATCTCCGTCGTCACCGACCTGCGATCACGGCTCATTCTCAATGTCGTGACGTTGCCGGCGCTGGTGGTCGTCTGCGGATGCGTTCTCTGGCTCGGAGGACTTTCGCTGCTGGCCGATGCCGCCCTCGGCATCCTCGTCTGCGCCGGGCCGTTTGCCTTGATGATGCTGCGCGGCTGGATGGGCGCGGGCGACGTCAAGCTGATGGCGGTCTGCGGCGCCGTCTCGGGCGCCGCGGGCGGCTGGCCCTTCTCTCTGTCGGTGCTCCTCTATGTCGCACTGGCCGGCGGCCTGCAGTCGGCGGCGTGGATGCTGGCCGCCAAGGCCCGCAACCGCGAGCGCCCCAAGTACGTCCCTTACGGCCTCGCCATCGCCGCCGGAACGCTGTCCGCCTTCCTCTGGGGCAGCGCCCTCTTCTAACGGGGCCTCAGCAAAAGCCTGAGGCCTGAAGCCTGAGGCCTGAGGCCACGCACCTGACCGATAGCCCCCCGTCCTCCTTTTGCTACAGTGCCCAAACCCTATGCGTTCACCTCTCGCCGCCGCGCTGCTCCTCCTCTGTGCTTCGCAGGCCCGCGCGCAGTCCGAGGGGGGCACCATCAGCCTCGGCGTCGGCCAGCAGAAGGTCATCCAGGTCGCCAACGTCGCCCGGGTCGCCATCGGCGAGCCCGACGTCGCCGACGTCAAGCAGGTGGGCGGCGGCAACGAGCTCCTGATCACCGGCGTCGGCGAAGGCCGGACTTCGCTGCTTGTCTGGCGCAACAACGACACCCGCCTCAGCTACGTCATCGTCGTGCGCAAGCAGGATCCCAAGGAAGTGGTCAGCGAGGTGCGCGCGCTTCTGGGCGACCGCGAGGGCATCCAGATCCGCGTCGTCGGCGACCGCGTCTACCTCGACGGCGAGACCATCACCACCGACGACTACGAGCGCGTGCAGCAGATCACGCAGCTCTACCCGAGCGTGAAGTCCTTCGTGCGGCCGAGCGGCAACGCCAAGAAGCTGGCCGCCGAGGCGCTCAACAAGGCCTACCAGAAGAACGGGCTCAAGGGCGTGCAGGCGAGCGTCATCGGCGCCACCCTCTTCCTCGAGGGCTGGGTCGACTCGGCCGAGGATCTCAAGAAGCTCGACCTGGTCACCAGGGCGGTGGGCGAGCACGCCGAGAACATGGTCTCGGTGGGCCTGAAGAAGATGGTGCTGGTCGAGGTGGACTTCGTCGAGGTCTCCTACGGCGACAACAAGCTGATCGGCATCAAGCCGCCGCTGCAGCTCGTCTCCATCGGCGATGGCGCCACCGCCAGCGTCAACATCGTGCAGCCGCTGCCCGGCCTCTCGGGGGCGGGCGCCAACAAGTCGGGGACCTTCACGCTGGGGGCCAGCGCCGCCAGCGACTTCTCGGTGGGCGCGCGCTTCGACTACGGCTTCGTCCGCGTGCTCTCCCAGCCCAAGCTGGTCTGCGCCAGCGGGGAGAAGGCGGAGTTCGTGGCCGGCGGCGAAGTGCCGCTCCTGCTGGTCACGCAGAATACCTTTGCGGTCGAATGGAAGAAGTTCGGCATCGTCCTCCACATCACGCCCACCGCCGACCGCAGCGGCAACATCGGCACCGAGATCTACGCCGAGGTGAGCGACATCGACCGCAGCATCTCCATCCGCGCCAACGGCTTCGAGGTCCCCGGCTTCCGCCTGCGCGACGTCAAGACCAACGTGACGGTGAAGGACGGCGAGACCATCATCCTCTCCGGGCTCTTCAACTACAACGAGGACAAGGAGGTCTCGAAGGTTCCGCTGCTCGGGCACATCCCCATCCTCGGCGAGCTCTTCAAGAGCCGGAACTTCATCGACAAGAAGACCGAGCTGGCCATCTACGTCACGCCGCGGGTGGTCTCGCCGGGCAGCGACCGGGTGAAGGAGCTGATCCAGGACGCGCGCAAGCTCTACAAGGACGCCGGCGACTCGGTCTCGTTTTCCATCTTCGACTAGATAGGCGAGTGCCAGAGGCAAAAACACACCGCGAAGGCGCGAAGAAAGCGAAGGCTTGCGCGAAGGAAATCGTTGGTTGGGACCGAGGCCCCGCGCCGGCTCGGAGGTGGCCCGGGCTTATCCCCCCCAAAAACCAAACTTCGCGAACCTTCGCGGATCTTTGCGCCTTCGCGGTGTGCCCTTGCTTTTAAGAGGCCGTCCTTTTGATCTCAGCGTCGCGTGCAAGTAGGCTGTCGGTCTTCCAGGAGCTTCCCACGATGCCGTTCAGCGTCATCCTCACCGAGAAAGGCGGAGCCACCCAGCGGCTCGACTTCGACTCGGAAGAGATCACCATCGGCCGCGTCGACGAGAACGACATCTGCCTGCCCAAGGGAAACATCTCGAAGAAGCACACCAAGATCGTGGTCAAGGACGGCAAGATCATCGTCCTCGATCTCAAGTCGACCAACGGCACCTACGTCAACGGCAAGAAGCTCGCCGGGCCCCAGGTCATCACGCCGACCGACAAGGTCTACATCGGCGACTTCATCCTCAACATCGAGCCGCCCGACCTGGCGCCGGCCGAGGAGCCGCCGCAGGCGGATGGCGATCCGGTGGAAGATCAGCCCACCATGTCGCCGCACCTGCAGCAGCAGGAGGAGGAGGCCGCCGCCGACCAGCCGCATTACGGGGGTCCGGAAGCGACGCGGCGCGAGGGCTACCCGGAGGAAGAGGCGCTTCCGGAGGCCGAGCCGATCGAGCCGGAAGACGAGGAGAACATCCCGACGCCGGCGCCCCTCCGCAAGGCGCCTGCTCCCGCGCCGAAGCCGGTCCCCGCCTGGGCCGCTCCTGTGCCCGGGCCCGCTCCGGTGAAGAGCGCGCTCGCCTCGGCCAAGGCCGCCGCCGCTGCCGCCGCCGCCAGGCCGGCGCTGAAGGCGGTGCCGGCAGGAAAGGCTGCGCCCGCCAGGAAGCGCGCCGCCGCCAACGCCTCGGAGGAGTACGCGCTGACGCTGAACCTGGTGCACGACCGCCTCATCGAGGCGCTCGACCTGCGCCGTCTCGACCTCGACGCGCTCGGCTCGGAAGAGCTGTGGAAGAAGACCGAGACCACCATCCGCGCCATCGTCACCAAGATGGACTCGACGGGCGAGCTGGACCCGCACGTCGACCGCGAGGAGCTGGTCCAGGACGTGCTCAACGAAGCGCTCGGCCTCGGGCCCCTCGAGATCTATCTCGCCGACGAGACCGTCAGCGAGATCATGGTCAACAGCCCGACCCAGGTCTACGTCGAGCGCGAGGGCAAGCTGATGCGGGTGGACAAGGCCTTCAGCTCGGCGGCGGCGGTGCTCGGGGTCATCGAGCGCATCGTCGCCCCCCTCGGCCGGCACATCGACGAGTCGTCGCCGCTGGTGGACGCGCGCCTCGCCGACGGCAGCCGCGTCAACGCGATCATTCCGCCGCTGGCCCTGAAGGGGCCCTGCATCACCATCCGCAAGTTCAAGCGCGACCTGCTGAGCAGCAACAACCTCATCGACTTCGGCACCCTCACCGAGCAGATGGCGGAGTTCCTCGACACCTGCGTCAAGGTCCGCCGCAACATCGTCATCTCCGGCGGCACCGGCTCCGGCAAGACCACGCTCTTGAACATCCTCGGAAGCTACATCCCCGAGCGCGAGCGCATCGTCACCATCGAGGACGCGGCCGAGCTGCAGCTGCCGCAGGATCACGTCGTCTCGCTGGAGGCGCGGCCCAGCAACATCGAGGGCAAGGGGCAAATCACCATCCGCGACCTGGTGAGAAATTCGCTCCGCATGCGCCCCGACCGCATCGTCATCGGCGAGTGCCGCGGCGGCGAGGCGCTCGACATGCTCCAGGCGATGAACACCGGCCACGACGGCTCGCTCACGACGTTACATGCCAATTCGCCGCGGGACGCGCTCAGCCGCCTCGAGACCATGGTGCTGATGTCCGGCATGGACTTGCCCATCCGCGCCATCCGCGAGCAGATCGCCAGCGCGGTGAACCTGATCATCCAGCAGACGCGCTTCGCCGACGGCACCCGGAAGGTCACGGCCATCAGCGAAGTCTCGGGCATGGAGATGGACATCATCACCATGCAGGACATCTTCACCTTCAAGCAGGAAGGCTTCGACGCGGACGGCAAGGTCGAGGGGCGCTTCATCGCCACCGGCTTCGTGCCGAAGTTCTACGACGACCTGCAGCGGCGCGGCATCCCCGTGAACATGGACATCTTCCGCGAAGAAGCCTAGGGAGCCTCGGCTCGGTCCGCACCCATGAGAGGCGCTCCGCGTTGTTCACGCTGACGTTCACCGAGCCGGGCGGCAAGCCCCAGAGCCATCGACTGAGCGACGGTGAGCTGCTCATCGGCAGGGACGCCGGCTGCGACGTGGTGCTGCTGTCGAAGGACGTCTCGCGGCGGCACGCGCGCTTCTTCGTGCGCGAAGGCGCGCTGCTGGTCGAGGACCTGGGCTCCCACAACGGCGTCTTCGTCCGCGGCGCGCGCATCGGGAAGCCGGCGCAGGTGGCGCCGGGAGCGCCGGTCGAGATCGGCGACGTCAAGGTCGCCATCGCCGCCGCGGCGCGGAAGGTCGAGGGAGTGGGCCAGGGTGCCGCGCTGCGCGCCACCGGCGGAGGCAAGCAGATCCGCCTGCCCGCCAGGGCCGTGGTCGGGCGCGGCGCCGACTGCGACGTGGTGCTCGACGACGACTCCGTCTCCCGCCGCCACGCCGAGCTGGCGCGCGACGACCGCGGCGTCTACCGGCTGCGCGACCTGGAGTCGGGCAACGGAACGTTCCTGGACGGCAAGCCCATCGGCAAGGAGCCGGCGCTGGTGCCCGAAGGCGCCAGGCTCCGCTTCGGCGACGTCGAGCTGCTCTTCTGGAAGCCGCCCGCCGGCCTGACCCGGGCGGGACGGCAGAAGCTCCTGGTGGGCGCGCTGGGGGCGGTCATCCTCGCGGTGGCCATGGCCATCGTCTTGCGTCCCGCGCGCAAGGCCGGGCCGGGGGCAGAGGATCCCGGCGACGCGGTCGCGGCGCTGGCCGACCAGGCGCAGGCCGCCCTCGAGAGCGAGCGCTTCGACGAGGCGGCGCGGCTGGCGCAGCTGGCCATCGGCAAGGACCCGCTGGCGCCGGCGCCCCGCAAAGTTCTGGCGCAGGCGCGCCGCGAGCAGCAGAGCCAGAAAGTGTTGGGCGAGGCCCTCTCCAAGGCGCAGGTGGGCCGCGAGGACGAGGCGCTGCAGCTGCTGGCGCAGGTGCCGCCGCAGAGCCGCTACTTCCCGCGGGCGCGGATCAAGGCCAAGGAGCTTGCCTCCACCGTGCTGCGGACCCGCGGGGCGAGCTGCCGGACGGCGCCCCGCGACAACCCGCAGGAGGTGGCCGAGCAGTGCGCGCGGGCGCTGGACGTGAAGTGCCAGCAGGGCAACCTCGACGACGACGCCCTGCTCCGGGCCCTGCGCGCGGCCGAGAAGAAGCTGTCGCGGCGGGTGCCCTGGTCCTGCCCGCAGCAGCTCGCCCCGCTCTTTGGCGACGAGGCCGTCGCCACCGAGGGCGCGCTGGACGAAAAAGCGCTGGCGGCGCTCTATCTGGACCCGTCGGTGCGCAGCGCCATCGCGCAGTACGCGCGGGGCGAGGTCTCCGGAGCGCTGCGGACCCTGAGCGCAGGAGGGACCGCGCGCAAGCCCGGCGCGGGCGAGGCCATCGAGCGGATCAAGGTCGTGGACGGCCGCTTCCGCGAAGGACAGACGGCGATGCTGGGCGGCGCGCTCGACCGCACCGATGCCGCCTGGCGGGAGGCGCTGCAGGCGGACGCGGCGCTCTTGCCGGCGGGCGCCGCCAGCTTCTTCGGCCGGCAGATGCGCAACACGCTCGCGTCGGCGCACGGCAAGACCGGCGACGAGAAGCTGCAGCGGCTGCAATACGCGAGCGCGTACGACGAATGGATGAAGGGGCTGGCGGTGAACCCGAGAGACCCGCACCTGCTCGACCAGCTGGGAAGGCTGGAGAAGGTCGCGGAGAACATCCTCGGGAGCAGCCCCAGCTGCGATCAGCTCGCGGTGGCGGCGCACATCACCCGGGGGGAACCGCCCAGCCCGGCGCACAGCGAGGCGCAAAAGGCGCTGGAGAAGTGCCGGTAGGGTGAAGGTGATCCTCGCAGTCGCGGTCGACAAGGTCGCAGTCGTATTCGGAGTCGATTGCAATGGCGACGGCGACGGGACGCCGTGGACCTGGCCTGCACCCTGGGCGCGCTCTCGAAAGAGAAGGCGCAGGCCATCCAGGCGCTGGGGCTGCGGGTCAAGCGGATGCTGGGGGCCCTGCGATGGCTGTTCCCTCTTCGGCGACGCGCTTGAGGTTGACGAGCCCTTCCTCGAAGTCCTTGCCGATCAGCTTGTCCATGTTCGCGAACAGGCCGAAGGCCTTGAGCATGAAGTTGTTGCGGCCGGTCATCGACCAGGTGACGGCGACGCCGCCCGGGCCGGGAGCCAGCGCGAAGGCGGCGACGTTGCTGGCCGCGAAGGGACGGATGAATTCCAGCGCGGTGACCAGATGCGTGGTGGGCTGGCTCTCGGTGATGGTCATGCGCCCTTCGCCGGCCTTCTTGTTGCCCGACCAGTGCAACGACGCGCCCACCCCCGACGGCGCGCCTTCGAAGGCCTTGTGCATCTGCGGATCGAGCTTCTCCCACGGCGACCAGCGCGCCCACTGGTGGAAGTCGTTGACCAGCGCGAAGACCGCCGCGGGCGGCGCCGCGATGGTGGCGCTGCGCTCGACGCGGAAGGCGTCGGGCCGGGTGGCGACGAGCGCCAGCAGCGCGCCGGCGGCGGCGAGGAAGACGAGGACGGCGAGCATGGGACCTCCGCAAGCGAGAGTCTAGCGCATGGCCATTTCGTAGGTGGTGCGGTCGAGCAGGCGGATTTGAACGCCGTGCCAATGCGCGCCGTCGGTGGAGGCGAGCCGGGCGGCGAAGGCGCCCACCTCCTCTGCCGTCAACGTCTCTGGACCGGGCTCGCCGCGGGCGCGGGACAGCACCGACTTCACCAGCAGCTCGTTGATGCGCACGCCCGAATCGCGCAGCTCCTCGGCGAGCACCCGCTGGAGGACCTGCTGCCCGGCCATGGCCACGGCCACCGGACCGGTGCGCGGCTGCGGGATCTCCCCGGCGAGGCCGGCGATGAAGGTATAGGTCGCGCCGGGCTTCAGCACCGGGATGAAGGTCCGGGCGGCGATGAAGTGCGAGAGCAGGTTGTCGCTGAGGATCCTGCCGAAGTCTTCCAGCGAGGTCTCGACCAGCGGCGCGCCTTCGCGGAAGCCGCCCAGCGAGGCCACCACCGCGTCGAGCCGCTTCATCCGCTGGAGGATTTGATCGCGCAGGGCTTCGGCGCCGGCCACCGTGCCGGTGTTGGCGGGCACCGTCACCAGCCGCTCGTTGGCAGCAGCGCCGAGCAGCTTGCGCAGGCCCTGCAGGCGCTCGGGCGAGCGCGACGGCACGATGACGAACGCTCCCTCCTCGAGGAAGCTGCGCACGATTCCTTCGCCGACGTTGCCGGTGCCGCCGAGGATGAGGCTGACCTTGCCGTCGAGACGTCCCATGGCTCTCCCTGCGGCATCTATATCATCGTGCTAGAAGCGGCCCATGCCCTCGCTCTGGCTGGTGGACGGCTCCCACGCCATCTTCCGCGCCTACCACGCCCTGCCCCACCTCTCGACCCGCTCGGGCGTCCCCACCAACGCGGTCTACGGCTTCACCACCATGCTCCTGCGCGCCATCCGCGAAGGGAGCCCCACCCACCTGGCGGTCGCCTTCGACGAGGAGGCGAAGGCCAAGCGGAGCGAGATTTATACAGAATATAAAGCGACGCGCGGCGCCGCTCCCGAGGACCTGACCCCGCAGTTCCCGCTGGTGCGCCGCGTGCTGGAGGCGATGCGCGTGCCGGCCATCGGCTTCTCCGGCTACGAGGCGGACGACGTCATCGCCACCCTGGCCCGCCGCGCCCGGGCGCAGGGCTGGGAGGTGGTCATCGTCACCGGCGACAAGGACCTGATGCAGCTGGTGGACGACTCGTTGCGCTCCTACGATTCGATGTACGAGAAGTGGTACGGCCCCAAGGAAGTCGAGGAGAAGTGGGGAGTGCCGCCGGGACAGGTGGGCGACCTGCTCGCGCTCACCGGCGACAAGGTCGACAACATCCCCGGCGTCCCCGGCGTCGGCGAGAAGACCGCCGCCAGCCTCCTCAAAGAGTACGGCACGCTGGAGAACGTGCTGGCCAACGCCGGCAAGGTGAAGAAGCCCAAGCTGCGCGAGAACCTGCTCGCCTCGCTCGACAAGGTGCGGCTGGGGCGCAAGCTCATCGCGCTCTACGACGACCTGCCGCTCACCGTGCAGCTGGACGAGCTCTTGCGCAAGCCCATCGACGAGCCCATGGCGCGGTCCCTCTTCACCGAGCTGGAGTTCGTGCGGCTGGTGAAGGACCTCCCCCGCCCGCCGGCGGCGCCGCCCTCGGGAGCGCGGTCGACCGCGGGCGATCTGGCCGCCGTCGAGAAGCTGGTGGCCCGGGCCCGCGCCGCCGGACGCTTCGCCCTCTTGACCCTGACCAGCGAGGACGAGCCGCTCCGCGACGACCTGCTCGGCCTCGCCATCTCGCTGCCCGACGAGTCGGTCTACCTGCCGCTCGGCCACCGGCCGCGCGGCGGGTCGGGGGTGTTGTTCGCGGCCGCCCCCGAGCTGGGCGCCGCGGGGGCCATCGCGCTGCTCAAGCCGCTGCTCGAGGACGCGGGCGTGATCAAGGACGGCCACGACCTCAAGCGCGACCTCGACGCCTGGCGCCGCGCCGGCGTGCAGCTGGCGGGACTGGGCATCGACGCGCGGCTGGCGAGCTATCTCCTCGACCCGACCGGGCGCGACCACGGGCTCCAGCAGACGGCCCGCGAGCGCATCTCCTGCGAGCTGCCCCTGCTCAAGGACCTCTGCGAGAAGAGCGGCAAGGGCAAGAAGGCAACGCCGCTGCCGGAGCTCTCCGTCGAGGAGGTGAGCGCCGCGGCCTGCGCGCTGGTGGAAGGCGCGCGGCGGCTGGCGGACGCGCTCGGCGAGGATCTGCGCAACGACGCCGAGCTGTGGAAGCTCTACTCCGGGCTGGAGCTGCCGCTGGTCCCGGTGCTCGCCGACCTGGAGCTGGCGGGAATCAACCTGGACACCGGGCGGCTGCAGCAGCTCTCGCAGGAGGTGGAGCTGCAGATCGGCTTGCTGCTGCGCGAGATCTTCCACATCGCCGGCGGCGAGTTCTTGCCCAGCTCGAACCAGCAGCTCGCCGAGGTGCTCTACCAGCGGATGGGGCTGCCGGTCCTCAAGCGCGGCAAGACCGGGCCCTCCACCGATCAGGAGGTGCTGGAGGAGCTGGCGGAGCAGCATCCTTTGCCGGCGAAGATCCTCGAGCACCGGCAGCTGACCAAGCTGAAGAACACCTATCTCGACGCGCTGCCGGCCACGCTGGGCAAGGACGGGCGGCTGCACACGACGTTCGACCAGGCGGTGGCGGCGACCGGGCGGCTCAGCTCGATCAATCCAAATCTACAAAACATCCCCATCCGCACGCCCATCGGGGCGAAGATCCGCGAGGCCTTCATTCCGCAGCCCGGCTGGCGGCTCCTCTCCGCCGATTACTCGCAGATCGAGCTGCGGATCCTCGCGCACATCTCCGGCGACCCGGTGCTGCGCGAGAGCTTCGCCTCCGGGGAGGATCTGCACGCGCGCACGGCCGGGGAGACCTTTGGAATTCCCGCGTCCGAAGTCAGCCGGCAGCAGCGGGACATCGCCAAGATGATCAACTACGGCATCGCCTACGGCCTCTCCGCCTTCGGGCTCGGCCACCGGCTGGGCCTGGGGACGTCGGAGGCGGCGGCGATCATCGAAAAGTATTTTGCCCGCTACCAGAAAGTGAAGCAGTGGCTGGACGGCACTATCGAGACCGCCAGGTCCACCGGCATGGTGAAGACGCTCTTCGGCCGCCGGCGCTACCTGCCGGACATCAACTCGAAGAACCCGACGGTGCGCAGCGCGGCCGAGCGGACGGCGGTGAACACGCCCATCCAGGGGACGGCGGCGGATCTGGTGAAGCAGGCGATGCTCAACGTCGACGCGGCGCTGCGCGGGAAGTACCGGGCGCGCATGCTGCTGCAAGTCCACGACGAGCTGGTGCTGGAGGCGCCGCCGGAGGAGGTCGCCGCCGTCGGCCCGCTGGTGGTCGAGCAGATGCGCCGCGCCGCCGACCTGGCCGTCACGCTGGAGGTCGAGCTGGGCGAAGGCGCCACCTGGGCGGACGCACATTAAGGGGACACCATACGCAACCCGTGCCAACGCGCCGATTGGCATGGCGGGTTGCGTATGGTGTCCCCGAAACTATTCGAAGGAGATCGAGGCGGTGCCGCGGCCGGTGCCGCCGACTTCGGCGCCGTTGACGGCGTGGGCGACGCAGCCGGCGGCCTTCTCGTCGCGCAGCGAGTCCATGATCACCTGCGCCTCGCGCACCCGCCCGCCCTGCACCGCGAACGAGAGCAGCACGTTGCCGCCGCGCTGGGCCCCTGCCGCGCACTTGCTCAGCGCGGCCTGCGCCGACGAGAGCCGGTTGCGCCCGTCGTCGTCGGGCGGCGCGGCGTCGGACTCCAGCGCGACCTTGTAAACCTTGACCGCATGCGGAACGCCGCCCACCGGCTCGCCGTCGGAGTCCGCCGCCGCCAGCAGGCCCGACTCGCCGACCAGCTCCCACGACCGGACTTTCCCGCCGATGCGCCAGGCCTCGGCCACCGCGCTGCCCGCGCAGCGATCTCCCTGCGGCTGCCACACCACCGCGAGCTTGAGGGTGCCGGCCTTCTTGGCCTTGCTCCACAGCGACACCTGCTCCGGCGTGGCGTTGAAGGCGACCTCGTCGACGCCGTCGAGGTCGAGCGACAGGGTCCCCTCGACCGCTCGCGCCGGACGGTCGCCGTCCAGCTCCAGGAGCTTGTCCTGCGCGCGGTAGCGCCCGAAGACGAAGCCCTTGGAGGGGATCTCCGTCCGGTACCAGCGGCCCAGCGCCGCGTCGCGGCGGGCCAGCGCAGCCTGGTGGGCGGCGGCGGCCTGGGCGGGGTCGGCGTCTTCGGCGGCGGGCATCTCCCGCAGCGCGGCGCAGAGGTCCTTCACCTGCGAGACTTCGGAGAGGGCGACGACGTCGGTGGCGATGAGCGCGACGATGAGGAGCAGCATGGGCGGCGTTTCCTCCAGCCCCAGAGGATAAGGCCCCGGCGCCCCCGCACCAAATGCGCGGGTTTTCAGCTCACGAGGTGCAGCGCCCCCGGCAGCACGGTGAAGGTCGCGGGCAGCCTGCCGATGCGCTCGCCGTCCACCTCGATGCCCACCGGCTCCGGGCCCCGGGCCTCGAGGTGCACGGTGCGCGCGGTCCGCGTGCGGGTACCGGGAAGCTTGAGGTGGGTGCCGTCGTACATGGACGCGCTCTTGAGGACGAAGTCGCCGAGGGTGAAGCCGCTCCAGATGGTGAGGTGGAACTGCCCGTCGTCCAGCCGCGCCTCGGGGGCCACCATCATGCCGCCGCCGAAGTAGCGGCCGTTGGCGATGGCCAGCGTCGTCACCGAGAGGTCCTCCGCCGGGCCGCCATCGAAAGAGGCGCGGATCTCGAGGTCGCGCCAGCCGATCAGCGCCCGCATCGAGGCGAGCATGAAGGTCAGCTTGCCGCCCAGGATCTTGCTGGAGGCGTTGGCCAGGTCGACCACGCGGACGCCCACGCCCACCTCGCCGACGTTGATGAAGTGGCGGGCGGCGGGCAGGCCGGCGTCGGTCTGGTAGTCGACGCGGCCGACGTCGACGGCGAGGCGCTCGCCCTTGAGCCGCGCGGCGCTGCGAAAGACGTCGCCGTCGAGGCCGATGCTGCGGCGCAGGTCTCCGCCGGTGCCGCGCGGGAGCACGCCCAGCGCGGCGCCGGGCCGCAGCGGCCTCGAGGGGACGCCCGGCTGCGCCTCCTCGAAGAAGCCGTTGACCACCTCGTTGATGGTGCCGTCGCCGCCCACCGCGACGACGAGGTCGTGGGCGCCTTCCAGCGCGGTGCGGGTGAGCGCCGCGGCGTGCATGGGGCGCTCGGTGAAGGCGTGCGCGCAGTCGCCCACCGCGTTGCGCACCGCCTGGACGATGGTGTCGAAGTGGCGCGCGGTAGCCCCGCCCGCCGAGCGCGGGTTGACGACGATGAATGGCTTCATCCGCGGGACGCCCCCTGCGCGAGCCAGCGCGCGAGGACGGAGACTACCTCAGCCGCACCCAGCGCGGCGGCGCAAGCGGGGCTGGAGGTGACCGCGGCGGCAGGAGCCGGGGCGGCGGCGGCAGGAGGCAGGGCAGCGGCGCTGGAGGCGGCCGCGTCCAGCTCGGCGCGGCGCCCGGCGGCGAGCTGCGCGGCGACCTCGGGCATGGTGCGCTGCAAGAGGCCGCCGGCGCCGCAGCAGCTGGTGTCGACGCCCGAGCGCTCCGGCTCGCGGAAGTCCTTCACGGCGGCGGCCAGCAGCGCGCGCGGCGCCGTCAGCTCCCGCAGGCCGCGGGCCAGCTCGCAGGGGTCGTGCCAGACGAGGCTCTCCTCGAGCGGCGGCGGGCGCGATCGGTCGGGCAGCGCCGCCAGCGCGCGGGCAAGGTAGCTGGTGAGGTGCTCGACGCGCGAGCCCTCCGGCAGGCCCCAGCTCTCGAGGACCGAGCGGGCGCAGCCCGGCTGCAGGAAGACGAGGTGCACCGGCTGGCGCGGCCTGGCCAGCAGCGCGCGGACGCGCCCCAGGTGGGCGGCGTGCAGCTCGGGATGGCCGCCTTCGACCAGCTTCTGCCCGCAGCAGAGCGCGCCCTCGGGGACGAGGCCCAGCGGCGCGCCCAGCTCCTTGGCGACGAAGAGCGCGTCGCGCGCCTCCTCACCTCCCTGTGCGAGCGCGTCGCAGCCGGGAAAGAGCAGCGCGTCGCCGTGGCCGGTACGCAGCCGGGCGTGGGCGGCGGCCAGATCCGCCGTCTCGCTGTGACCCAGCGCCGCAAAGCGCACCGGCAGGTCGGAGAAGGCCGCGGGCGCTGTTCCCGCGCGCACCGCCGCCGCCCGCGCGGCGTAGAGGATCGAGGGCACGTCGTTGTCGTGCGCGCAGTAGACGGCGCAGCGGTGGCAGCCGGTGCAGCCCGCGAAGGCCAGCGCCGCCGAGGCGTCCGGCGACCGTCCCGAGAGCGCCGCCAGGGAGACCTTGCCCCAAGGCGTCAGCGCCTCGCGGGAAGTCGCGTCGCTCACCGGGCAGGCGAAGCTGCACATCTTCGGGCAGGCGAGGCACAGCTCCTGCGCGCGCCGCAGCGTCACGGGGCCTCCTCGACGCCGAGGGCCTCGAGGAGCCTGCGCCAGACGGCGCCCGCCCCCATCGCTTCCCAGGCAGGACCGGCGTCGCGCATCCGGCGCGGGGCGATGACCCGTGCGCCCGCGGCCCGCGCCAGCGCCGCGGCCTCCTCGGCGCCGCGCGCGTCCGGCAGCGCCAGCGTCGCGAAGGCGCCCCCCGCGTGCATCCCGAAGAACTGCAGCTCGCCCTGCTGCGACCAGCCGCGCAGGCTGGCCCAGCGCGCGTCCACCTCGATGGCATCCCCCGACGCCGGCTCGCGCAGCCACGGGTTCGCGCCCCGATCGGACTCCGGCGTCGCCCCCAGCCCGGCGAGGATCCGCGCCGCCCGGTCGCGCTCCATCGGCGCCGTCTCGAGGCCTTCCCAGGCCATCGCCAGCCGCGCGCCGTCCCCGGAGCCGACGATGCGGGCGCGGGCCGGGGCCGAGCGCTCGAGGCAGAGCTTCTCCAGCGCCGCCACGGCGGTGGGCAGCGAGCGCAAGCTCCAGGCAGAGGCCAGCGCGGGCGACACCGGAAAGAGCCGGATCCACGCCGCCGCCACCACGCAGAGCCGGCCGCTGCCGCCCAGCGCCAGGTGATCGAGATCGGGTCCGGTGGCGGAGCGCGGCGCCGCGCGGCTCTCGGCCAGGCGGCCGTCGCCGAGCACCGCGGTCACGCTCAGCGCCGCCGTCTCCCGGCGCGACCCCGGGATCCCGCGCTCACCGCGCGTCGGCCCCGCGAGCCAGGCGCCCACCGAGCCCGCCCGCACCGAAGGCAAGAGCGGCCCCAGCGTCGCACCCTCCCGGCGCGCCGCCGCCTCCAGCGCGGCCACGCTGCAGCCGGCCTCGACGCGCACGATGCCGGTCCTGCCGTCCACCGAGGCGATGCGGTCCAGCGAGCCGACGTCGAGCAGGACGCCGCGGGCGTTGCCCGGCGCATCGCCGCTTCCGCGAACACGCAGGGGCAGCTTCCAGGCGCGGACCACCGCCACCGCCCGCCCCAGCGAGGCGATGCTGGGCGGTGTCACCCGGTAGCCGCCCTGCGGCTCCTCGACGATGGCGGCGCCGCTCGCGCCCAGGTCCTGGCGGAGGCGGTCGATCACAAGAGCAGCTTTCCGGGGTTCAAGACCCCGTGCGGGTCGAAGGCCTGCTTCAAGGCGCGCAATTGCCGCATGCCTTCGCCGTGCTCGCGGGGCAGGAGGATCTGCCGGGCCAGCCCGACGCCGTGGTGGTGGCTGAGGGTCGCGCCGGCGTCGGCCACCGCGGAGAGCGCCGCCTTCCAGCAGGCGTCGTAGCGCGCCTCGCCCTCCTCCAGGTCGACCTCGGCCTCGTCGCGCGAGCCGCCGGCGACGTCCTCCGCCGTCGCGCCGGCGAGGCCGATGAAGCTGAACTCGACCGAGCACCCCTCGAGGTAGACGTGCGAGAAGTGCGCGCGCACCAGCGCCAGTCCGGCCACCGCATGCCGGACGGCGATGTGGAGGGCGTCGAGGCGGTCCCAGGTGGTGGCCACTTCGAGCGTGTCTTCGAAGGCGCCCGCGGAGAACAGCTTGGCCTGCTGGAAGCGGGCCTGGTAGCGGGTCGAGAGCCAGCGCTCGGCCGGCGCGGGGCCCAGGTCTTCGCCCTGCTCCGCCTCGCAGAGGGCGAGCGCGGCGTCGCCCTCCTCGGCGAGGTCGTCCTCCAGATCTCCCTCGAAGCCCAAGACCAGCAGCGACGATTTGGGCAGCGCCTCGACCAGCCGGTTGAGGAGCGCGGGCGCCCGCAGCGCGAGCCGCAGCGCCTCGGCCTGCGCGCCTTCGACCACCCATTTGAGGGGCTGCGGCACGGCGGGCCCGCTCTTGCCGGCGAGGAGCGTGTCGAGGGGGTCGGCGAGGCGCGCAAACGACGGCCGCAGCCCCGAGCGCATCACCGACCGCAGCGCGCGGAAGCCCTGCTGCAGATCGGGAAAGCGCACACCGCGCACCCACTGCCGCAAAGGCCGCGGCCAGATGCGCAGCCGCGCGCTGGTGAGGACGGCCAGCGTTCCTTCGCTGCCGACCAGGAGCTGGGTGAGGTCGGGGCCGGCGCTGGGGCCGTCGAGGGTGCGCAGGATCGCCCCGGTGCCGTCCACCGCCTCGACGGCGATGACCAGGTCCTCGATCTTTCCGTACCGGCTCGAGAGCTGCCCGGCGCTGCGGGTGGCGAGCCAGCCGCCCACGGTGGCCGAGCGCAGCGAGGAGGGAAAGTGGCCCAGCGTCGCGCCTTGCGCCTGGAGCAGCTCCTCGAGGCGGGCGCCGA
>JAYWAJ010000195.1:0-5801 GCA_043782525.1 Deltaproteobacteria bacterium | reverse complement strand
GCTCGGCGAGTGGACGCAGACCCTGCGCGCGGAGGCCGTCGACAAGTTCCCCGAGAAGGACACCGCCTTCCGCAAGGGGATGGCCGTGCACGGGCGCCATCGCGAGCCCTGCCCGGTCTGCGGGACCAGCGTGCAGCGCATCGCCTATGCGGACAACGAGACCAACTACTGCCCGCGCTGCCAGACGGGCGGAAAGCTGCTCTCCGACCGCAGCCTGGCGCGGCTCCTGCACGACGACTGGCCGCGGACCATCGAGGAGCTGGAAGAGAAGTTCCCGACGAGGAAGAAAGCCTAGCCCTCGAAGCTGTCGCTGGGGCGGACCTTGCCGGCGCGCGGCACCTTGCGCCTGGGCGGCGCCGGCGCTCCCGCCAGCTGCCGCGCCTTGCGGGCCAGTTCGCGATAGGGAGGCAGGTGCGGCTGCAGCAAGGCGCGCTGCATCGCCTTCTCGTCCGCGCCGCGGGGCACGTGCACCGGCTTGCCGGTATTGGGATGATATCCCGAGTAATACATATCGGTGGCCAGCGTCATCGGCGTCGGGGTGAAGTCCTGAACTTGTTGGGGCCGCCAGCCGTTCTCGTCCAGGTAGTCGGACAATTCGACCATGTCCTTCACCTCGCAGCCCGGATGGCCGGAGATGAAATAGGGGACCAGGTACTGCTCCTTGCCCGCTTCCTCCGAATACTTCTCGAAGAGATCCTTGAAGCGCGCGAACATCTCCTTGCCCGGCTTCTTCATCACTTTGACGACGCCGGGGGAGATATGCTCCGGGGCGATCTTCAAGTGCCCGCCGACGTGGTTGGCCACCAGCTCGCGGATGTATTCGTCGCCGTGCTCCGCGTCGGCGAAGGCCAGGTCATAGCGGACCCCGCTGGCGACGAAGGCCCGCTTCACGCCCGGCAGTGCGCGCGCCTTCTTCATCAATTGAATCAATGGCGCGTGATCGGTGCCGAACTTCTCGCAGACGGTGGGATAGACGCAGGAGGCGCGGCGGCAGGCCCGGTGCCAGTCGTCGTCGGTGCAGACCATGTGCCACATGTTGGCGGTGGCGCCGCCGATGTCCGAGACCACGCCGGTCCAGCCGGGAACTTCCTTGAGCGACTCGATCTCGCGCAGCACCGAGGCTTCGCTGCGCGAGACCACGTCGCGCCCCTGGTGCTCGGTGATGCAGCAGAAGCTGCAGCCTGCCGCGCAGCCGCGCATGATGGTCACCGAGAAGCGGATCTGCTCCCAGGCCGGGATCTTGCGCGCGCCGTACATCGGGTGCGGCAGGCGGGTAAAAGGCAATTCATATTCCCAATCGAGGAGGGCGGTATCGGGCGGCGGCGCCGGCGGGTTGAGGTAGACCAGGTCGCGCCCGTGCTTCTGGATGAGGATGCGCGCGTTGTCGGGGTTGTGCTCGAGATGGTACTGCCGCGAGAACTCCGCGTAGATCTTCTTGTCGGCGGTGATCTGCTGGTAGGTCGGCAGCCAGATCTCCTCGCGGTCGCGCGGGCCCGTGAGGTGGCGCCAGCTCTGCTCTTTGTCGTCGCGGAAGCGCACCGCGGTGCCGCGGATGTCGGTGAGGCCGCAGATGTCCTCGCCGTCGGCCAGCCGCCGCGCGACTTCCAGGATGGGCGACTCGCCCATTCCATAGACGAGGATATCCGCCGGGCAATCGGCGAGGATGGACTGGCGGACGCGGTCGCTCCAGTAATCGTAATGCGCCAGGCGGCGCAGCGAAGCCTCGACCCCGCCGATCACCACCGGCACGTCGGGAAAGAGCTTCTTCAGCCGGCGCGCATAGACGGCGGTGGCATAGTCGGGACGCTGTCCGGGCGCCGCGTCCGGCGTATAGGCGTCCGAGGTCCGCCGCTTCTTGCCGGCGGTGTAGTGATTGACCATCGAGTCCATGTTGCCGCTCGAGACGCCGAAGAAGAGCCGCGGCTTGCCGCAGGCGAGGAAGTCCTCCCC
This sequence comes from Deltaproteobacteria bacterium, assembly GCA_043782525.1. Taxonomy (GTDB): domain Bacteria; phylum Myxococcota; class Myxococcia; order Myxococcales; family 40CM-4-68-19; genus 40CM-4-68-19. The sequence continues at coordinate 3,851 of JAYWAJ010000195.1, read as the reverse complement.
GCCGCTGGCCTCGTCCCAGCGCGGCTGGGAGACGATCCCTACCTTGTACCCCCGGGCAGCGAGCAGGCGACCGATGAGCGGCACCCCGAAGGTGGGGTGATCGACGTAGGCGTCGCCGTTGATCAGCACCACGTCGAGCTGTTGCCACCCTCTGGCGCGGGCCTCCTCCAGGGTCACGGGCAGGTAGGCCTCCGTCCCGGGGCGGACGGGCTCCTGCGCCTTCTGGCGCGCGCCAATGTTCACCAGGGCGGGCATGATCGGGTCCTTATAACGGCTGGAGGCAGGCAGGTAAATTCGACGCGGTCGATTTTGCTGCGGAGGAGCGCGGCGTTGCCCGGGGGTGTCTGGTATTCTCCCGGCAACTTTCGGCGGAGCCTCAGACATGTCCGACGCCACCGACTCCCGGGCGACCACGCCCTTCCCCGCCGAGGGCGCCGTCGCGGCGCTGCACGCCTTGGTCGATCCGCTCGCGGGCGACTGGTCAGAAGGCCTGCGCGGCCCGGTCCGCGCCCTCGGGATCGCCCAGCCGCGGCTGCTTCTCCTCGACGGGCTGCCGCAGCCGGAAGCGCTCGAGCAGGAGGCGCTGCCGCCGATCGCGCCGGTCGCCGAGGCGGTGGAAGCCCCCGACGCCTGGGGCGGCGCCCACGCGGACCCGCCCCAGTTGGCGCCGCCGCCCGAGTCGGAGCCGCCCTCGGTCATCGTCACCTTCTCCGAGCCGCCGGTCACCGCGCCGCCCCCTGCTTTTCCGGAGACGACTCCTCCCTCTGCGTCGCCGGCGTTCCTGGCGGCCCACGATCTCGCGCCGGCGCCCCCGGCGTTGCTGCCCGACGTCACCCCCGCGACGGCGTCGCCCGCCTTCCTTCCCGACGTCACTCCCGCGACGGCGGCGCCCGCCTTCCTTCCCGACGTCACTCCCGCGACGGCTTCGCCCGCCTTCCTGCCCGACGTCACCCCCGCGACGGCGGCGCCCGCCTTCCTTCCCGACGCCGGCGCGCCGGCCGCCCGGGATTCCGATCCGTGGACCGCCGACGCCCACGCCGCCGACTCCGCAGCCTGGGCAGGCGCGCTGGCCGCCGCGCCCGCGGTCGAGACCCCCAGCCCGTGGAGCGAGCCGGTGGCGGGTCCGCCCCCCGCCGCCGTCGAGCCGGCCTGGAAGCAGGCGCCCCAGCCGATGCCGGGCCCGGCCGTCGCCGCCGTGGGCGCATGGGATCAGGTCACCGCCACCAGCGCCGTCGCCTGGCAGGTGCCGCCGGTGGAAGTTGCCGCTCCCGCGCCTGCCGTCGATGAGGTGTGGTCTTCGCCTCCGCCCGCCAGCGAGCCGGTGGCCGAGTGGAAGGCCGAAGCGCCGCCGGGCGATTGGCAAGAGGTGAAGAAGCACGCCGCGCCGGCGACGGACGCGCCGCCCGCCGCCGACTGGGGCACGCTCAACAGCGGACCGGACTGGTCGTCGACGCCGCCGCCCGTCGAGGAGGCTTCCAGGGAAGAAGCCTGGGGCGCGGCTCCTCCGGCGACGGAGCAGTCGGCGTGGGATGCGCCGGCCCCTGCCGAAGAGCCCCCGGCCTGGGACGCGCCCACCCCCGCGGCGGCCGCGCCCGAGTGGTCGGCGCCGGTCGCGCCGCCCGCTTCCTCCTGGCACGCGGCGCCCGCAGGCGCGAGCTCCCTGGAGCAGCTCGACTCGGAGCCTCCGGAGATCACCGCGACGCCCGGCGCCGCGCAGGAGTTGTTCGGCTCGGTGCCCCTGGGCGCCTCGCTCTCGGGCGACGACGAGCCTCCGGAGGACCTGGGGCCGCCGGAGGAGCTGGCCTCCCCCGAGGAGTTCCTGAAGCCCGTCGAGCTCTCCGACGACGACGCCGATCTCCTCGTCCCCGTCGAGGACGAGGCGCCGCCGCCTCCGGTGCGCACGCAGCCGCTCGCGGCCATGCAGCCGGTCGGGGTGGGCGTGCTCTTCGTGCAGGGCGAGCATCGCGTCGCGGTCCACACCCGCGGCGGACGCACCCGGCGTGGATCGGTGAAGGACGTCGACCTGGGCAAGTCGCAGTTCTCGCTGGTCCCGCAGGGCGGCGGCGCGGAGGAGCCCGTCTACCACGCCGAGGTGAAGGCCATCTTCTTCATGCTGGCGCCGGGCGAGAAGCCGCAACCCGCCCGGGGCGGCAAGGTGCGGATCACCTTCGCGGACGGCCGCAACATCGAGGGCAGCCGCGACGGGACCGAAGCCAAGCACGGCTTCTTCCTGGTGCCGGCCGACGCCGCGCGCACCAACACGCGCCGCATCTACGTCGCCCGGGACGCGACGACGGACATCAAGGACGGGTAGAGGCAGGCTTCAGGCGTCAGGCTTCAGGAAGGCCGAGGCCGATCAGTGAAGGTATTTGTCGGAGCCGCGGTCGGCGCTGCGGACTTCGTCCTCGTCGACGGCGCCGCGGATGACGCGGAGGCGGTTGCGCCGCAGCCGCCGGTCGATCCACCAGACCTTGGCCCGCAGCAGGATGTTGCCGGGCGACACCCCTCCCGCGAAGAGCGCGCCGGCGCCCAGCCCGAAGAGCTGCGGCAGGTAGGGCTGCCAGCCGGTCATGAGCATGAAGAGGACGGTGATGCCGGCGGAGATGGGCAGCATCCATTTTGCCTGGACAGGTACGAAGTATAAAAAGATCCGCGCCTCCGGCATGAGCACGGCGAAGGCGGCGATGAGCCCCTCCAGCGAGGCCCAGTTGCCGTAGTAGACATGGAGGCGGACGCTGGGCGCGAGGAGACCGATCACCGCCGTGGCCAGCGCGCCTGCCGCGCCGGTGAGGAAGTAGAAGGAGACGAACCGGCGCGTCCCCCACTGCTGCTCGAGCGCGGCGCCCAGGAGCCAGAGCCCCAGCAGCGCGAAGAGCAGCCCGACGGGGTCGGGATTGAGGAAGGTATAGGTGAAGAGCTGCCAGACCCAGCCGTGGAAGAGATCCTCGGGCCTGAACATGAGCAGCCGCGCCAGCGCCGCGCCCGAATCGCCCAGGAAGGCCGACAGCACCGAGACGGCCAGCGTGACCACGCCCAGCCACTTCACGCCGCGCGTGAGCGGTGGCACCCCCATCGACATCGACGGCGAACCGCGCGGGCTCATCTTCCTCCCAGTCTAAGTCGTCAGGGCCGCGGGCGCTCGCGGTAGAAGAGCGTGATCGTCAGGCAGTGGAACTCCTTGTCGGAGCTCTGGGTGACGATCTTGTCCACGATCTCGTGCTGGGGGTTGTCGTGGAGCCAGCGGGTGATGTTGTCGCCCATGGCCTCGCGGTCGCGGGCGAGGGTGGTGGAAAAGATCTTCATGCCGCTGAACTGGGGATGGTTCACGAACGCGCCTCGCTGCGCAGGTCGCGGACGATCTCCGCGACCTCGCTCTCGGTCAGGGTGCGGTTGCCTGCTTTGGCCCGGGAGAGGACGGCCTTGGCCAGCGGCTCGTCGGCGGGGATCTCGTGCCGCGCCAGCCAGTGCTTGACGTTGGAGAGGCCGCTCATCGGGCCGATCTCGATCTGCTGCTCCTTGCCGAACTCGCCGGCGGGGACGCCCGAGTAGATGCGGTCGGCCAGCCACTGGTCGCCCTTCTTCTGCGCCTTGATGATGGCGGCGGCGTGCACGCCGGTGGCGGTGCGGAAGGCGTCGCCTCCGACCACCGGGTAGTTCACCGGCAGCTGGTGCCCGGTGACCCGCGCGGCCAGCTCGACGAAGCGGCAGAGCTTGCCCATGTCGCGGGGGCCGTAGACCGGGTGGGCCAGCAGTTTCAGGTTGACGAGGAGCTGGTCGGTGGCGGTGTTGCCGACCCGCTCGCCGATGCCCGCCGCGCAGCCGTGCAGGCGGGTGGCTCCGGCGGCGCCGGC
>JAYWAJ010000194.1:0-15559 GCA_043782525.1 Deltaproteobacteria bacterium | reverse complement strand
AGAAGCACCTCGCGCCTCCGGTCACCAACAACGAGGTCGCCAACGTCTGGAACGAGTTCGCCCGCGGCTACTTCAGCTTCTACATCTCGGGCCCCTGGCAGATCGGCGAGTTCAAGCGGCGGCTGCCTCCCGAGCTGCAGGCGTCCTGGATGACGGCGCCGCTGCCCGGACCGAAGGGTCCCGGCGCGTCGAGCGCGGGCGGCTCGAGCCTGGCCATCTTCCGGCGCTCGACCCATAAGGACGCGGCCTGGAAGCTGGTGGAGTTCCTCTCCCGGACCTCGGTCCAGCAGCAGTTCTACCGGCTCACCGGGAACCTTCCAGCCCGGCGCTCGGCCTGGGCCGACCCGGCGCTGGCGCAAGACCCCTATGCCCGCGCCTTCCGCGACCAGCTCGACCGCGTCCTCCCTCTTCCTCAAGTGCCGGAGTGGGAGCGCATTGCCACCGAGCTGCGGCTGGTGATGGAAAAGGTCGTGCACGGCGACATCCCCAAAGCGCAGGTGGCGCAGGAGATGGATGCGCGCGCCGACCTCATCCTCGAGAAGCGCCGCTGGATGCTCGACCGGAGGGCGCGCCCATGAAGCCGACGCAAGCGGCCTGGCTGTTCGTGGCCCCCGCGCTCCTCTCCATCGCCGTCTTCTTCGTGGTGCCGGTGGCGGCGGCGCTGGTGATGAGCGCCACCGACTTCGACATCTACGCGCTGGCCGACCTGCACAACGTGCGTTTCATCGGGCTGGCCAACTACCTCCAGCTGATCCAGCGGCCGCTCTTCTGGCAGGCGCTCTTCAACACCCTCTTCTTCGTGGTGGTCGGCGTGCCGCTCTCCGTCGCCGCCTCGCTGGTGGCGGCGCTCCTGCTCAACTCGCCGCTGGCGCGCTTCAAGGGCGTCTACCGCACCGCGCTCTTCGTGCCGGTGGTGACCACGCTCGCGGCGGTGGCGGTGGTGTGGCGCTTCCTCCTGCACACCCGCTACGGGCTCCTCAACTACGGCCTCTCGTCGCTGGGCATCCACCCCATCGACTGGCTGGGCAATCCCCACTGGGCGATGCCCGCCATCGCGCTGCTCTCGGTGTGGAAGAACTTCGGCTACAACATGATCATCCTGCTCGCCGGCCTGCAGGCCATCCCCGCCGACCAGTACGAGGCCGCGCACCTGGACGGCGCCGGGACCTGGGCCGTCTTCCGCCACATCACCCTTCCGGCGCTGGGCCCGATGCTGCTCATGGTCAGCATCCTCACCATGGCGGCCCACTTCCAGCTCTTTGCCGAGCCCTACGTCATGACCCAGGGAGGCCCGGCGCAGCGCACGGTCACCGTGCTGTACCTGATGTACGAAGAGGGCTTCAAGTGGTGGAACCTGGGCACCGGGTCGGCGGTAGCCTTCGTGCTCTTCCTCTTCATGTTCGGGTTCACGGTCCTGCAAGTGAAGGCCTCGCGGCGCTGGGGGGCGGCATGAACCGGCGCCTCGGCTTCCTCGGGGTCAACGCCGCGCTGGCCCTGATGGCGGTGCTCACCCTCTTCCCGCTCGCCTGGATGGTCTGCGCCTCCTTCATGACTCCCGGCGAGGCCAGCACCTATCCGCCGCCTCTTTTGCCGGCCTCCGCCACGCTGAAGAACTACCGGGTGCTCTTTGCCGAGTACGGCCTCATCCGGCAGGCCTTCAACAGCCTGATCATCTCGGTGCTGGCCGCCGTGCTCTCGCTCACCTTCAACCTGAGCGCGGGCTACGCCTTCGCCAAGCTGCGCTTCTGGGGGCGGGAGCGCATCTTCCGCCTCCTGCTCGGCGCCCTGGTGATCCCGGCGCAGATCACCATGATGCCCCTCTTCTTCATGCTCAAGCGGATGGGGCTCGTCAACAGCACCCCCGGCGTGCTGGTGCCCTGGCTCGCGAGCGTCTTCGGCATCTACCTGGTCAAGCAATACGCGCAGTCGCTTCCCGACGAGCTCCTCGAGGCGGCGCGCATGGACGGCGCGGGAGAGGGGCGCATCTTCCTCGAGGTGGTGCTGCCGCTCCTCAAGCCCATCATCGTCACCTTGGCGGTGCTCGCCTTCATGGGCTGCTGGAACGACTTCATGTGGCCGCTCATCGTCCTCACCGATCGCGACATGCAGACCTTGCCGGTCGCGCTCGCCACCTTGTCCCGCGAGCACGTGCAGGACGTCGAGCTGATGATGGCCGGCGCGGTGATCACGGTGCTGCCGGTGCTGGTGCTCTTCTTCGCCCTGCAGCGGTACTATATGCAGGGGTTGCTGGTCGGGAGCGTGAAGGGATGATGGCGGCGGCCCTCCTCCTCGCGCTGCTCCCGGGAAGCGCGCCGGCAGCGGCCCGCGGTCGCGTCATCGCGGACGTTCGCGACGCCTCCGCGTGGAAGGCGATCGGGTCCGAGCAGGTTGAGGCGAGGCTGCGGCGCGACGCCGACGGCAGCCTGTGCCTGGAGTACGACTTCGGCTCCGTCTCGGGCTACGCGGTCCTCCGGCGCTCGCTGCCCGTGCGCTGGCCCCGCGCCTTCGCGCTGCGGGTGCGGATCAAGGGACGCGGCGGCGTGAACGACTTCCAGCTCAAGCTGGTGGACGCAAGCGGCGACAACGTCTGGTGGGTGAACCGGCCGGGCTACGCCCCGCCGCGGGAGCTGACCTCCGTCACCTTCAAGGAGCGGCACTTCAGCTTCGCCTGGGGGCCCAGCGCCGACAAGGCGCTGGTGCGCACCGAGACCCTGGAGCTGGCGGTGGCGGCGGGGCGCGACCGCGGCAAGGGCGCGCTCTGCCTCGCGGAGGTGGCCATCGAGGAGCGCGAGGCCGATCCCGCCGTCTGGCCCGTCCCCCGGGTCCGCAGGCGCGGAGGCACGCTCGAGCTCGATCTGCTCCGGCCGCGCGAGTTCAACGGGCTCGTGCTGCAGTGGCCCGCGCAGGTGCGGCAGGTGGATTACGACGTGCTGGCTTCGCCGGACGCGCGGCGCTGGACGGTGCTGCGCCGCGTGCGCAAGAGCTCCGGCGGCTTCGACGCGCTCTACCTCCCGGAGAGCGAGGCCCGTCACCTCCAGATTCGCGCGCTGGACGCGGCGGCTCCGCTGCGCGCCGACCTGCGCGACAGCAAGGAGTGGCCCGACTTCAACACCGTGATCGGAGAGCTGGCGCGTCGCGCGCCGCGCGGCCACCTCCCGCGGGCCTTCCTCGGCGAGCAGAACTACTGGGCGCTGGTGGGGGTCGCCGGGGGCGGAGAACGCTCGGCGCTCTTGAGCGAGGACGGCGCGCTGGAGCTCGGGCGGGGCGGCTTCAGCGTGGAGCCGGCCGTCCTGACGGAGGGGCAGCTGGTGACCTGGGCCGAGGTGGAGATCGCCCATGCGCTGCGCGAAGGACAGCTGCCCTTGCCGGAGGTGCGCTGGCGGCACGGCAGGTTCGCGCTCGAGATCGCGGCGGCAGCGGAGGGGCGGCCCGAAGCCCCGCAGCTCCTGGCGCGGTACGCGCTGACCAACACCTCCGGCTCGGCGCGCGCCTTCACGCTGCTCCTCGCCGTGCGCCCCTGGCAGGTGAACCCGCCGCAGCAGTTCCTCAACACGCCGGGCGGCGCGAGCCGGATCGAGCAGCTGCGCTGGCAGGCGCCGCGGCTGACCGTGAACGGCAAGGAGCTGACCTTCACGGAGGCGCCGGGCCGCGTCACCGCCCTGCCCCTCGCCGGGGGCGTCGACCTGCGCCCGCTCCGCGACGCCCAGCCGCTCCACGACCTCGCCGATGAACAGGGCCACGCCTCGGCGCTGCTGCAGTGGGAGCTGACGCTGCAGCCGGGCGAGACGCGGGTGCTCGGCTTCAGCGCGCCGCTCGGGACGGGGCCCGGGCCCGCCGCCGCGCCGTCCATCGACGCGCGCATGGACCAGGTGGCCGCGGGCTGGCGTCTGCGCCTCGGCAAGATGGAGCTGACCCTGCCCGCCTCTTCGCGGCAGGTGGCCGACACGCTGCGAACGGCCCACGCCAGCATCCTCATGTCGCAGGATCGCGCCGCGCTCGAGCCGGGCACGCGCTCGTACGCGCGGTCCTGGATCCGCGACGGAGCGATGATGGTCGCGGGCCTCGTGCAGCTGGGCGAGCTCGAGGCCGCGCGCGACTACCTGGACTGGTTCAAGGGCTTCGTCTTCCCCTCGGGCAAGGTGCCGTGCTGCGTGGATGCGCGCGGCGCCGACCCCGTGGTCGAGAACGACAGCCACGGCGAGTACCTCTACGCGGTGGCCGAGGTGTGGCGGCACTCGAGGGACCAGGCCTTCCTGGCCCGGCACTGGGAGGTGGTGCAACGGGTCGTCGCCTGGCTCGAGGGCCTGCGCCAGAGCACGCGCACCGCGGCGTTCGCGGCAGCGCACCCGGCGAACCTGCGCGGCCTTCTGCCTCCTTCCATCAGCCACGAGGGATATTCGGACCAGCCCGCCTTCTCCTACTGGGACGACTTCTGGGCGCTGCGCGGCTACAAGGACGCGGTCGTCATCGCCCAGGCCCTGGGCCAGACGGCGCAGGCGACGCAGTGGGCGCGGTGGCGCGACGAGTTCCAGGCAGAGCTCTCGCAGTCGCTCGAGGCCACCGCCGCGCGCTTCGGCGTGGACGTCATCGCGGGCGCGGCCGACCGCGGGGACTTCGACCCGACCTCGACCTCAGTGGCGCTCAACCCCGCGCAGGCCCGCGTCCCGCCCCAGCTCCTCAAGGCGACTTTCGAGCGCTACTGGGAGGAGGCCCGGCAGCGCGCCGCGGGGACGCGCCCGTGGAAGGACTACACGCCCTACGAGCTGCGCATGGTGGGCGCGCTGGTGCGGACGGGGCAGCCCGGACGGGCGCACGAGCTCCTCCGGTTCTTCATGCACGACCGGCGGCCGGAGGGCTGGAACCAGTGGGCCGAGGTGGTGCTGCCAAACCCGCGCGAGCCGCACTTCCTCGGCGACATGCCGCATGCCTGGGTCGCCTCGGATTACCTGCGCTCGGTGCTCGACATGTTCGCCTGGCAGCGGGAGGAGGACGACGCCCTGGTGCTGGGCGCGGGGCTGAGCGAGGCGTGGATGGCTTCCGGTGTAGCCGTGAAGAACCTGTCGACGCCGCAGGGCCCGCTCAGCTACGCGCTCACGCCCTCGGGGAGCGGCTTCCAGCTCGAGCTGGCCGGGGGGCTCCTGGCGCCCCAGGGCGGGGTGCGCCTCTCGTGGCCGCTGGCCGGCCCGTTGCCGCGGGCACGTCACGACGGTAACGACCTGCCCTGGACCGGCCGCGAGCTGGTCCTCCCCAACGGACCCGCGACGGTGCAGCTGATCCACCAGCAAGGGCCCCATGACTGACCTCCCCACAGCCGAGCCCGCGGGAGCCCTGCGCATCACCAACAGCGCCGGCTTGAGCCTTCTGCTCAACCGCGACGGCGGCGTGCGGGTCGTTGAATTCGGCGACCTCGCGGTAAACCTCTTCATGGGCAACGGCATGGAGCCCTCGCCCGCAAACCTGTGGCTGCGGCTGCACCACGGCGCGAAGGTCCTGGCGGTGCCGCTGCTCGGGCCGCAGTCGCCCCTGCGGAGGCGCGCTGCCGCGGAGGGCTTTCACGCCTCGGGCGAGTGGCGGGGCTTGCACCTCGAGCTGCGCCTCGCCCTCGCCCCCGACCGGGCCGCCTGGTGCTGGCAGGTGCGGCTCGAGAACCGCTCGCAAGAAGAGCAGCGCGCCGATCTGATCTTCGGCCAGGACCTCGCGCTCTCGAGCCCCGGCGCCGTGCGGGTGAACGAGTACTACGTCAGCCACTACCTCGACCTGAGCGGGTGGGAGCACCCGCGCTGCGGCTGGGTGGTGGCCGCCCGGCAGAACCTGGCGCAGGCCGGCCGGCATCCCTGGGCGGTGGTCGGCTCACTCCGGCGCGGCGTCTCCTTCGCCACCGACGGCCTGCAGCTCCACGGGCTCGCGCCGCGCCTGGGCGGCCTGCCGGGCGGGGTGTCGAACGGACTGCCCGGACAGCGGCTGCAGCACGAGCACGCCTTCGCGGCCATCCAGGACGAGGCCGTGGCGCTTTTGCCCGGCGCCCGCTGGGAGGGTGGATTCTTCGTGGCGCTGCAGGCCGATCATCCGCTGGCCACCTCGGCCGTGGATCTCTCCGCCGTCGACGCCGCGCTGTCGTGGGCCTCCGCGCTCGAGCTCCTGCCCTCGAGCCCGGCCGGGGACGAACCGCAGCCCGGCGGCCGCACCCTCTTCGCCACCGCCCCCATGCTCGAGTGCCGCGACCTGGACGAGGCCGAGCTGCTCCGGCTCTTCGGCGCCGGGCGGCGCCACGAGGAGCGCGACGGCGGCGAGCTGCTCTCGTTCTTCTGCGGCGAGAACGCCCACGTGGTGCTGCGCGCCAAGGAGGCGCGGACCCAACGCCCGCACGGGCACCTCCTGCGCACGGGCCAGGGCCGCGTGCCCGAGGAGTCGTCGCTCACCTCCACGGTGTGGATGTCGGGCGTCTTCCACTCCATGGTCACGCAGGGTCACGTCAGCATCAACCGGTTCTTGTCCACCCAGCACAGCTGGCTCGGGCTCTTCCGCTCCCACGGCCTGCGCCTCTTCGTCGAGGTGGGCGGCTCCTGGCAGCTCCTCGGCGTGCCCTCGGCCTTCGAGATGCGGCCGGACTCCTGCCGCTTCATCTACCGGCACTCCGGGGGCGCCCTCGAGGTCGTGAGCGCGGCGGTGGCGGGAAAGAATGCCCTGAGCCTCCTCGCGCGCGTCCTCGACGGCCCCAACGTCGCCTGGCTCTCGACGCTGCACCTGGCAGTCGGCGGCGACGACGGCAACTCCGAAACGCCAGTCGCCTGGCGGGTGCAAGGCAAGGAGGTCTTCGTCGGCGTTCCCGAGGGCGGTGAGCTGCACGCGCGCTTCCCGGGCGGGGGCTTCGCCGTGGCGCTGCTCGGGGACGCGGAAGCGCTGGACGACGGGCGCCTCTTCACCGATGGCCGGCCGCGAGGGTTGCCCTTCCTCTGCCTGGAGAGCGAGCCCACCAGCTCCTTTGGCCTGGAGCTGTCCGGCCGGCTGGTGGCCGGCGCGCCCTCGTTGCCCGCGCCGCTCCTGCTGCCGGAGCTGCGCGCCACGGGGGACAGCGACGCCGCGCGCGAGGTGCGCCGCCTCTCGGAGATGTTGCCCTGGCTGCTGCACGACGCGCTGGTGCACTACCTCTCGCCGCGCGGGCTCGAGCAGTACACCGGCGGGGGCTGGGGCACGCGAGACGTCTGCCAGGGCCCGCTGGAGATGCTTCTCGCGCTCGACTGCCCGGAGGCCGCCCGCGACCTGGTGCTCCGGGTCTTCGCCGCCCAGAACGCCGACGGCGACTGGCCCCAGTGGTTCCAGTTCCTCGAGCGCGAGCGAGATCTGAGAGCGGGCGACTCGCACGGCGACATCGTCTTCTGGCCCCTGCTCGCGGTGGCGCGCACCGTGCTGGGCACGGGCGACGGCTCCCTCTTCGACGCGCAGGTCCCTTTCTACAGCGGGCCCGGCAAGACCGGGCCGCCGGCGACGCTCTTGCAGCACGTGGACCGCGCCCTCGACGTCATCGCCCGGCGCCGCGTGGCCGGCACCGCGCTGGCGGCGTACGGCCACGGCGACTGGAACGACTCCCTGCAGCCCAAAGACCCTTCCCTGCGCGAGAGGCTGTGCAGCGCCTGGACGGTGACGCTGCACCAGCAGACGCTGACCGCTCTCGCCAAGGCCCTGCGGTTCGCCGGCCACCCCGCGCGAGCCGCGCCGCTGGAGGCAGAGACCCTCCGCATCCGGGACGACTTCCACCGCTTGCTGATGGTCGATGGTGTCATCGCGGGTTACGGACTCTTCCCCGAGGGCGCCGCGCCCGAGCTGCTCTTTCACCCGCGCGACCGCCGGACGGGCGTGCGCTACAGCCTTTTGCCGATGATGCACGCCATCCTCGAGGGCATGTGCACGCCCGAGGAGGCCGCGGCGCATCTCCAGATCATGCGCGAGCACCTCTGGGGCCCGGACGGCGCGCGCCTCTTCGATCGCCCCCTGCCCTACCGCGGAGGCCCGGAGCTTCTCTTCCAGCGCGCGGAGAGCGCCGCCTTCTTCGGGCGCGAGATCGGCATCATGTACACGCACGCGCACCTGCGCTACGCGCAGATGCAGGCCCACCTCGGCGACGCGCAGGGCCTCCTGCGATCCCTGGCGCTGGCGCACCCGGTGCAGCTGCGGGAAAGGTTGCCGCAGGCCAGCCTGCGCCAGGCAAACTGCTACTACTCCAGCTCCGACGCTGCCTTTCGCGACCGGTACCAGGCGCAGGCGGACTACGCGCAGGTGGCGGCGGGGACGGTCGCGCTGGACGGCGGCTGGCGCGTGTACTCGAGCGGGCCGGGGATCGCGCTCTCGCTCTTGGTGACCAGCCTGCTGGGAGTGCGCCGCGAAGGAGACGCGCTCATCGTCGATCCGGTGATCCCCAAGGAGCTGAGCGGGCTGCGCGCGGAGCTGTCCTTGCTGGGCCGCAGGGTGCAGCTGGAGATCCAGGCCGGCAAGGAAGGCTGCGCGCCGCGGCTCATCGCCCTCAACGGAAAGCCACTAACGTTCACCCGCGTCGATAACCCATACCGCAAGGGCGGCGCGGCCATCGCCCTGGACGCCTTGACCGCGCAGCGGCGCCCGGAGGGGCCCGACCTCCTCCGCGTCGAGCTGGAGTAAGGAGATCTCCATGAGCGATGACTACCGCTTCCCCCCGCAGTTCCTCTGGGGCGCGGCGACCGCCGCCTACCAGGTCGAAGGCTCTCCGCTGGGCGACGGGGCCGGCCCGAGCATCTGGCACCGCTTCGCGCACACGCCCGGCAGGGTGCGCGACGGCGACACCGGCGACGTCGCCTGCGACCACTACCGGCGCTTCCGGGAGGACATCGCGCTGATGCGCGATCTCGGGCTCAAGGCCTACCGCTTCAGCATCTCCTGGTCGCGCGTCTTTCCCGAGGGCACCGGTGCGGTCAACCCCAAGGGGCTCGACTTCTACGAGCGGCTGGTGGACGCGCTGCTCGCCCAGGGGATCGAGCCCATGGTGACGCTCTACCACTGGGACCTCCCCGCCGCGCTGGACGACCGCGGCGGCTGGCTCAACCCCGACGTCGCGCACTGGTTCGCCGACTACTCGAGCGCCGTGTTCCGGCGGCTGGACGGCCGCGTCAAGCTGTGGGTGACGTTGAACGAGCCGTGGGTGGTGTCCGACGGCGGCTACCTGCACGGCACACTGGCGCCGGGCCACCGCAGCCCCTTCGAGGCGCCGCGCGCTTCGCACCACCTCCTGCGGGCCCATGCGGCGTCGGTCGCCGCCTACCGGGCGGAGGGGCAACACCAGATCGGCCTGGTCGTCAACCTGGAGCCCAAGTATCCCGCCTCGTCCAGCGCGGAGGACGCGGCGGCGACGCTGCGCGCCGAGGCCTACATGAATCGCCAGTACCTCGACGCCGCGCTCCTCGGCCGGTACCCGGAGGAGCTGGCGGAGATCTTCGGCGAAGCCTGGCCCGGCTGGAAGCCCGGCGAAGTGGCCGCCCTCAAGGCGCCCATCGATTTTCTGGGCGTCAACTACTACACGCGCAGCGTCACCCGCGCGGACCCGGCCAGCTGGCCGCTGCGCGCCTCGGGCGTGCGGCAGGCCCACGCCACGCACACCGAGATCCCCTGGGAGGTCTTCCCCCAGGGGCTCACCGACACGCTGCTCTGGGTGAAGAAGCGCTACGGCGACCTGCCGCTCTACGTCACCGAAAACGGCGCCGCCTTCTACGACCCGCCGCAGGCGCCGGCCGACGGCGTGCAAGACCCGCTGCGGGTGTCCTACCTGCGCGAGCACCTGCGCGCCGTGCACGGCGCCATCGCGGCGGGCTGCGACGTGCGCGGCTACTTCGTCTGGTCCCTGCTCGACAACCTCGAATGGTCGCTGGGCTTCTCCCGGCGCTTCGGCATCGTCCACGTCGACTTCGAATCGCAGCGGCGAACGCCGAAGGCGAGCGCGCGCTTCTACTCCAGCGTGATCGCGACGAAGGGAGGCAGCCTCTGATGGCCGGCGTTTCCCTGCAGAACGTCACCAAGGCCTACGGCGACAACCCTCCGGTGATCTCGGGCGTGGACCTCGAGATCCGGGACCACGAATTCATGGTCCTGGTCGGCCCCTCCGGCTGCGGCAAGAGCACGCTGCTCCGCATGGTGGCGGGCCTCGAGGAGATCACCTCCGGGACCATCCGCATCGGCGAGCGGGTGGTGAACGACGTCCCCCCGAAAGACCGCGACATCGCCATGGTCTTCCAGAGCTACGCGCTCTACCCGCACATGAGCGTGCGCGCCAACCTCGAGTTCGGGCTCAAGCTGCGCAAGACGGCGCGGGCGGAGATCGACCGGCAGGTCGCCGAGGCGGCGAAGATCCTCGGCCTCGACGAGCTGCTCGAGCGGCGGCCCCGGGATCTCTCCGGCGGCCAGCGGCAGCGGGTCGCGCTCGGGCGCGCCCTGGTGCGCAACCCGTCCGTCTTTCTTTTCGACGAGCCGCTCTCCAACCTGGACGCGAAGCTGCGCGTGCAGATGCGCGCGGAGATCAAGAAGCTGCAGTACCGCCTGCAAGTGACCTCGATCTACGTCACCCACGACCAGGTCGAGGCGATGACGATGGGCAACCGGATCGCGGTGCTCAACGCCGGCAAGGTCCAGCAGGTGGGCGCGCCGCTCGAGCTCTACGAGCGCCCGCAGAACCTCTTTGTCGCCAACTTCATCGGCACGCCGCCGATGAACTTCGTCAAGGCGACGGTGACCGAGGCAGGCGGCGCGCTCTCCGCCGGCGGCTTCCAGCTGCCGGCGCCGGCCTTTGCGCGCGACGCCCTCGCCGGACGGGTGGGCAAGCCGATCGTCGTCGGCATCCGCCCCGAGAACGTGGTGGCCGGCGGACGCCCGACCCGCGGCGCCGTCGCGCCCCTCGAGCTGATCGTCGACCTGGTCGAGACGCTGGGCGACGAGGTGGTGGTCCACGGCAGCCAGGGCGGGGATCCGATCGCCTTCAAGATGGACCCGCACGACCCGCCGCAGATCGGCGGGAGGATCCCGGCGCTGGTAGAGCTCGACCGGCTGCATCTCTTCGACGCCGGGACGGAGGAGCGGATCGCGGGCTGACTTCGGTGCTAGAGCAGCTCGTTCGAGAGCCGCGCGACCGCGCCCTCGTGATGCACCCGCCGCGCCGCAAACTCCCGCTCGAAGCCGTCGAAGGCCTCGTCCAGGCGCTGCTGGTCCTCGCGCGGGATCGACTGGTCGGCCATGGGGAAGAGGACGTGGTTCTCCTTGTCGATGTGCGCCGACAAGAGCTGCCCGTAGGCGCGGGCGGCGGCCGCGAAGCGCGTCCGCGCGTCGGGAATGCCGCTCGCCAGCGGCGCCGCCTCGCGCAGGGCGGAGATCAGCCTGCGCCCCTGCACATGCTCGTCCAGCATCACGCCGACCGGCCCCGCCTCCCGGGGAAAGCCCGCCTCCTCCATCGCCGGAAAGAGGATCGCCTCCTCCTTTCCATGGTGGTGCGCGTCCGCGAACTCGGTGAGAAAAGCGAGCAGCGCGTCCACCGCGTGCGCCGGCACCGGATCGCCGCGGGCCGCCTTTGCCGCCAGCGCCTCCAGCACGCGCAAGCCGCGCAGGATGATCTGGTGCTCCTCCATCAACAGCTGTGTCGCTCGCATGGTCGCCTCTCTCAGAACGCAGCCGAGCCGGTGAGGGCGCGGCCGATCGACAAGGTGTGGATCTGATCGGTGCCTTCGTAGGTGATGGTGCTTTCCAGGTTTGCCGCGTGGCGCAGGATGTGGAAGTCGCCGGCGACGCCGTTGGCGCCCAGCACCGCCCGGCAGCGGCGGGCCGCCTCCAGCGCGATGCGGCAGTTGTTGCGCTTGAGCAGGCTGGTCTGGGCCGGGTGCAACTTGCCGGCCTCTTTCAGGCGCGCGTAGTGGACCGAGAGCAAGGAAGCCTTGACGATCTCGGTGGCCACGTCGGCCAGCTCCAGCTGCACCAACTGCTTGGCGGCGATGGGCACGCCGAACTGCTTGCGCTCGCAGGCGTAATTGATCGCGATCTCGAGGCAGGCCCGGGCCGCGCCGAGGACGCCCCAGGCCACCCCGAAGCGCGCGTTGTCGAGGCAGCTCAAGGGCGCCTTGAGGCCGGACGCGTCCGGCAGCCGGTTCTCCTCGGGAACGCGGACGCCCTCGAGCATCAGGCCGCCGGTGACCGAGGCGCGCATCGAGAGCTTGTGGGGAATGTTCTCCGAGGCGAATCCGGGCCGGTCGCGCTCGACGATGAAGCCGCGGATTCCCTCTTGGGTACGCGCCCAGACGATGGCCAGGTGCGCCACCTGGGCGTTGGTGATCCACAGCTTGCGGCCGGTGATCACCCAGCCCGCGCCGTCGCGCTCGGCGTGGGTCTCCATGCTGCCCGGATCGGAGCCGTGGTTCGGCTCGGTGAGCCCGAAGCAGCCGAGCACGCGGCCCGCCGCCATCTCCGGCAGCCAGCGCTGCTTCTGCGCCTCGGAGCCGAACCGGTGGATGGCGTACATGGCGAGGCTGGTCTGCACCGAGACGAAGGAGCGCAGGCCGGAGTCGCAAGCCTCCAGCTCGTGGCAGGCGAGCCCGTAGGCGAGAGCGCCCATGCCGGCGCAGCCGTAGCCTTCGAGGTTGGCGCCGAGAAGGCCCAGCTTGGCCAGCTCCGGAACCAGCTCGAGCGCGAACTTGCCCGCCTCGTAGTCGGCGACGATGCGCGGCATGAAGCGGTCCTTGACGATGCGCCGGACGCTTTGGCGCACCTGCCGCTCCTCGTCGTTCAACAAGCCGTCCCAGCCGATCAGCTGCTCGATGTTCAGGGTGTCGTTGTCCATGTTCTCCTCAGCCTGCCTTGGCGCGCTCGGCGAGCTGCCGGTGGCGCAATGCACCGAGCAGCGCCGCGCCGATGGCGCCGGCATACAGCGACAGCGGAAAGGGGCGCAGCTCGACCTGGATCTTCCGCTTCTCTCCGCTGAACTCCGCCCCGAGGGCGGTGACCAGCCCGACGTCCAGCGCGAGGCCGCCGGTGAGCGCGATGACCCCTTCGATCTTGGCCGCGCCGACCAGCCGCGCCAGCCGGCCGGAGATGCCCTGGTGAATGCCCATGAGGATGTCCGCCGCCGGGATGCCGCGCGACACCAGGTTGATGACATCGGTCTCCGAGAGCACCGCGCAGACGCTCGACACCTGCTCGGGCGCGGTGGACAGCTTGGAGAGCGCGCCGACGTCCTCGAGCGGCACGCCCAGGTAGCGGGCGACGTTCTCGAGGAACTGGCCGGTTCCGCTGGCACACTGGCTGGTCATGCGGACGCCCAGCACCCGGGCGCGGGAGTCCATCCGGATCGCCCGGGCGTGCAGCGCGCCCATGTCCAGCGCGCCTTTGGCGTCGGGGACGAGCTGCAGCGCGCCGCGGGCGTGCGCGGTCATGCTGTAGAAGTGGCCGGTGCGGAAGGGCACGCCGTCGCCGTCGCCGGTCGAGGCCACGTAGCGCAGCTGCGCCGGGGTCACGCCCGTCTGCTCGCAGGCCTCCTGGAAGGCGGCGCGCGCCACCTCGATGACCGCCCGGCGGCGGATGCGCTGCACCACCGTGACGAGAACCTTGCCCTCGCCGCCGTCGCTCTCGACGATGGCGACCTTGACTGCCGAGGCGCCGACGTCCACCCCGGCTGTCAGGCAGCGGTCGCCGCCCTTGCCGGGGAGGGGAAGATCGAAGACGGCGGGCTGCTCCTCGACCGGCTCCTCTTGCCGCTGCTGCAGGGGAGCCATCTTGAGGAGGGGCGCCTTGGCCGCTTTCGCCGGCGCGCGCGGCTGTTGCACGGCGGCCGTCGCCTCGAGGAAGCGCGGCTGCGGATATTTTTTCCCGGCGCGCAGGTCGTCGAGGGCGAAGAGCGAAGCGCCCAGCGCGCCCATGTAGATGGAGTCGGGGTGGATGTTGATGATCAGGTCCTTGCCGAAGCTCTCCCGCACCAGCTCGTCGAGCAGCTGGACCACCGCCGGGTTCTTGCAGACGCCGCCGGTGAAGGTGAACTGGTTCTTCACCCCTCCCGCGCGCGACAGCAGCGAGAGCGCGCGCAGCACGATGGCGCGGTGCAGGCCGAGCAGGATGTCCTCGCGCCGCTCGCCCAGCGCCAGGCGCTCGCGCAGCTCGGCGCCGGCGAAGACGGTGCAGGTGGAGTTGACCCGCACCGTGCGCTTCGCCTGCAGGGCCAGCGGACCCAGCTCGTGCAGGCCGAGGCCCAGCTCGTCGGCGATGTAGCCGAGATATCTCCCGCAGCCGGCCGCGCAGCGGTCGTTCATCTGGAAGGCCGTGACCACGCCGCCCTCGTCCAGCTGGATGGCCTTGGTGTCCTGCCCGCCGATGTCCAGCACGGTGCGCGTGCCGGGGAAGAAGTGGTGCGCGCCGCGGCCGTGGCAGAGGATCTCGCTGCGCACCGCGGCCGGATCGAAGGGCAGCGTCTGGCGGCCGTAGCCGGTTCCGACGCAGGCGTCCGGCAGCCGGGCGAAGGCCGCGGCGTTGTCGGTCATCGCGGTCCACTCGGCGCGCGGCGGAGACAGCATCGCGGCGGGGGCCACGTTGGGCAATTCGTCCCAGGCGGAGCGAAGCAACGACGCCGGCTCGTACATGGAGAGCTGCGTCTCGATGGCCAGGACCGCGCGATCGTAGAGCCCCACCAGCCTTTCGAACGAAACGCCCTGGGTCGACAGCTTTTCCGCCCGGGAGAGGAACTGCTCGCCGGCCACGTCGCGGAAGAAGTCGCTGCGCCGCCCCGCCCCCGGCGCGAAGAGCGGCGCCGCCTCCGCGTCCAGCTCGTCCAGCACCTGCGTCACCGCCGGCTCCAGCACGGAGCGGTGCTCTCTCTGTTCGGGCCGATCCAGCGTCGCCTCGATCTCCGCCCGCAGCGCGGTGAGCTGGCGCCGGTGCAGCGCCAGCCGCGTCGCCTGGTAGAACGCGCGCGAGGCGAGGTCCTTCTCGACGCCTGCCAGCGCGTGCCGCTCGGCGAAGAGCGAGCCGATGCGGTTCAGCGCCGCGCCCAGCCGCGCCTCTTCCAACGCCACCGCGCAGGCCACCTCGTAGCTGGAGCGGCTGTTGGTGACGCCTTGCCCGACGATGCGGCCCTCTTCGTCAACCAGCACGGCCTTGGTGGTTGTGGAGCCCAGATCGATTCCGGCGCAGGTGCTCATGCGGTCCTCCCCTGCCGGATTTCCGCCGCGGCGGGCAGCGGCAGCCCCTGCCGGGCGCGGCGCGCCTCGATCATCTGGAAGAAGCTCTGCAGCCGGTTGGAGATGTTCGCCTTGCCGAAGTAGCGCGCGTCCACCAAGTCCGACTCGATGAAGCCGCCGGGTACGCCGGTGCGCTCTTGAAGCATGCGCATCATCTGCAGCTGCCCCACGCTGAACGAGTTGCAGCTCTTCACGCTGTTGATCAAAAAGCCGTCCGCCTCGTACTCCTTCACGTAGCGCTCGAGCAGGTCCACGCGCGAGGGCAGGTTGAGGTTCGTGTAGCAGCCGAGGCAGTAGTCGGCCATGCTCTCGTAGGGGTGCTCGGGGTCGTGGCG
>JAYWAJ010000193.1:0-5820 GCA_043782525.1 Deltaproteobacteria bacterium | reverse complement strand
TGAGCGCCGCGATGTGCGACGGCTCGATGCCCCGCGCCGAGAAGCGCTGCCCGATCTCCGCGGCGAGGCCGGTGTCGAGGACCAGCTTGAGCGTGTAGTCCTCGTGATCGGCGCGGCGGTCCTTGCCGGGCTTGAGCGCCCAGGCGGGCACTTTCAAGGCGCTGACCTTTGGCATGATGCGCTCGGTGGCGTGGGAGAGCGGCGCGTGGCCCAGGTCGTGGAAGAGGACCGCAAGCCGCAGCGTCTGGCGGAAGCGCTCGCGGTCGGCCGGCTCGAGCTGCAGGCGCGGACCCAGCACGTCGAAGACCTTGGTGGCGACGGCCATGGCGCCGAGGCCGTGCGCGTAGCGGGTGTGGGTCGCGCCCGGAAAGGCCAGGTCGGCGAAGCCCAGCTGCTTGACGTTGCGCAGCCGCTGGTACTGCGGGCTGTCGAGGAGCACGCGCTCGTCGGCGGTGATCTCGATGGCGCCGTGGATGGGATCGCGGATGTGCACGCTAGAAGGGCATACCCCACGAGAGCGCCAGGGGGGAATTCTTCGGGTCGGTGAGGAAGCCGTAGGCTTCGATGAGGAGGTCGTACCAGAAGTGGATGGCCACCGAGGGCGCGAGGCTGTAGTCGCTGTGGCGGTAGGCGAGGCCCAGGTAGCTGCCCAGCACGGTGATGAAGGGCACGCCCACCGCCAGGTACTTGAGCCGCTGCGACGGATCGAGGAAGACGATGTTGGTGGAGTGGATGAGGCCGAAGGCGAGGGAGCCGTAGATCCAGCCGCGGTCCTCGCCGAACGAACGCGACCAGCCCGACTGCAGCAGGCCGCGGAAGGCGGACTCCTCGGCGATGGCGACGTGCTCGAAGAGGCCGACGCCGATGGCCCCCGCCAGGGGATAGCCGACGCTGCTGTTGAGGGTGTGGCCGAAGAGCACCGGGCGGCGCCCGAAGCGGCTGGTGTCCACCGGGCCGTCGAGGAGGCGCGAGACGGCGAGGCCGGCGGCGAGGGTGCCGAGGATTCCGCCCCACACCAGCGGGCGCGAGAGCACGTCGGGCGCAAAGGGCGCGCGGACCAGCTCGCCGAGGGACTCCTGCGGCACGAAGCGCAGCCGGGCGGCGCGCTGCGATTCGAGGACGGCGTCCATCGCTCCCAACGTCAGGAGATCGCCGAAGGCAAGCAGCGGCACTCCCGCGGCGGCGCTCCCGAAGCCGCTGGTGGCGCCGGCGACGAGGCCGGTGGTCAGCTCGGCGAGGCCGAGCCCGGCGAGGAGCGCGCCTTCCGCCGTCCTCCCGCGGCAGAGCTGGAGATAGCCGGGCAGGAGCCCGCCGCCGCGCGCGCTGCAGTCGTGAGTGAGGACGCGCTCGCGTGCTTCCATCTCGCGCTCGCTGGGCGGTGCGTCGCGCACCAGGCGGGCCTCGTGCATCACCGGCGCGCACGCCAGCACGGCGGGAAAAAGCAAAAGCAAAGGCACACCGCGAAGGCGCGAAGAAAAGCGCGAAGGGTCGCGAAGGATGATTTGGTTTGGTTTGAACCCCACGAAAACTTCGCGCCCCTTCGCGGAACTTCGCGTCTTCGCGGTGTGCAGTTGCTTGGGTCAGGCCCCGGCTTCGAGGCGCTTCTCGTCGTCCGGGAGGCCCTGGTAGCGGTCGCGCGGATAGGTGCGAAAGACGAAATCCCAGAGCGGCGTGGTGATGCCGTACCGGACTTCTGGGGTCTGGAAGTGGTGCACCAGGTGGTACCGCCGCAGCCACTTGCCGAAAGAAGTCGTCGGCGCCGCGTGGTGCAGGTAGTAGTGCGTCAGGTCGTACCAGACGTAGCCGCCGACGACGCCCGCCATCCAGGCATGCTCGGCGGCGCCGAGGAAGCGGAAGAGAAACCAGACGCCCACGGCGAGGAGCGCCGTCACCGTCGGCGGCATCACCAGCCGGTCGCGGTCCCAGGGGTAGTCGTGGTGGATGCCGTGGATCAGCCACGACGCTTCCTTCTGCAGCTCCGACTTCGGGTCGGGCTCGAAGTGGAAGACGAAGCGGTGCAGGCCGTACTCGAGCAGCGTCCAGGAGAGCACTCCCAGCGCGGCCCAGCCGGCGACGGCCAGCCCGCCCAGCTGGCCGGCGGCGCGGTAGAGCAGGTAGAGGGTGAAGGGGACCCAGAGCGCGCAGACGTGCCAGGGGCGGACCCGCGAGAAATACTTGTCCACCCACGGAATGGTGAACATCACCGGGCTGCCGCGGCGGGGCCGGTCGAGCTTTGGGTGCGGAGCGAGGTAGAACATCGGGCCTCGATGTAAGGGATTGCGGAAGTTCGCGCAAGGGAGAGCGCTTGGCGACGGTACGTCCTGCGGCTTCAGTGGTGCTGGTCCGGGAAGACGGGCGCGTGCTCTGGGTGCGACGCGGCGAGCAGCTGCGTTTTTCGGCCGGCTTCTACGCCTTCCCGGGAGGCGGCGTGGACGTCGAGGATGCGGGCGTCCCCTTGCAGCATGCCGAACCGCTCGACGCCTCCGAGGCGCCCTGCGTGGCGGCGGCCGCCCGGGAGCTGTTCGAGGAGACGGGCGTCCTGGCGGTGCCGGGCGCCGCTCGGGTCTCGCGGCAAGAGCGCAAGGCCGTCCGGGAAGCGCTGCTCAACCGCCCGGCGACGGCGTCGTTCGGCGACTTCCTCTCCCGCCACGGCCTTGAGGTCAACGCGCGGCACTTCGCACCGGCGGGGCGCTGGGTGACTCCGCAGGCGATGCCCATCCGCTTCGACGCGCGCTTCTACCTGGTGGAGCTGCCGGCCGGCGAAGAAGCGGAGATCTGGCCGGGCGAATTGACCATGGGCGAGTGGATCCTCCCCGCCGAGGCGCTGCGCCGCTGGGAGTCGGGCACGGCGCTCCTCCATCCGCCGGCGTGGCACACCTTGAAGTCGCTCGCGCACGTCGCCGCGGCGCGCGACGCCCTGCCCCTCCTGACAGCCCCTGACAAGGCGCCGTGGGGGCTGCCGATGGAGGAGCACATCGTCCAGCGGATCGAGTTCCAGCGCGGCCTTCTGCTGGTGCCGCTGCGCACCCCGACCTTGCCGCCCGCGACCCACACCAACTGCTTCCTCCTCGGCGACGACCAACTCTGCATCGTCGATCCCGGCTCGCCCTGGCCCGAGGAGCAGGCCATCCTGCAGGACACCCTCGACCGGCTCGCCGCCGAAGGCCGCAAGGCCACCTCTGTCCTGCTCACGCACCACCACGTCGACCACGTCGGCGGCGCGCAAGTGCTGGGGCTGCCCATCGCCGCCAGCGCGCAGACGGCGGCGCTGCTCGACTTCAAGGTTGACCGGGTGCTGGAAGACGGCGACCGTCTCGAACTCGGTCCCCGCGGCTGGCGCGCGCTGCACCTGCCGGGTCACACGCGCGGGCACCTCTGCCTCATCGAGGACGGCAGCGGCGCGGTGATCGCGGGCGACCTGGTGGCGGGCGTCGGCACGGTGATCATCGACCCGCCCGAGGGCGACATGGCCGACTACCTCGCCTCGCTGGACCGGCTGCTGGGAGAAAAGCCCGGCGCCCTCTTTCCGGCCCACGGCCCGGTGGTGCCGGGCGGCGCGCTCAAGCTCGAGCAGTACCGGGCGCACCGGCTGGAGCGCGAGGGCCGGGTGCTGGCCGCGCTCTCGAAGCAGGAAGGGCTGGCCTCGCCGGCCCAGCTGGTCCCTGCCGCCTATCCCGACGTCAAGCCCGCGCTCTACCCCTACGCCGAGCGCAGCCTCCTCGCCCACCTCTACAAGCTCGTCAACGACGGCCGCGCGGTTCAGGTCGGCGAGTCCTTCAGGCTTCAGACCAGCTCGGCTTTTCCCTGAGGCCTGAGGCCTGAAGCCCTATTTCTTCGTCGTCCCGGGCTTCCACACCAGGCTGAGCGCGAAGATGTTGGCCCGCGTGTCGTAGGTGCCGGAGAAGGTCTCGGTGCCCACGGTCGTGATCGAGTCTTCCCAGTCGTGGAAGTAGGAAGCGCTGATCTCGAGGTTGGGCGTCGGATCGATTCCAACTCCAAAGGTGACGGCGGTGGAGTTGGAGTCGGGCAGCGTCGGCGAGAGCGTCTCCGGACGCGACGGCGCGGTGTCGCGCAGCGCGCCGGCGCGGAGCTTGAGCAGCGACGACACCTGCACCTCGGTGCCGATGCGGAGCGTGTAGCCGTTCTTGTAGTCGCGCGGCACCACCACCGTCACGCCGCGGTCGCCGACGAAGAGATCCTGCTTGTAGACGTGGAAGCGCTCCCAGGTCCAGTCGAAGGTCACCAGCACCGGCGCGATCACGCGGTAGGCCGCGCCCAGGTTCAACTGGTTTGGATAGGTCAGCCCGTGGGTGACGCGCTGGTCGAGCAGCCGCGGCAGCAGGCCGGCCGGAACATTGGTGGCATGGGCCTGGCCGGTGAGCACCTGCACGCCCTGGTGCTTGTAGTCGAAGCCGATGGTGAAGGGCACCGAGGCGAGGGGTTGCAGCTCGGCCGAGAGATCGTAGCTGAGCGCGCCGCCGACGGTGCCGAGCTCGATCTGCCCCGGGGCCGAGGCGCCGAGGAAGTTCACGCCCTGGATGAGGTGCTCGGTGGTCCGGTAGTAGACGAGGCCGCCGCCCAGCCGCAGCTGCGGCACCACCTGCACGCCCGCGGTCAGGTAGGTGCCGTAGACCTTGCGGTCGACGGTGATGATCTCGTTGCGGCCCGGCCAGTCGGGCTGCCAGAAGACGTAGCCGCCGCCCGGGACGGTGAGGCCGAAACCGAGCCCGACCCGCATGCCGTTGGAGAGCGGCAGTCCATACGCCAGGTAGAGCGCGGGAGGGAAGGCGCCCTTGGGGATCATGGTCGAGGTGGCGCCGGAGACCGGGTCCGTCCAGGTGCTGCGGAAGTCGACGAGGCTCGCGCCCAGCGAGAGGCTGAGGCCGTCGAGCCGCGCCAGCGCCGCCGGATTCGCGTAGGCGGCGGCGGCGTCTTCCTGTGCCGCCGCCGCCGACCCGGCCAGGGCCAGGTCGCGGGCGTTGATGTTGGGCACCACGTACCCGCCGGCGAAGGCCGCTGCCGGGAGGAGGAGAGCTGCGGCGGCGACGATGAGATTGCGCATGGTCGTCCTTTTCACGGCGCGGACCGAAGGTTGGGCGGGAGCGTCCCGGAGGAGAAGAAGGCGGCGATGTCGTCCTGCGCCTGCAGCGTGATGCTGGTGGTGGGGTCGGTGCCGTAGGTGCCCCACTCGAGGAGGAAGCCGTGGTCGACGGCGTTGGCCGGGCAGCTTGCCCCGCCGTGCGCGACGAAGGTGGTCACGGTCCCGGTCGAGGCGGTGACCGGGCCCAGTCCGATCAGCTTGTAGAGCTCGAGGTTGAACGGGTTCGGCACCGACTTGTCGCAGAGGGCAAACTGCCCGATGACCGGGCGCGAGGCCGGCGCCGGCGCCAGCGCGCTGAGCGGCGCCGGGAACGAGAGGGTGTTGGAGGTCAGGTTCTGCGCGAAGTTGAGCGGTTCGGCGGGATCGATGACCCACTTCGCCACCGTGAGGAATTGCAGGTAGCCGGACGGGTTCGACGCCTTGTCGAGGCCCTTCGACGCCAGCAGCGCGTTGAGGGACGTCGAGTAGTTGGGGCTGTTCGCGAAGGTGTCGATGAGGGTTCCGCCGCCGACGTTGAGGGCCGCCTTGCTGATGCGCGGATTCGAGGCCACGTCGGCCACGCCCTGGATCGAGCCCATCGACTGGGAGGCGAAGTAGATCCGTTTCGGGTCGATCTGGAAGCCGGCGATGGGCGTGCCCGTCGCCGTGCCGGTGGTGACGAAGTTGGCGCAGGTCGGGTGGGCCGGATCCGTCGAGGTGGGAGCCGCCGCGGGGTCGCA
>JAYWAJ010000192.1:0-5830 GCA_043782525.1 Deltaproteobacteria bacterium | reverse complement strand
GGATACCTGGCGCGGGTGAGCCGGGAGAGCTCGCCCTCCGGCTCCTTCTCGACGAAGCCGTCATACCAGATGTCGAAGGGCTCGAGCGGCCGCCCCAGCCGCTTCTGGATCAGCGCCGCCACCTCCGGCACCAGCGGCGAGCCGAGGATCTGCGTGAGGAGCGCCCGCACCCGCGCCTCGGGGATCTCGTCGTCGAGCGCGAAGTGCCGGTCGATCTCGGTCGGCGCCATCGGCGAGTCGGCGTCCAGCTTGCGGGCGGCGCGGAAGTCGTCGAACAACACCTGGTAGCGCCGGTCGGGCTCGCGCTCGGGAGAGACGCGCGGCTGCGGGGGCCGCGTCCCTTGCGCCTTCATCTGCTCCGTCTCCACCTCCTCCGGCGGCGCGAGCGTCACCGCGCCGGTGGCCGGGTTCCAGTCGACGCGCGGGTCGTCGATGACCCCCAGCGGAATGGTCTGGGTGACGATGCGCTCCATCGCCTCGCGGATGAGCCGCTGCCGGGGCAGCGCCTGCGCCTGGTCCTTCTCGGCATAGTCCGCCTTGATCTGATCGCGCAGGTTCCAGTGGGTGAGCAGCCGCATGCCCTTGGGAAAGAGGCGCTTGCCGTCGGGGGAGAGCACATGGTGCATCCAGAGGTTGTAGCCGGCGATATAGGCCTCGGCGTCCGCGCCCGCCTTGGCCACCGCCTGCCGCGCGGCCCCCGACGGGCGCAGCGCGAACCGGCGCGTCAGCCGCGCCATCGCCCACTGCGCCCGCGACCAGCGCGGGCCCTGCGCCACCATCTCCTCGAGGTCGGGCAGCGGAAAATTGAGCAGCGCCACGAAGGCCAGCCTGGAGGCGAAGAGATCCTCGGAGGCGTGGGCGCCCAGGTCCAGCGCGGCGAAGAGCTGGTCGACGGGCAGCTGCGGACCCAGCTCCAGCTCGCTCCAGCTCCGCAGCGCGCGGCCGATCTCGTTGAAGTGCCCGTCGATCTGCTCGAAGGCCATCGAGAAGCGCTTGAGCAGCGCCTCCTGCCCCGGCGCGTCGGGGACGAAGCTCTCCTCGACGAAGGCGGCCGCGTCGCCGTCCTCGGCGCGCCAGTACGCCGCCACCTGCTTCACCCCGCGCTCGGCGCGGGCGCGGGAGGCCTCGCCGTGCTTCTCCACCAGCTTCTGCACCAGCGCCGGCGCGTCGACCTGCCCTCCCTGCCCCGCGGCCCGCGACCTCTGCCCCTCGGGCCGCGAACCCTGCCCGGGCTCCCCGGAGGGCGGGGCCGACGCGGCGACGGGGGTCTTGCAAGCCACCAGGAGGAGGAGCGCGCACAGTGGGCGGAGTCTCATGGGGGCGGACTTCTAGCACCCTTCATGCGATGAGTGCAGACGTGCGCAAGCTCGCCTTGGCCCTCGCCGCGCTCGCCCTGCTGGTCCTCCTCGCCTTCGCCTTCCTGCCCGCGCTGATCGAGGCCGCGCTCACCCGGGTCGGCCAGCGTCCGCCCTATGCCGCGCCGGCGTGGGCACGGGCGCTGGTGCACGACTCCGTCGACCTGCACGCCGACCCGCTCCTCTGGGGCAGGGATCTCCTGCAGCGCTCCAGCCGCGGGCAGGTGGACGTGCCGCGGCTTCAGGAAGCAGGGGCGGCCCTGCAGGTCTTCGGCGCCGTCACCCAGGCGCCGCTGGGCATGAACGTCGCCCGCAACGAAGCCAGCGCGCCCGACCTGGTCTCCGCGCTGGCCTTCCTCTCGCGCTGGCCGCGGCCGACCTGGTCGAGCCGCCGCGCCCGCGCGCTCCACCAGGCGCTGCGGCTGCGCGAGATGGAAGAGCGCAGCGGCGGGGCCTTGCTGCCGGTGCGCTCCCGGGCAGAGCTGCAGGCGCTGCTCGACGCGCGCGCCCGCGGCTCGCAGGCGGTGGGCGCGCTGCTGGCGCTGGAGGGCTCGCAGGCGCTGGAAGGCGACCTCGCCGCCGTCGACGCCCTCTACGACGCGGGCTTTCGCATGATGGCGCCGACCCACTTCACCGACACCGAGATCAGCGGCTCCGCGCACGGCGTCAGCCACGGCGGACTGAGCCCCCTGGGACGCGCCTGGCTGCGCAAGCTCGAGGAGAAGAAGGTCATCGTCGACCTCGCCCACGCCTCCGGGCAGACGGTCGCCGACGTGCTCGCCGCTGCCACCCGGCCGGTGGTCGTCTCGCACACCGGCGTCAAGGCCACCTGCGAGAGCCCGCGCAATCTCGCCGACGAGCAGCTCGAGGCCCTGAAGGCCAACGGCGCGCTGGTCGGCATCGGCTACTTCCATTGGGCCGTCTGCGGAGACGACGCCCGCGCCATCGCCCGCTCCCTGCGCCACGCGGCCGACGTCCTTGGCGTCGCGCACCTCGCCCTCGGCAGCGACTTCGACGGCGCCGTCCGGACGCCCTTCGACGCCACCGGCCTGCCGCTCCTCGCCGAAGCGCTGCGGGCCGAGCGCTTCACCGACGCGGAGATCCGCGCCATCGCCTCGGAGAACGCGCTGCGCTTCCTTGCCGCGCAGCTTCCTTAAGAGAGCGGTCGCTGGAGCCGCTGCAGCCAGCCCTTCAAGGCCGCCAGTCCTGGTGCGCGATGTGCGCGGGCACCGGCGCGGCGCTGCGCTCCTGCTCGGCCATCCGCTCGACCAGCCACTGGAACCACTCGAAGTAGGTGTCCCGCTTCATCTGCACGCGCAGGTCGGCGACCAGCCGCTGGTACTTCCGCCAGGAGACGAAGAGGGGCCCGCTGAAAAAATCATCCACCGTCTGCAGGGGCAGGTTGCGCCCGTGCACCAGGATCCCGAGGCTCTCCCAGGTGGTCATCAGCAGCCAGACGCAATCCATCCCCTCGCCCAGCTTCTCTTCGACCTCTGCGAGGGAGAGGCCGTCGGGGATCCGCGGGTCGAGCGCGATGCGGAGCGCGCGGGCGAACTCCGGCGTCTCGTACGAATGCACCGCCGCCAGCGCCGAGTCGTGCCCCCGCGCCTTGCGCATCTCGGCGACCTGGAGGGCTGCGAAGAGGACGCCGCCGACCACCATCAAGGTGGAGACGAGGTTGAGGAGGAGGCCGGCGTCCATGGGGGCGGACCCTATCCTGTCGAGGCACCGCAGGTAAAAGGTCCGCCGGAGCCATGGGTCGCGCAAACGGCGAAACGGGTTGACGCCCGCGCGTTGGGGCATATGAAAGGCGGCCCCGGAGGTTCGCAATGGCTCGACCGTCGTTCTTCGCGCGGCTGTGGCTCGCCATCGTCTGCTGGTTCCGCATCGTCTTCGACGCCCAGTTCGCCGGCGCCGTGCTCGCCCTGCGATCTCCGCCCCTCCCCCTGCCGCTCACCGAGCGGCCGACCGCGCCCTCGAAGCCCAGCGCCCTGGGCGCAGCCTTGCTGGCCCACAACGAACAGGCGCTCCACCTCACCGCCCTGCTGCAGCGCGAGGGGCGCCTGATCGACTTCTGCGAAGAGGAGCTGGCGGGCTTCTCCGACGCGCAGGTCGGCGCCGCCGCCCGCACCGTGCACGACGGCTGCCGCAAGGCGCTGCGCGAGGCGTTCCGCTTCACGGCCATCCGCGGCGAGGCCGAAGGCGCCGCGGTCGAGGTGCCCGGCGGATTCGATCCCCGCGCCATCCGCCTCACCGGCGCCATCGCCGGATCTCCGCCCTTCAAGGGCGTCCTCAAGCACCACGGCTGGAAGGTGGTCGAGATCCGCATGCCAAAAGCGGCCGGCGACCCCACCATCGTCTTCCCGGCGGAAGTGGAACTGGCTTGATGGACGCGCGCTATTCGGTCGGCATCGATCTCGGCACCACCAACAGCGCCCTCGCCGAGGTGGACCTCGCCGTCGAGCCGGCGGGGCCCGGCGAACCTCTGCCCGCGCCGATGCCGGTGGAGATCCCCCAGCTGGTGGCGCCCGGCGAGACGGCGCCCCGCGAGCTGTTGCCGTCGTTCATCTACCTCGCTCCCGCGCACGAGAAGCTGGGCGACTTCGTGGTGGGCTCCTATGCCCGCGACCGGGGAGCGCAAGTGCCGTCGCGGCTGGTCTCGTCCTCGAAGAGCTGGCTGGCTTTTCGCGGCGAGCAGCTCCTGCCAGCGGGCGCCGAGGCCGAGGTGGCGCGCATCACGCCGCGGGAAGCGGCGGCGCGGATCCTCGCCCAGCTGCGCGACGCCTGGGAGGCCGCCCACGCGCACGAACAGGTCAAGCTTGCGGACCAGGCGGTGACGCTGACCGTGCCCGCGTCGTTTGATGCGGTGGCTCGCGAGCTGACGGTGGCGGCGGCGGCGGAGGCCGGCCTCGACAAGCTGACGCTCCTCGAAGAACCGCAGGCCGCGCTCTACGCCTGGGTCGCAGCGCCCGGAGGAGACGGCTTTGCCGGCGACGGGCGGAGCCCGCAGGGCGGAGCATCCAACGACCAGTGGCGCGAACATGTCCGCCCCGGCGACGTCATCCTCGTCGTCGACGTCGGCGGCGGCACCAGCGACTTCTCCCTCATTCAAGTGGGAGAGGATCAGGGCCGCCTCGCCCTCACCCGCGTCGCCGTCGGCGACCACATCCTCCTCGGCGGCGACAACGTCGACCTCGCCCTCGCGCACGTGGTCAGCGAGAAGCTGAAGGCGCAGGGCGTGAAGCTCGACGCCTGGCAGTTCAGCGCGCTCTCCCACGCCTGCCGCAAGGCGAAGGAGACGGGCGAGACGGCGCTGGCCATTCCCGGGCGCGGCAGCGGGCTGGTCGGCGGGACGGTGCGGGCGGAGATCGGGAAAGGCGAGCTGCGGACCACCGTGGACGCCTTCTTCCCCGAGGTGGAGCTGTCGGCGACTCCCCTTGCCCAGCGCCGCGCCGGCCTGACCACGCTGGGGCTGCCCTACGCGCAGGACCCGGCGGTGACCCGGCACCTGGCCGCCTTCCTGCGCCGCGCGCCGCAGTACCAGCCCACCGCCCTCCTCTTCAACGGCGGCGTCTTCAAGGACGCGCGCCTGCAAGAGAGGCTGGGCGGGCTGGTCGACCGCTGGATGGGCGCGCCGCTGAAGCGGCTGCAGCCGGCCTCGCTGGATCTCTCGGTGGCGCTGGGCGCTGCCTACAGCGGCCTCGCGCGCCGGGGGCGCGGAATCCGCATCCGCGGCGGAACGGCGCGGGCGTATTACGTCGGCGTCGAGTCGTCCGCTCCCGCCGTCCCCGGGTTCGCGCCGCCGGTGCGCGCCGTCTGCCTCGCGCCCTTCGGAATGGAAGAGGGCAGCGCCGTCGATCTACCGGGCCTCGAAGTCGGCGCCGTCGTCGGCGAGACCGCCTCGTTCCGCTTCTTCGCCTCCAGCGCGCGGCGCGACGACCTGGCCGGCACGGTGGTGGACGACGTCGACGAGCTGGAGGAGCTGCCCGCCATCGAGACCAGGCTGCCCGCGACGGAGAAGACCGCGGGCGACGTCATCCCCGTCCACCTGCGCTCCCACGTCACCGAGGTCGGCACGCTGGAGATGCAGCTGGTGACCGAAGACCGCGCCTGGAAGCTGGAGTTCTCGGTGAGGCAGGAGTGAGCCTGCGCTTCGCCGTCGGCATCGACCTCGGCACCTCAAACACGGCGCTGGCCTACGCCGACCTTTCCGAGCAGGACCCGCAAGTCCGCGTCTTCGAGGTGCCCCAGCTGGTGGCGCAGGAGGCGACGCAGCAGCGCCCGCTTTTGCCCTCGCACCTCTACCTGGCCTCGGAGCACGAGGCGCACGCGGGAGAAGTGCTGGTCGGCAGCTATGCCCGCGACCGCGGCGCGCAGGTGCCCGGGCGGCACGTCGCCTCGGCGAAGAGCTGGCTCTGCCATCCGTCGGTCGATCGCACCGCGGCCATCCTGCCGTGGGGCGCGCCGCCGGAAGT
>JAYWAJ010000191.1:0-15681 GCA_043782525.1 Deltaproteobacteria bacterium | reverse complement strand
CGCTCTCCACCAGCCCCTTCAACACCTTTTCCTGCTCCACCTGCCACCAGGTCGCGAAGTCCCCGGCGGCCCGCAACGATCCCGGCTTCAACCTCTATGACGTCGTGCATCGCCCGACCTGGTGGGGCGGATATGAGACGACCCTCCTCGACGCCATCAACTATTGCATGACGGAGTTCATGGGTGGCCGGGCCCTCGCTCCCGACTCGGACAGCGCCCGCGAGCTGTTCGAGTACCTGGCCGCGAACAGCCCCGACGCGACCGCGCCCGCGCTGCCGCTCACCGTGGTGAAGAACGTGACGGGGCTGACCAACCTCACCGGCGACGCGGCGCACGGCAAGGAAGTCTACGATCGATCGTGCCGCCGCTGTCACGGGGATCCGCACACCGGAAACGGCCGCCTCTCCACCAAGGTCAGCATCGTCCCTGAGGACACGCAGCGCGTGTTTCCCGGCATGGCGCGCCAGGTGGCCGTGGAGAAGGTGCGGCACGGAAAGTTTTTCAACATCGGCGGCATCATGCCGCTCTACTCGACAGAAACGATCAGCGATCAGGAGATCGCTGACGTGCTGGCCTACGTCGGATTCTGATCCACCAGGAGCGTTTCATGGATGAGTTCACCAGGCGGCGATTTCTCGCGCTGGTCCCTGCTGCCGTGGGCCTCGGAGCGCTTCCAACGGTTCTGACCGGATGCGGAGGAAGCTCGGGGACGCCCATCGACGGGACGGTCACCGTGCAAAACGGAAAGGCAACGCTGCTCTTCTCGCAGTTTCCCAAGCTGCAGACCATGGGGGGCGCGGCGGTCGTCAGCACCAGCTCGAGCGGCGACTATATCGTGATCCGGACCAGCGCCTCGCACGCCGCCGCGCTCGCCGCGGTCTGCACCCACGCACACTGCCTCGTCGGCTACGACGCGGGCGCCCAGCACCTCCTCTGTCCTTGCCACGGCTCGGAATACTCGACCGACGGAACCGTGCTCCGCGGACCGGCGATTGGATCCCTCGCCACCTTCCCTGCCACCCTGGACGCAACCGGAATCACCATCCAGGTCCCGTGACCAGGATCGCCGCCGCGGTGCTGGCCGCGATCTGCGGATGCGCTCCGGTCCCTGCCCCCCTCACCGATCTGGCCGGGCAGGTGGCAAAGGTCGATCTCAAGGGCGGTCTGTATGGGGCTGCGCTCCCCGGGCTCTCCCCCGGCGATCAGGCGCGGTTCGCGGCCGGGCGCAACGCCTTCACCCGGATCGAAAACGCCGCCTCCGGCCTCGGG
The DNA here is from genome assembly GCA_043782525.1 of Deltaproteobacteria bacterium. GTDB lineage: Bacteria > Myxococcota > Myxococcia > Myxococcales > 40CM-4-68-19 > 40CM-4-68-19. Next base: position 14,412 of record JAYWAJ010000191.1, on the reverse strand, counting down.
CCCGTGTTCAACGGCACCTTCTGTGCTTCCTGCCATGACGCGCCTCCCGCGGTGGGCGGAACCAACCAGCGCAGGGAGACGCGATTCGGACGACGCAACGCCGACGGGAGCTTCGACCCCCTCGTCGCGCTCGGTGGGCCGCTGCTGCACGAGAACGGCATCGGCGTCGTCAGCGGCTTCAACTTCGCCGGCGAGACCGTCCCGCCGCAGGCGAATGTGATCGCGAGACGGCGCACGCAGTCGGTCTTCGGACTCGGCCTGGTCGATGCCACTCCGGATTCCACCTTCCGCGAGGTTGCCCGTCAACAGGCGGCCAGTTCACCGGCGGCGGCCGGGCGCGCGGCTCTGGTCATCGACGCCACCAGCGGCCAGCAGGCGGTGGGGAAGTTTGGCTGGAAAGCGGCGTTTTCGACCCTGCTCCAGTTCAACGGCGACGCGGCGCTCAACGAGATGGGGGTCACCAGCCCGCAGTTCCCCGCCGAAGTGTGCCCCGCCGGCGATTGCAGCGCGCTCGCTTTCAACCCCAGGCCCGACCTCAACGACCCTGGCGGGCAAGACGTGGAGCGGTTCACCGACTTCGTTCGTCTTCTCGGTCCGCCGCCGGCGCCGCTCCTGGCAGGCGACGCTGTTCGCGGCCAGGAAGTGTTCGCGTCAATGGGCTGCGCCGTCTGCCACCTGCCCCTGCTCGTCACCGGCCCGGCCTCGAATCCTGCGCTCGATCGGGTGGCCTACCACCCCTACTCGGATTTTTTGCTCCATGACATGGGATCGCTTGGAGACGGGATCGCCCAGGGCGACGCACAGCCGCGCGAACTGCGGACCCAGCCGCTCTGGGGCCTCTCGGCGCAAGCACTGCTCTTGCATGATGGCAGGACCGCGTCCGCGAGCGATGCAATCGCCGCGCACGATGGACAGGGGGCGTCCGCCCGGAGCGGCTTCGAGGCACTGGGCCCCTCCGACCGGGCCGCGCTCCTCGCCTTCCTCGCCGCTCTCTGAAGGGAAGCCGTCGCGGGCGTGCCGCCCTCCGCCCGTTAGGCTGACCTCATGCTCCTTGCGCTGCTCCTCCTCGCCCAGCTCCAGCCGCTCCCCCCGCAGCTGGTGGCGCTCGATTCAGACGCGGGCCGCAAGCTGCTCGCCGGGTCCACCGCCAACCGCGACTTCTTCGCGCTGGTGGGGACCTTCGAGCAGCAGCGGTCGGCGCCCTGGTGCGGCGTGGCCGCAAGCGTGGCGGTGCTCAACGCCCTGCCGCTGCGCGCGCCGGAGCTGCCGTCGATGGCTCCCTTCCGCGCCTTCACCCAGGACAACGTCTTCGCGCCGGCCGCGCTGGAGGCGGTCGGGCGCGGGGGCGCCACCCTCGAGCAGCTGGCGTCGTACCTGCGCTCGGCCGGCGCCGGGGTGCGCGCGGTGCACGCCAGCGAGACCACGCTCGAGGCGTTCAGGGCCGAGGCAGCCCGGAACCTCGCCACCGCCGGCGACTACCTGCTGGTCGACTTCCTGCGCACCGAGCTGGGGCAGGACTTCGGCGCCCACTGGTCGCCGCTGGGCGCCTACCACGCCGGGAGCGACCGCTTCCTGGTGCTCGACGTCAACCGCATCCGCTACCCACCTTACTGGGCCACGGCGGCCGACCTCTTCCGCGCCATGAACACCAGCGACCCCGACGCGGGCGCCTCGCGCGGCTACCTGGTGGTCACCGCCCCGGAGGGGGCACCGGCGCGGGCGCCCATCCCGACCGCCGCCCACCGCCTCTTCCGGCTGGTCGCGGCCGCGGCGCTGGGCCTCTTTCTCGCAGGCGCGCTGGCCGGCGGGCTGCTGGTCCGCTGGCGTCTCACTCGGCGAGCGCACTGAGGGCACCCGACAGCCCCGCCGCGGCGCGTGCGCTCTGCTCCTCGCAGGTGGCGCGGGCCGCGCGCAGGTCGGTGCGGAAGCGGAACCCCTGCAGGCGCTCCGCCGTCTGCAGATCCGGCCGCGGCGCGAGGAGCGCATCGACGGCGGCCGTGAGCAAGGCCGTGTCCTCGCCAAGCTGCTTGACCGCCTCCAGCAGCGCGTCGACCGCCTGCGCGCGCTCCTGCAGGACCGCGTCGATGAAGTCCGCCGTCTTGCGGCCCTGCGCCGTCCAGAGCCGCGCTCCCTGGCGCGACAGCTTCTCGATCGAGGCGCGGCGCTGCTGCTGGGCAAGCGCCAGCTCCCGGGACGCCTCCGCGCAGAGCGCGAGCCGGCGTCGGTAGACCTCGACCAGCGCGCGGTCGCGTGCGGCGTCTTCTTTCGAGAGCCGCACCTCGCCCCGGCCGAGCGTGAAGGCGAAGCTGCGACCGGCCAGCTGCGCCTCGGTGCCCGAGAGCGCGGCGAAGGACGGGACGTTGCAGACGTCGCCCACCTCGGCGCGCAGGGCCGCCGCGTATCCCGCGCGCAGCTCTTCCTGCCGCTGCCAGAGCCAGAGCCCCGTCGCTCCCGCGGCGGCGAGGCCGAAGAGCACGCCCAGCGCGGACCAGGGAACCCGCCGCGCGGGACGCTTCACCGCCCCCTCCAGCGCGACCTGGATCCGGGTGTTGCCGATGCGGACCCCGTCGCCGTCGCGCAGCCGCGCCTCGGCGGCACGCCGCTCGTTCACCCAGGTTCCGTTCTGGCTGCCGAGATCGCGGACGACGAAGAAGCCCCGCTCGGCGACGAACTCGCAGTGGTGGTGGCTGATGCCGTCGTCGGCGAGGGAGAGATCGTTGTCGCGCGCCCGCCCCACCCGGGTGCGCGGATGCCGGAACGGATGCCGCGTCCGGGTGCCGTCGGGATCCTGCACCTCGAGGATCGCCGACCAGCTCGGAGGGGCGGCTTGCGCGGGCTTCGGCTCCAGGGGATCGATGAGCAATCCCCCCACGGTTCCGCTGGCAAATCAAGCTTGCGATCACGGCGCCGATCGTGCTGATCAGACGCCGCGATGATGCCGATCAACGACGCGCCGAGAGCGCCACCTTGCGGGTCCACGACCAGCGGAGCAAGACCGTGAACCCGATCGACAACGCGCCGCAGGCGCCACCTTGCGGGTCCACGGCGAGCGGAGCAAGACCGTGAAAATCCGCCGCCTCGAGATCTCCGGCTTCAAGTCGTTCGCCGACCGCGTCGTCTTCTCCTTCGACGACGGCGTCACCGGGGTGGTGGGCCCGAACGGCTGCGGCAAGAGCAACGTGGTCGACGCCATCCGCTGGGCGATGGGCGAGCAGAGCGCCAAGCACCTGCGTGGCCGCGCCATGGAGGACGTCATCTTCGCCGGTTCGGAGTCGCGCCCCGCCACCGGCATGGCCGAAGTCTCGCTGACCTTCCAGAACGACGGCCGCCTCGCCCCCGCCCAGTACGCGGGCTTCGGCGAGATCACCATCACCCGGCGCCTCTTCCGCAGCGGCGAGAGCGAGTACGCCATCAACAAGACGGCCTGCCGCCTCCTCGACATCACCGAGCTCTTCCTCGGCACCGGCGTCGGCACCCGCGCGTACTCGATCATCGAGCAGGGGCGCATCGGGCTCATCGTCAGCGCCAAGCCGGAAGACCGGCGCAGCATCATCGAGGAAGCAGCCGGGGTGACCAAGTACAAGGCGCGTCGCAAGCAGGCGGAGCGCAAGCTGGAGGCCACCGAGCAGAACCTCCTGCGCCTCTCCGACGTGGTCGGCGAAGTGGGCAAGCGCCTCTCGTCGCTGGAGCGGGCGGCGAAGAAGGCGGAGCGGTTTCGCGAGCTGCGCGGCGAGCTGCGCGAGCTCGAGCTGCTCGCCGCCTGCCGCCAGCACCTGGGACTGAAAGACGAGGAGGCGCGGCAGGCCCACGCGCTCGGCGAGGCCAGCGAGGCGGAAAAAGTCGCGCAGGCGCACGCGGCCCGGCTGGAGGCGGGGCTCTCCGCCGAGCGGCTGCAGCTCCTCGAGGACGAGAAGAAGGTCCAGGGCCTGGCCGAGCACTCGCACCGCATCGACAAGCAGCTGCGCCTGCACGAGCAGGAGATGCAGTTCGCGCAGCGCGAGCGCGAGGCCATCGCGGCGCGGCAGGTGCAGTCGGAGGACGAGGTCTCGCTCCTGGGCGTGCGGCTCGAACTGCTGGGCCGCGAGGAGGAAGGGCACAAGGCCGAGCAGCAGAAGCTCGCCGACGCCTCCGCCGAGGACCAGACGCGGCAGAAGCAGGCCGAGGAGCAGCTCGCCGCCGCCCTCCGCGAGATCCAGGCCGCGCAGCAGGGCGTCGAGGCGGAGCGGCACCAGGCGGTGGGCGTCCTCACCCGGCTCGCCAACCACCGCACCAACCTCGTCAACCTCGAGCGGCGGCGCGCCGACCTGGCGGAGCGGTTGCAGAAGGCGCAGCTGGAAAAGGAGCAGCTGCAGGCGCGGGCGCAGGAGATCGCCCGGCAGCGGGACGAGCTGGCGCACAAGCTCCTCGAGACGCAGGAGAAGCGGCGGGCGCTGCACGAGCAGAAGGCCGCCACCGAGGAGGAGCTGCAGCGCGGGCGCGCCGCGCAGCGCGAGACCGAGGCGTCGCTCATCAAGCTGCGCGAGGAGCTGGCCGGCAGCCGCAGCCGCCTCACCTCGCTGCTGGAGCTGCAGAAGAACTTCGAGGGCTACGGGCGCGGCGTCAAGGCGGTGATGCTGCGCGAGGAAGAGGAGCGGCGCCGCGACGGCATCTACGGGCTGGTCGCCGACGTGCTGCGGGTCGAGCCGCGCCACGAGCGGGCCATCGAGGCGGTGCTGGGCGAGCGGCTGCAGCTGGTGCTGGTGGAGAGCCACGCCGCCGGCCAGAAGGCGGTCGAATATCTCAAGCGCGCCGCGGCGGGGCGGGCCTCGTTCGTACCGCTCACCGAGATGGAGCAGCTGCCGCTCACGCCGGAGGGCACCCACCTCGATCCGCCCGAGGGGACCACCCGGGCGACCGAGGCCGTCGACTGCGCGCCCGAGCATGAGCGGTTGCGCAACTACTTGCTCAGCGACGTCTTCCTCTGCGACACGCTGGCGACGGCGCTGCTGCTCTGGTCGCGCAACCCCGGCGCGCGGACCTTCGTCACCACCGACGGCGAGGTGGTGGACAAGGAAGGCATCGTCTCCGGCGGCCAGCTGGACGGCGTCGCCGACGGCCTCTTGCACAAGCGGCGCGAGCTGCAAGAGCTGGCCGAGACGGTGCAGGAGCTGGAGGCCAGGCTGCACCTCGCCACCGATCAGGTGGCCCAGCTGGCGGCGCGGGTGCAGACGGCCGACACCGCGGTCAAGCGCCTGATGCACGAGGAGCGCGAGGAGGAGCTGTCGCAGATCCGCCTCGAGCGCGACGTGGGGCGGCTGCAGGACGAACTCTCCCGAATCGCGCAGCGCGACCAGGTGCTGCTGCAAGAGAACGAGACCCTGCAGAATGCCCTGGGCGAGGTGGCGCGCGAGGAGCAGCAGTCGCGCGACGCCGTGTCTTCTGGAGAGGGAGAGCAGAGCGAGCGCGAGGCGCGGCTGCGGGCGCTGCAGGGCGAGCTGCTCAAGGCCCGCGAGCGCGCCGAGTCGGTGCAGGTCGAGGTGACCCGGGCCAAGGTCAACGCCGCGGCGGTGGCCGAGCGGCGCGAAGGCGTGGCCCGCTCGCTGCAGCGGCTCCTCGAGCAGCGGCTGGAGGTGGAGACGCGGCGGGAGAAGCTGGTCGCGGAACTCCTGGCCGGCAAGGAGCGCGACGCAGCGCTGGTGGCCAAGGGCGAGGTGGCCCAGGCGGAGCTGAAGCAGCTGCTGGTCGACTCCGAGCGGCTGCGCGAGGAGCTGGGGCGGGCGCGGGCGCAGTACGACCAGGCGCAGGCGCGGCTGCGGGGCGGCGACGAGGAGGTGAAGCAGGCGCGCGAAGAGGCGCACCAGATCGGCGAGCGCCGCGGCAAGGCGGAGCTGGCCATCCAGGGCACCCGCCTCGAGCTGGCCCACCTCGAGCAGTCGGTGCGCGAGCGCAACATGATGGAGCTCACCGACGTGGCGGCGGCGCGGCGCGAGGAGGCGCTGCAGCTCGACCTCGGGCTCGCCGAGGAGAAGATGCGCTCCCTGCGCGAGAAGATCGAGGCGCTGGGCGAGGTCTCGCTCACCGCCATCGACGAGGCCCGCGAGGTGGGCGAGCGCTTCACCTTCCTCACCACGCAGAAGAACGATCTCGAGGAGAGCATCGCCAAGCTGCGGGGCGCGATCCACCGCATCGACAAGGCCTCCAAGGAGCGGTTCAAGGAGACCTTCGCGCTGGTCAACGACCGCTTCCAGCAGGTCTTCCCCCGCCTCTTCCGCGGCGGCATGGCCGAGCTGCAGCTGGTGGAGGATCCGGCCCAGCCGGGCGCGGAGCCGGGCGTCGAGATCGTGGCCCAGCCGCCGGGCAAGAAGCTGACCAGCGTCGGGCTCCTCTCCGGCGGCGAGAAGGCGCTCACTGCGGTCAGTTTGATATTTGCTATATTTTTGATCAAGCCGACCCCCTTCTGCCTCCTCGACGAGGTCGACGCGCCGCTCGACGAGGCCAACGTCGGCCGCTACAACGAGATGGTCCGCGAGATGAGCCGCACCTCGCAGTTCATCGTCATCACCCACAACAAGCGCACCATGGAGGTCTCCGACTCTCTCTACGGGATCACCATGGAGGAGCCGGGCATCTCCAAGACCGTCTCGGTGAAGCTCTCGCCGCAGGCCGCGGGCTCCACCGCCGCGGCGTGAGATTGGTTTGGGCGCAAAGGATTGATCATTTGGGAGCGTGGGGTAATCTCCGCCCCATGCGCACTTTCGTCCTCGCAGTCTTCGCCTTCGCCCTCTGCGCGGCCACCGCCCGCGCGGACGACACCAAGCCTCCCGCCATCAGCGACGTGAAAGCGTCGGCGGCCAAGGGGCAGGTCCGTGTCGAGGCGCGCATCACCGACGAGACCGGCGTCCTCTCGGCCATCTGCCACCACCGCGGCTCGGGCGGCAAGGTCGAGGACACGCCGATGACGAAGGACGACTTCGACGACGTCTTCAAGGCCACCTTCCCCGGCAGCGCCGACACCGAATACTGGATCGAGTCGAGCGACCTGCTCGGCAACGGCCCTTCGACCTACGGCTCCGCCAGCAAGGCCTTCACCGCCGGCGGCAAGCCCGCCAAGGGCGGCGGCGCGGCGGTGGCCACCCGGGAGCCTGCGCCCCAGAAGGAAGAGCCGCCCAGGCGGGAGCCGCCGCCGCGCAAGGCGGAGCCGCCGCCGAAGAAGGAGGAGCAGGCGCAGGCCGAGCCGAAGGAGCGGCACCACGCCACCCGGACCGCCAAGGCCCCGGAGCCGCCGGTGATCGAGCACCGCCAGCCCAGCGCGCAGCCGCCCGAAGGACGCGACTTCACCGTGCGCATGAAGATCAGGAGCGACTCGCCGGTGGAGGTGCAGATCCTCCAGTGGAAGGCGAAGGGCGCGGCCAGCTTCACCAACACGCCGCTCACCCACACCGAGGGCGACAGCTACGAGGCGGTCATCCCGGGCGAGAAGGCCACCGGCAGCGTCGAGTACTTCATCGCCGCCAAGAACCACGCCGGGCTGATGACCAAGCAGGGCAACGGCGACGCCAAGACGCCATACTTGATGACCTTCAAGGCCTCGGGCGCGTCGGCCGCGGCGGCGACGGCCTCGTCCGAGAAGGCGTCCGGGCCGTACCAGTTCGCGCACCTGCCGCTCTACCGGGTGATGCCGGGCAGGCCCATCGTGGTGCGCGCGCAGATCGTTCCTTCCGCCGAGGGCGGCGACCTGCCCGAACACACCGCCGTCCTCTGGCGCGGCAACGACGCGCAGGACCAGTTCACCGAGATGGTGGCCGACCCGACCGGCGGCTACGGCGGCTTCAAGGTCGAGCTGCCGGCGCAGGACGAGGGCGGCGTCTACTACCAGATCATCGCCTGCGACGCTGCCGCCGCCCGCTGCGGCGACGACACCGGCAGCAAGCACAAGTGGCACTCGGCGGCGGTCTCGGCGCAGCCGGGCGGCGCCCAGCCGCTGCCCATCGACGCGGTCAGCGCCAAGGCGCCGCCCACGCTCCCCGAGTAGCGGTTGGTCCTGCTCGGACTCGCCCAGGGAGCACAGCTCGCCCTCGTCGTCGCCCTCCTGGTGGTGGCGGCGCTGATCGTCGCCTTGATCGCGCGGGCTCTCTCGGCGCGCAAGAAGCCTCCGGCCGGCTTGCCCGAGGCGCAGGCGCGAGAGACGCTCGAGCCGCCGCGCGAGACCGCGCCGCTGGTCCTTCCCGAGATTGCGCCGCCGGCCGAGCGGCTGGCCCGGGAAGAACGCGCCCGGGAGGAGCTGGAGAAGGCCCGGGCCTCGCTCGAGGCGGCGCGCGCGGTGCTGGGGCGCGACCCGGCCTCGGCCGCGGCCCAGGCCGAGGTGCAGCGCTACCAGCGCGAGACGGCCGACTTGCAGCGCAAGCTCGAGTACGAGCAGCGCAAGACCGCCGAGGCCACCGACAAGGCGCGCAAGCTGGCCGAGGCCGCCGCGCGCGAGGAGGCGGCGGCGAAGCTGCGCGCCGAGGAGACCGCCCGCGCCGAGGAAGCCCGGCGCGCGGAAGCGGCGGCGCGGCAGAAGCTGGCGGACCAGGAGTCGGGCCGGACGCTCTCCGAGGGCCTCGCCCGCACCCGCGGCGGCTTCATGGCGCGGCTCAATACTTTTCTCGGGACCGCGCGGGAGCTGGACGACGCCGCGCTCGGCGAGCTGGAAGAGATCCTCTTCTCCGCCGACGTGGGCGTGCGCACCGCGACCGCCCTGCTGGAGAGCGTGCGCGAGCGGCTGAAGCGCAAGGAGTTATCGGACTTATCGAAAGTGAAAGAGGCGCTGCGGGAGGAGATCGAGCGCATCCTCACGCTGGGCGCGGCCCCCGGCCAGGCGGGGCACGGCGGGCTGCCCGACGCTCCCGGACTGCAAGTGGTGATGGTGGTCGGCGTCAACGGCACCGGCAAGACCACCACCATCGGGAAGCTGGCGGCCAAGCTGAGGGCGCAGGGAAAGTCGGTGCTGCTGGGCGCGGGCGATACCTTCCGGGCGGCGGCCGGCGAGCAGCTGGACGTCTGGGCCGAGCGGGCGCAGGTGCCGATGGTGCGCGGCAAGGATGGCTCGGACCCCGGCGCCGTCCTCTATGACGCCGTGGCGCGCGGCCGCAACGAGAAGCTCGACGTCGTGCTCTGCGACACCGCCGGCCGGCTGCACACCAAGTCGAACCTCATGGACGAGCTGAAGCGCATCCAGCGCACCCTGGGCAAGGCGCAGGAGGGCGCGCCGCACGAGGTGCTGCTGGTGGTCGACGCCACCACCGGGCAGAACGCCATCCAGCAGGCGCGGCAGTTCCACGACGCGCTCGGCGTCACTGGGTTCGTGCTCACCAAGCTCGACGGCACCGCCAAGGGAGGGGTCATCATCGGCATCTGCGACGAGCTGAAGATCCCGGTGCGCTATGTCGGCGTCGGGGAGAAGGTCGCCGACCTGAAGGCCTTCGACCCGCACGAGTTCGTCCGCGCGCTCTTCGAAGACTAAAGCAAAAGCACACCGCGAAGGCGCGAAGTTCGCGCGAAGGCTCGCGAAGAAAGACGTTTGGGTTGGAACCGAGGGCTCATGCCCGCTCGGAGATGGCCCGCGCACCACCCCAACCAACCAAAAAAAACTTCGCGCCCCTTCGCGCGAACTCGGCGCCTTCGCGGTGTGCACTTGCTTTGGCGTATACAATTGCGCGATGCAGGGGACGGTTCTCGTCGTCGACGATGAGCAAGCCAACGTGGATTCGGTGGCGCTGGTCCTCACCGGCGACGGAGCCAATGTCCTGCGCGCGAAGACCGGCGCCGAGGCGCTCTCGACCCTGCGCAGCGAGCGCGTCGGGGTGGTGCTCACCGACCTGATGATGCCGGGCATGAGCGGGCAGGAGCTGTTGCGCCTGGTGCGGGCCATCGAGGCGGACACGCAGGTGGTCCTCATGACCGCCTACGGCACGGTCGAGGCCGCCGTCGCCGCCATGAAGGACGGCGCCTACGACTTCCTCGTCAAGCCGCTCAAGAAGCAGGCGCTCCTGAAGACGGTCAGCCAGGCGATGGAGAAGCACCGCCTCCTCCAGGAGAACAAGCAGCTGCGGGCGCGGCTGGCGGGAGCACAGCAGCCCATCGTCGGGCAGAGCCCATCGCTCCGCGCCACCCTGGACATCATCCGCCAGGCCGCGCCCTCCAGCGCCACCGTGCTGCTGCTGGGCGAGAGCGGCACCGGCAAGGAGCTCTTTGCCCGCGCGCTGCACGAACACTCGCCCCGCAGCGGCGGGCCCTTCGTCCCCATCAACTGCGCGGCCATCCCCGAGACCATCCTCGAGAGCGAGCTGTTCGGCTACGAGCGCGGCGCCTTCACCGGCGCGGTCCAGCGCAAGGAGGGACGCATCGAGCGCGCCCAGGCGGGCACCCTGCTCCTCGACGAGGTCGGCGAGCTGACGCCCGCGGTGCAGGTCAAGCTGCTCCGCTTCCTCCAGGAGGGCGAGATCGAGCGGCTGGGCGGCTCGGGAGCGATCAAGGTCGACTGCCGCGTGGTCGCCGCCACCAACCAGGACCTCGCCGCGCGGGTGCGCGAAGGCAAGTTTCGCGAGGACCTCTTCTATCGCCTCAACGTCATCCAGGTGGTGCTGCCGCCGCTGCGCGATCGCCCCGAGGACATCCCGCTGCTCGCCGATCACTTCATCGCCCGCTACGCCGCCAAGAACGGCAAGCCCATCCGCGGCCTCACCCGCGCGGCGCTCTCGACGATGGAGTCGTATCCCTGGCCCGGCAACGTGCGCGAGCTGGAGCACGCCATCGAGCGCGCCGTGGTCCTCTCCCACGGCGCCGAGATCGACCTGGGCGACCTGCCGGAGTCGGTGCGCACCGGCGGCGCGGCCCGGCCGGCCGGACTGGCCGGTGCGCTCGAGGGACGGACCCTGACCGTTCCCCTCGGCACGCCCATGGAGGAGATCGAGCTGCGGGTCATCCGCGAGACCCTGCGCCAGACCAAGGGCGACAAGAACCTGGCGGCGCAGCTGCTCGGCATCGCGGCGCGGACCATCTACCGCAAGCTCGACCGCGAGAAGGAGTGAGGCCGGGGCGGCGCGCCTCGCTCTGACAATTTGGCAGTAGGCGTCAGCGCGGGCTTGCCAGGTTGTCGCTCGCCTGTCATCCCTGCGGCCGCACCGCCCGCTCCCGGGCGCGGAATTCATGGCATGCGCCTTGCTCTGCTCCCGTCCTCTATGGAGCTGCTCCTCCAGCGTTACTCGTGGGCCCTGAGCCTCGCGGCGGTGCTCCTCGGCGCCTATCTGGCCGCGCGCACGGTGAACACCGTCGCCGCCTCTGCCATCGCCCCGAGGCCCGCGCTGGTGCAGCAGGCCGCCTCGACGCCGCAGCCGTTCCTCGCCCAGCACGTCGACCTCGACGCGGACAAGGTGGCCAAGCTCTTCGACGTGCCGCTGCCCAAGCCGACGGCCGCCGGACCGGAGACGGCGGCGGAGCCGGTCAGCAAGGGCTGGAACCCGGTGCCGGTGAAGTCCTCGCTGCACGCCACGCTGGTCGGCACCGCCATCGCCGATCCGGCCAGGTATTCGCTTTGCCAGATCACCAACCCCGACCTGAACGAGACGCAGGTCTACACCATCGGCGACAAGTACCAGGGCGCGCGCATCTACGCGGTGGAGCGGGAGCGCGTGCTGCTCGACAACGCCGGCGTCAACGAGTTCATCGACAACAACGCCGCCGCTCCCAACCTCGGCGTCACCGCGATGCCGCAGGGGCCGGTCCCCGCCAACGGCGGCGGCGACGGCGTCAAGCAGCTCTCGGAGAACCAGTACGTGGTGGCCAAGGCCGAGATCAACAACGCCCTCACCAACCTCTCCGACCTCGCCACCAAGGCGCGCATCGTGCCCTCGTTCAAGAACGGCGTCGCCAACGGCTTCAAGCTCTTCTCCATCGTGCCCGACAGCCTCTACGCCAAGATCGGCGTGCAGAACGGCGACGTCATCCGCCGCATCAACGGCTACGAGATGAACAGCCCCGACAAGGCGCTGGAGATCTACCAGAAGCTGCGCGACGCGAGCCGCATCGAGATCGAGCTCGAGCGCCGCGGCGAGACGGTCCGCAAGTCCTATTCCATCGAGTGAAAGCCAGGAGAACAGATCCCGCCATGCGCAAGCCCGAACGCCTCGTGCGCCGGCCCCTCGTGCTGTCCCTCACCGCGCTGCTCCTGCTCTCGCTGCCGGTGCGCGCGCAGCAGGATGCCGAGGTCGAGGCCGACGCGCGGCCCCGCTCCCCGGGGCCGAAGAAGCTGCCGGGGAGCCGCGGCGTGCTTCTCAAGCCCGGCGTCCGGCCCACCGCCCAGCAGGCCGGCGCGCCGCCGTCCGCTCCCGCCCCGGCCGCGGCCCCCTACCAGAACTCGATCGCGCCGCAGTCGAAGGCCGTGCCCAACATCCCGGCGGTTCCGCACGCCGCGGCCGGCGCCACCCAGAACACCGAGCCGCCCAACACCCCGGCCGTCGACAAGAGGGACATCCACACCAACGCCCGCACGGTGGTGATGTCCTTCGACAAGCGCGACCTCGCCGAGGTCATCCAGTTCGTCAGCCAGTTCACCCAGCGCAACTTCATCCTGCCCGAGCGCGTCTCCGGCAAGATCACCATCTTGTCCAACTCGCCCATCCCGGCCGACGAGGTGTGGAACGTCTTCGTCGCCGCCCTCGACGCCAACAACTGGGCGGTCTATCCGGTCGGGCGCTACTGGAAGCTGGTGGAGAAGAAGCAGTCGTCGCGCGCCAACGTCCCGCTCTACATCGAGCCGGGCGTCGAGGCGCCGGCCACCGAGCAGATGGTCACCAAGCTCTTCAAGCTGCGCTACGTCGAAGCCGACCAGATGCGCAACGTGCTCAACCAGTTCACCTCGCGCGACTCGGATTTCCAGATCTTCCCCCCCGACAGCATGATCATCTCCGACCTCGGCCTCAACATGCGGCGGCTGGAGAAGCTGGTCGCGCAGCTCGATCAGCCGGGCGGCTCCGAGGAGATCCACATCGTCCCGGTGCTCTACGCGGGCGCGCAGGAGCTGGCGCAGAAGCTCACCGAGATCTTCACCGCGCAGTCGGGAGCGGCCGGCAAGCCGGGCGGCCAGCGGCAGATCGGCGTCATCGAGCCGGTGCAGCCGGGCCAGCCTCCGGCGCCGCCCGTCCCCGGCGGCATCGGCGCGGGGCCGGTGCAGGTGAGCAAGATCCTCGCCGAGGAGCGCACCAACAAGCTCATCGTCATCGCCGGCGGCAAGTCGTTCCAGCGCGTGCAGGAGCTGATCCGGCAGCTCGACGTGCCTTCCAGCGAAGGCGGCGTGCACGTCAAGTACTTGGAGAACGCCAAGGCGGAAGAGATCGCCGCGACCTTGCAGGCGCTGGCGCAGGGGCTCTCCAGCGCCAAGGGGCGCGGCGGGCCGGGTGCGCCCGGCGGCCAGCCCGGCGCGGTCGGCGCCGGAGGAGGGACCGCCGAGCTGTTCAGCGGCCAGGTGAAGGTCACCGCCGACAAGAACACCAACTCGCTGGTGGTCATCGCCAGCCAGTCCGACTACCGGAACCTGGTCAAGGTCGTCGAGCGCCTCGACATCCGCCGGCGTCAGGTGTTCGTCGAGGCGGTGATCATGGAGGTCAACCTCGAGAACAGCCTCGACATCGGCGTCTCGGCGCACGGCGGCACCATCATCGACAACGTCAGCTTTCGCGGGGCCAAGGGCTCCTCGCCGCTGGTGCTGGGCAGCGAGCTGGGCGGCCTCAGCTCGCTGGGCGGCGTGGCCGGGCTCGCCAGCCTGAGCGGCTTTCTCGCCGGCATCCAGGGGCCGGCCATCACCGTGCCCGGCACCGGCATCTCGCTGCCGTCGTTCGGCATCGTCATGAACGCGCTGCAGAGCTCGAGCGACGTCAACGTCATCTCCACGCCGCACGTGATCATGACCGACAACACCGAGGGAGAGATCACCGTCGGCCAGAACGTCCCCTTCCAGGCGGCGTACTCGCCCAGCAGCTCCGCGCTCAGCTCGCTCGCCAGCAGCGCCGGCGCCACCGGCACCACCGGCGTCAACCCGGCGGCGGGCCTGCTCGGACTGGGCGGAGGGCTGGGCTCGCTCTACGCGCCCATCCAGCGGCAGAACGTCGAGCTGCGCCTGCGCATCAAGCCGCAGATCAACGAGAGCGACTACGTGCGGCTCGAGGTGGACGAGCAGACGGAGGAGATCGCCAGCGTCGACAAGCAGCTGGGCCCCACCACCTCCAAGCGCACCGCCAAGACGACGGTGGTGGCCAAGGATCAGGAGACGGTGGTGCTGGGCGGGCTCATCCAGGAGCGCACCATCCGCGATGTCAAGAAGCTCCCGCTCCTGGGCTCCCTGCCCGTCATCGGCTGGCTCTTCCGCAGCGAGACCACCAAGAAGACCAAGACCAATCT
>JAYWAJ010000190.1:0-5873 GCA_043782525.1 Deltaproteobacteria bacterium | reverse complement strand
ACATCTCGGCCCTCGCGCGCAAGGCGGCCGCGGCCTGCCCGCACGTGCGCGACCACTTCGTCTCGGGGGACGGCGCCGAGAGCGCGCTCGACCAGATCGAGCTCAACGCGCTCAAGCAGGCGCTGCAGTCGGTGGACGGCGACGACGGCCTCAAGAGGGAGGCCGCCAACAACGCCGACCGCGCCTTCGACCAGCTCGCCCGACAGTGACCGGGGAGCTGGACAAGAAGCCGGCCGCCCCGCTCGAGGCGGAGCCGCCGGTGGTGGCGCGGCTGATCATCGAGATCCGCTCGGATGGCTCGCGCACCATCGCGCGGGGGCTGGCCGAAGACGTGGCGCGCGGGGAGAAGGTCCAGATCGACGCCGCCGGCGCGACGCCGGTGCAGCTGATCTTCTCGCTGCTCAAGTCGCTCAAGGACGTGCCTGCCCTGGCACGCAGCTTCACCAAGGGACTGCTGAAGAAGTGATCGCCTCACCGGGACCGAGGCAGGTCCAGTGCAGCAATGAGCGGCGCCAGCGGGCGCGGCTCGCCGGTGCAGGGATGGCCGTCGGTCCAGAGGCCCTCGGCGCCGGCGGGGCGCAGGATCAGCTGCAGCGACGAGCGCGTCCCGTAGCCGAGCGCGTCGGCGTGGACGCAGGCGCTCTCCAGCGGCTCCCGCGCATGCCGGGTCATCGGCGCGCGCCAGCCTTCGAGCGAAGGCGCGAGCCGGGCGAAGTCAGCCGCCACGGTCTTCTCGCGCTCGCCCTGCCCTGCTCCGAAGCTGCGCTCGGTGACGACGTGAACTTCGCCCGGCGTAAGGGCGAGGTGCTGGACGGCGGCGCCGTCGCTCCAGGTGGCGAAGGCGTCGTGCAGGTCGGCGTAGACGAGGTGGAAGCCGTTGTGGCGGTCGCCGCGCAGGTCTTCCAGCGCCTTGCGCAGCCCGCGAGCGCTGTCGGCCTGCAGCGCTTCCAGCACGAGGAGGCCGCGGGACTTGCGGGCAGGGTCGAGCTGCGCGCCGCGGCGGTTGGTGACGCAGACGAAGAGGCCGTGGGCGTTGAGCCCGAGCCAGCTCCCTCCGGCGCGCGCGTCGTGGGGCGCGAGCACGCCGTCGATCACCCGCGGGCCGAGCGCGGGCCTGGCCAGCAGCTCGTTGCGATTCCCCGAGACGGCGAGCAGCGCGCCCGGCTTTTGTTGCAGCACCAGCGTGCACATCTCTCGTCTATAGTGCGCGCCGCCATGGCGACCAAGTCCCAACTGCGCAAGCCTTTCCAGAAAGCCCGCACCGTCGACCCCCGCCCCATCACCGGCAAGGAGTCTCCCCACGATCTCTTGCAGCACGCCTTCGGCGCCTACGTCGGACGGCAGGAGCGGACGGCCTACGATCTGATGCGCCGCTCGCTGGAGGAAGACTGCAGCGTCTTCCTGACGTTGTCCGGAGCGATGACGCCCGCCGGCCTGCACCAGAGCTGCCTCATCCCGCTCATCGAGAACGGCATCGTCACCTGCCTGACCACCACGGGCGCGAACCTCTACCACGACGCCCACCGCATCATCGGCCACGCCATCCGCGAGGTGAACCCCAACGCCGGCGACCTGGCGCTGCGGCTCGCCCGCGTCATCCGCATCTACGACCTGGGCTTCTGGGAAGAGGCGCTGCTCGACACCGACCGCCTCTTCTCGGCGCTGATGCAGGCCCCCGACTACCAGCGCAAGATGACCACGCCCGAGTTCCACGCCCTGCTGGGCCGCGACATCGGCAAGATGGAGAAAGCGCTGGGAGTGAAACAGCCTTCACTCCTGTCGGTCTGCTACCGGCAGGGCGTGCCCATCTTCGTCGGCGCGGTGCAGGACGGCTCGATCTTCTTGAACGCCGTCAAGCTGAAGCGGCTCTTTCCCGAGACCTTCAAGTTCGAGATCGACATCAACGACGACGTCTACCAGATGGCGGCGGTGCAGCACTGGTCGCGGCACCACGGGTCGAAGCGCCTCGCCATCTGGATCCTCGGCGGCGGCGTGCCCAAGAACTACACGCTGCAGGGAGAGCCGCTGCTCGACCAGATCCTCTTCGTGCCGACCACCGGGTTCGACATCGACGTGCAGTTCTGCGTCGACCCGGTGGACAACGGCGCCCTCTCCTCCTGCCCCGCCGGCGAGGGCCACACCTGGGGCAAGGTCTCGGTGGAAGCCGTCGAGGCGGGCTCGGTCTACGTGCACACCGACGTGACCGCCGTCTTCCCCTGGCTGACCCACGCGCTCCTCAGCGACCCGAAGATGAAGCGCAGGTCGAAGCGGCTGCTCGATCACCTCCTGGCGGCGCAGGTGTTCCTCGACAAGGACGTGGCGAAGAACCGAAAAGAGCTCCTCAAGACCACCGACTTCCCGGGGACGCCGGGCAGGCACGCTCCCGAGAGCATCGTCCGCTGAGCCGTGGAAAAAGAAAGGGCTCGCCACGGCGAAAGGCGCGTGCTCATCCGCCAGGTGTCCGACCGGAGCGCTCTCCTACAGCGAGATGATGAAGTCCCCCAGCGCGATGTCGGCCTTGCTCACCGCCTCGGTTCCGTCCCTGCGGAGCGCGGCGGCCTTGAAGGTCGGGTCGGCGGCGACGGTGCTGCCGATGAAGACGTCGCCGGTGGCGGGGCTGCCCACCATCTTCAGGGCGATGGAGAAGAGCGTCGCGCCGGCCGCCCAGGTGTCGTCGCCCTCGCCGGCCGTCGCCTTGTGCCTGGCGACGCCGACGCTGAGGAAGGTGGGCATGGCCGCGCCACCGACCACCAGCGCCCCGGTGGCGGGCGAGGCGCCGACGTGAATGACGCCGGTCGCGATCAGCCCCGGCGGCGTCAGGCTGGAGTCGCCGACGAAGGGGCCGCTGGTGGACGGGTCGGCAGGGATGCTGCGCGCCAGCGGGATGTTCATGGCGAAGCCGAAGGCGGTCACCGGCAGCGCGCCGACCTTGACGTCGAGCACGAGGCGGTTGGTCGTCGAGGCGGCGTTTCTCACCACCAGGATTTTGGCGGTGATGCGGGTCGGGTCGGTGTACTGCAGGCGCAAGGACGGGCTGTGCACGCTCACCGTCACCGCCTTGCTGTCGGAGCCGCTGGAGTTGGTGGCGGTGAGCGTATAGGTGGTGACCGTGTCGGGCCCGACCGTCTTGCTGGTGGTGCCGGTGACGTCGAGGGGCGTGCTCCCGGCGCCAGCGGAGAGCGACAGCTGGGTGACCGTGCCCGTCACCGTCCAGGTCAAGGTCGAGGTGGTGCCGGCGGGCACGTCGCTGGGGCTGGCGGTGAAGGCGGTGATGACCGGCTTCGGCAGCGCGGCCGTGACCGTCACGACGAGGTCGGCGGTGGCGTTTCCGCCCAGGCCCGTCGCGGTCAGGCGATAGGTGGTGGTGGTCGCGGGCGTCACCGCCACCGAGTTGCCGGTCTGCACGCCGAGGCCCTGATCGATGGAGACCTGCGAGGCGTTGGCGACCGTCCAGGCGAGGGTCGCGCTCTGCCCCGCGGAGATGCTGGCGGGCGTGGCCGTGAAGGCGGTGATCTCCGGCAACGGTGCGGACGACTTGGGGCAACCCGCGGCCAGCGCGGCCAGGGCGAACGAGACGGACAGCTGGAAGATGCGGCGCATCACGGCAGGCCTCCCAGCTTGGCGATGAGAGCGGCGAGATCCGAGTCGTCGATGACGTTGTTGAAGACGAGGTCGCCGGCAGGGTTGAAGTCGGGCGTGGTGCGGTCGCCGTATTCGATGGCGGCCTCGCGGACGAGGTCGAAGCCGTCGATGACGCCGCTCGAGTCGAGGTCGCCGTTTCCGGCCACGCCGGGCGCCGAGGTGCTGGGATAGATCTCCCAGAAGCCGCGGCCAAACGTCGAGACGCGGATGGCGGTGTCGTCGGCGTTGATGGCGATGTCGGTGACGCTGACCAGCGGGAGGCCGGTGCCGTAGCGGGACCAGTTGGCGCCGCCGTCGGTGGAGCGGTACATGCCGATCTCGGTGCCGGCGTAGAGGGTGCTCGAGTTGCCCGGGTCCACCTTGACGACATTGACCGGCACCGCTTCCGGGATGCCGTTCCCGCTCGGCGCGCAGGTGGCGCCGGCCACGCCCGCGGCGCCGGTGCACTTGAAGACGTGCCCGCTGCCGGTGGGGATGGCGCTGCCGTCGTTGAGCGAGGTGGCGTGGGTCGCGGCCCAGACGGTGGCGCCGCTGGTGTCGTTGGGGTCGAAGGCGACGGAGAAGAGCGAGAGGTAGGCGGTGCCGCCGAGCCCCGCGCCCGCCACGGCGCGCTTCGATTCGTACCAGGTGGCCCCGCCGTCGGTGGTGACGTAGACGCGCCCGCCCGAGACGGCGGCGTAGTGGTTGGTGATGCGCGGGTGGCCGGTCACGCCGCGCATCGGCTTCGGCCACGAGCTCAGCGTGCCGCCCGCCTCGGTGTGGATGCTGCCGTCGATCCCGTTCCAGCTGCCGCCGCTGCCGTTGGTGATGCTTCGGTAGACGTGACCGGCTCCGGTGTTGTCGGTGACCGGCGTGAGGAAGGTGGTGTCGTTGCTGAGGTCGGCGATCACCTTCATCTTGAAGTTGAGGTCGTGGTCCAGCGTGATGGCCGGGTTGAGGCCGGAGGTCTGGTCCACCACCTTGGCGAACGAGACGCCGCCGTTGGTCGAGACCGAGATGCGGTCGACGTAGGTGCTGAAGAGCAGCGAGCCCATTGCCGGCGCGCCGGCGGTGCAGCCGAGCGCCACGCCGAAGCCGTCGCCGCCGACGATCTGGTTGTACCCGACGTAGGTGCTGCCGCCCGAGAGGGTGCGCAGGCGGGAGCCGTTGTCCTGCAGGCCGCCCCAGACGATGTCGGCGCCGCCGCCGGTGCAGCCGGTCGTCGGCCGCTCCTTGCCGCTGGCCACGCTGTAGACGAGGTGCGAGACGATGCCGCGGTTGAGCTTGTCCTCCCAGGTGACGCTGGCGGGCGCGGCGCTGAGCACGTTGCTGCCGGCGCGGATGAGGCCGCCGTCGTTGCCGCCGTAGAAATAGTCGACGCCGCCGACGTGGGCGATGGTGCCGGCGTGCCAGTCGGCGTGGGCGTACTGGGCGAGCGTGCAGTTTGCTGGCGTCGCAGGGTTCCCACAACTGGTGTCGAGGGTGCCGGTGTTGGTGACGAGGTTGAAGGGCAGCCAGTCGGTCATCACCGACCAGGTGGCGCCGCCGTCGGTGCTGCGCCCCAGCGAGAGGTTGCCGCCGATGAAGACGAGGTCGGCGTTGGCCGGGTCGGCCACCAGCATCTGGTTGTAGGAGGCCTGGTTGTGGGTGAAGTTCAGGTCGGGCTGATCGTCGGTGACGTTGAGCGGGTGCTCGCCGGCGCAGCCGCTGGTGCCGCAGCCGTGCATGGCGAGGCTCGACCAGGTGGCGCCGCCGTCGTTGGAGCGGAAGACGTCCTTCTGGTCGGACTGCGCCTTGGTGGAGGCGAGCGCGTAGACCCGCCACGGCTGCCCCGCGGCCTGCGCCGAAGCGGTGACGGTGATGCGCCCGACGTCGGACGCCTCGCTGGCGAACCCCGAGGTCCTCTCGGTCCAGTCGAGGCCGTCGTTGGTGCTCTGCCAGACATGGCCGACGGCGCTGCTCCCGCTCAGCGAATCGATCGACGTCAGCACCCAGGTGCGCGGCCCCGCGTAGGCGATGCTCCAGCAGTCCTGCAGGGAGTGGCCGACCTTGTCCACGTCGATGAGCGTCCAGCCGGTGCCGACCCCGCCCTGGGTGCTGCGGAAGAGCCCGGCGTCGGTGGCCGCCAGCACAATGGCGCCGCCCGGATCGAAGGCGAGGTCGCGCACGGTGGAGGCCGTGTAGATGCCGGCCCCGAGCAGATACGAGCCGGACAGCGCCGTCGCATTCGACCAGCTGAGGCCGCCGTCGTC
>JAYWAJ010000189.1:0-15754 GCA_043782525.1 Deltaproteobacteria bacterium | reverse complement strand
ATTCTGGCACCGACCCCCGCGCGGCGGGTAGGAAGAGTGCAGCAGGGCGTCCGCGTCCGCTGATTCCCGCTGGACGCCGGATCGCCTGCTGCTACAGTCCACCGCGGTAGCGCGTCCGGATCTGGTGGCCGGCCTGGTCTTCAAAACCAGTGGCGGGCGATGAGAGTCGTCCTCGGTGGGTTCGATTCCCATGCGCTACCGCCACCAACTCGCGAAACTTCTGCTGCCGGGGTGCTTCCGACGCGCCCGTCTCCAGCGCGGGCCGGCGTGCTTGGTGCGGGGCATCGACGTGCAGTCCAGTGGACACAATGACGAACAGCGCACCCACGTTGCTGCGCTGCGAGGTGTTAGGTTTTCCGGCGTGCCGTCACGCGTCCGAGATATTCCCGCGCTCCTGGACGAATGTCGGGCCCTCGTCGCCCCGGACGCTGGGCGAGCCGCGGAGGCGCTGGAGCGGCTTGCCCAATCCCTTGCCGCGCAGCTCCAGGAGACCGAGGCGCTGCGCCGGGAGAATGAGCGCCTTGGAGTCGCCGCGGACCAGGACCGCGGCCTCCTCGAGGCGGTGCTGGAGCACAGCCCTCACGGCATCATCGTCAGCGATGCGCGAGGCAAGCTCTTCCTGCAGAACCGCGCCTCCGAGCGCATCTGGGCGGGGAGCGCGACGGCAGCGGACGTCGAAGGCTGGGGACAGTATCGCGCCTTCCACCCTGACGGCAGGCCCTTTCAGCCCGAAGACTGGTCCATGTCGAGGTGTCTCTCGCGGGGCGAAACCGTCGAGGCGGAAGAGGTCCATTTCCAGCGCTTCGACGGAACGCACGGAACCCTTCTCGGGAGCTGCGCACCCATGCGCGCTGCGGACGGAACGCTGACCGGCGCTCTTTCGGTCTTCGCCGACGTGACGCGCTTCAAGGAGCTGGAAGCCGCACTGCGGACCTCGGAGAAGACTGCGGCCGAGCGCGCAGCGAAGCTGCAGGAGTTCAGCGCCCTCCTCTCGGCCGCCGTTACGCCGGAACAGATCGGCGCCGTTGTCCAGGACAAGGGCATTCCCTTGAGCGAAGCGCAGGCTGGACGCATCTTCCTCGCCGATTCAAGACAGCTCCGCCTGCTGGTGCCTCCCGAGCGTCGGCAACAGGTGATTGCCTTCCGCACCCTGCCGCTCGGCGGCTCGAATCCCGTCTGCGACGCCTTCGGGTCCGGAGAGCCAAAATGGCTCCGGTCCCCGGATGAGTTGCGGGCGGCTTATCGCGAACTCGGCAGCGTCCTCGCGATGGGTGAGTGCGCCGCGCTCGCCGCCTTGCCGCTCAGCGCCTCGGGAACGCCGGTGGGCGCCATGCTCTTCAGCTTCTCCGAGAGACGGGACTTCGCCGAGCGGGAGCAGCAATTCCTAATCACGGTAGCCACGCTCTGCGCCCAGGCGCTCGAGCGCGCTCGCCTCTTTCAGGTCGAGAGTGAAGCCAAGGAATTCCAGAAGCGGCTGATTGGGATCGTGAGCCACGACTTGAGGACGCCGCTGAGCGTCGTGCTGAGCGCTGCCCATTCCCTCTCGCGCCCGGACCTGCCGGAACAGCGCGCCAAGGACACGCTCGTCCGCCTCCGCCGTAACGCAGAGCGGATGGAACGCATCGTCGGAGATCTCGTCGACTACACACAGACGCAGGCCGGTCGCGGGCTGCCCATCCAACCCGCGCCAGCGGACCTGCACGAGCTGTTTGCGCGCGTGCTCGCCTCGCTCAGCTCGGTCCAGCCGGACCGCACGGTGACGTACTCCCGCGGCGAGGACGGCAACGGTGAGTGGGACGCAGACCGAATCGAGCAGCTGATCGAGAACCTGGTTCGCAACGCCTTGAAATATGGCGCTGCCGACAAACCCGTGCGCGTCGGTTGGATCTCCCAACCCGATCGCGTGGTTCTCTACGTGCACAACGAAGGGCTTCCGATTCCATCCGCCCTGATGCCGCATCTTTTCGAGCCGTTTCGCCGCGGCAACCAGTCTGCCGAGACCGCCAGCGCAAGCCTCGGCCTGGGCTTGTTCATCGTGCACCAGATCGTCCTGGCACATGAGGGTCATATTTCGGTGTGGTCCGACTTCGAGAACGGCACTCGGTTCGAGGTCGCGTTTCCCCGCCATGTGCGACCGGTCGCAGCCTCTGAAACGACCGCTTGATGGATCGCCGGCGCCGGGTGCTCCTCCGTCGACGTAGCGGGAAGCGGGAAGCGAGAAGCTGAAGCGGCTGCCCCTCGCCAAACAGCCTGCCGGGCGCCTGGATGCCTGCCTGCTCCACGCAGGTCTATGTGCCCGAATTCACACATCGACAGCACTCCAACACGGCCTCTACGCTTGCTCCCTCTTCAACCGGCGCGGCCCTCCAGCACTCGGAGGACGAGCTCGACAGCGGAGTCGAGCCACCGCGCCCCGAAACGGGAGCGTCATCGATGTCGGGATTTCGCAGAGCAGCCTTGTTGGCCTTGGCGGTGGGCGTTCCGGTCAGCGCGAACGCAGCCGTCCTCTGGCGTGGCGATTTCTCGACCGGGAACTTCTCGCAGTGGGACTCCCTGGAAGAGGCGGCCCCCAACCGCCTGCAGGTGGTCACCTCGCCCGTGCGCAAGGGCAAGTACGCCATGCGGGTCGAGGTCCGGCAGGGCGACCTCGTCTTCTCCGGCACCCGCGCCGAGGCCGACGGGTTCACTGAGGTCGAGGGCAATGAGCGCTACTACGCCTGGAGCACCTTCTTCCCCAGCGACTACCCGAACTCCACCGAGTGGCAGGTCTTCACCCAGTGGCACCACAGCGGGTTGGACGGATCGCCCCCGCTCGAGTTCGACGCCGACAGCGAGCAGATCAAGCTCGCCACCCTCGGCGACAAGGTGGTCTGGAGCACGCCCTTGGTGCGCAACGTCTGGCACGACTTCGTCTTCCACGTGAAGTTCTCGGCCAACGCCTCGGTCGGCTTCGTCGAGATCTGGCTCGACGGCGCCAAGGTGCTGAACAAGTTCTCCATGGCCACGCTCTATGCCGGGCAGACCGTCTACTTCAAGCAGGGCTACTACCGCTCGCAGACGCTGGGCGGGACGCAGGTGCTCTACCACGCGGACACCATCGAGGGAGAGACGCTCGCGGACGTGACGCCCGCGCCTCCGCCGCCGCCGCCCCCCGCTGCCGACTTCACCCTCTCCGTCGCCGATGCGTCCCAGTCGATCGTTCAGGGCCAGAGCGCGACCTTTCACGTGACCACCTCCGCGCTCAACGGCTTCACCGGCACGGTCGCGCTGGCCGCGAGCGGCCTGCCGCCGGGCGCGACCGCGCATGCGGAGTCGGGCAGCGGAGGAAACGCGCTCGTCATCGTCTCGACCACCTCCAGCGCGGCGCTGGGGACGAGCCACATCAGCATCACCGGCACCTCCGGCGGGTTGATCCACACCGTCTCGGCCTCGCTGGCGATCACGGCGCTGGCGCCTCCGCCCGCGAGCGGCGACTTCTCTCTCGCGCTCGGCTCGACGACGGCGACGGCGGTCCAGGGCGGCGCGGCCAGCTTCACGGTGGCGGTAAGCCGCTCGGGAGGATTCGCCAACGGGATCTCCATCGACGCGACCGGGCTGCCCGCGGGCGTGACCGCCCTTCCCGCCAGCACCTCCGGCGCGACGGCGACGCTGGACCTGGCCGCCGCGGCCAGCGTCGCCGCCGGCAGCTATCCGTTCACGGTCACCGGCACGAGCGGAAGCCTGCAGCGGACCACGGCGGCGACGCTGATCGTCACCGCTGCGCCAGTCGTGGACCCGGGCCCGGTCGTAACTCCTCCTCCTGCTCCCGTTCCCGCCCCGCCTCCCGCGCCGGCCGCGAGCGCAGGCGGCTGCACCTCCGGCAGCACTCCCAGCGGCTGGGCTCTCAGTCTCCTGGCGATGCTCTTCTGGAGAGCAAGGCGCCGCTTCCGCGCACTCTGACGAACGGCGCGTGCCCCTCGTCGCCACCGTCGGAAGACAAACGGAGCACCTGGGAACGCGCGAAGCACTTGACGGGCGAGGCCTGAAGCCTGAGGCCTGAAGCCTGAAGCCTGTTCTCCGCCGGCACACAGCTTGCGTTCCTCCCTGCAGAGGGAACACATGAACGCTCGACTGGCCGTCTGCTCCGCCGTCCGATGGGCGGCCTGCCTCGCCGCACTCTGCACCGCCTGCGCTCCATCCGCGACCGACGCTCCTCCAACTTGCGACGCCGCCTGCAGGGAAGCGCTCCAGCGCAAGCCGTCCAGCGCGCTGTGGACCGACGATCAACTCACGGTGCGCGGGTATGCCGATCACGACA
Source organism: Deltaproteobacteria bacterium (assembly GCA_043782525.1). Taxonomy (GTDB): domain Bacteria; phylum Myxococcota; class Myxococcia; order Myxococcales; family 40CM-4-68-19; genus 40CM-4-68-19. The sequence goes on along the minus strand of JAYWAJ010000189.1, from coordinate 11,457 downwards.
GCGTCAACCGCGGCGAGAGCGTCGGGCTGCACGTCAGCACCACCGAGTCCAGCTACGACCTCGAGGTCTATCGCATCGGCTATTACGGCGGGGCCGGCCGCAAGCTCATCACCGCAGTCCGCGGCCTGCCCGGCGCGAACCAGCCCGTTCCTTCGCCCGATCCGGTCAATGGCACCGTCGCCTGCAAATGGCCGCTCTCCTATACGCTGCAGACCGGCGCCAACTGGGCCAGCGGCGTCTACCTCATCGTCGCGCTGGCCGGCGGATCGCACGGCAACATCGTCCTCATCGTCCGCGACGACGGCGTGCCGCACGACCTCCTCATGGAGATCCCCACCGCCACGTACCAGGCCTACAACAACTGGGGCGGCAAGAGCCTCTACGACTACAACTCGACCGACGGGCGCCACGCCTACAAGGTCTCGTTCGACCGGCCGTACTACGAAGGCAACGGCGCCGGCCAGCTCTTCCTCGGCAACTACAACATGATCCGCTTCCTCGAGGCGAACGGCTACGACGTCACCTACGCCACCAGCACCGACCTGCACGCGCGGCCCCAGGTCTTCGCCGGTCGCAAGGCGCTGGTCTCCGACCACCACAGCGAATACTGGTCAGCCCCCATGCGCGACAACGTCACCGCCGCGCGGGACCAGGGCATGAGCCTCGCGTTCTTCGACTCGAACGACATGTTCTGGCAGATCCGTTACGAGGGCGAGCGCATCGAGGTCTGCTACAAGGACGCCACGCTCGATCCGCTGGCCAACAGCCAGCCGCAGCTGACCACGGTCACCTGGCGCAAGGCTCCGGTCAACCGGCCCGAGAACGCCCTCTTCGGCGTCATGTTCGAGTGGTTCGCCGACTACAACGTCATGGCTCCGTGGACGGTGGTCAACTCCTCCCACTGGATCTACCGCGGCACCGGCCTGCGGGACGGCGACCAGATCCCGAACCTGGTCGGCGACGAGTGGGACCGCATCTACGACAATGGCTTCACGCCGGCGGGCCTGACCATCCTCTCCGATTCGCATTTCCCCTATACCGACGCCGATGGCCTGAGCAAGACGGCGACCCAGAACGCGGTCGTCTACACGGCGCCGAGCGGGGCGCTGGTCTTTTCGGCCTCGACCATCGGCTGGTCGCTGCGGATCGACGACAACGAGGCGCAGGCGCTGGGCGTGGACTTCAGGGTGCAGCAGATGACCCGGAACGTGCTCGATAGAATGATCGCCAATCCCGTCGGCGGCGGGGCAGACGCGGGCATTCCCGACGCGGGCACTCCCGATGCGGGCACTCCCGACGCGGGCACTCCCGACGCGGGCACTCCTGACGCGGGCACTCCTGACGCGGGCACTCCTGACGCGGGCACTCCCGACGCAGGCACGCCGGACGCGGGCACTCCTGACGCGGGCACTCCTGACGCGGGAACACCTCTGCCGGGTGCGACCCTGTTCCTCGACAACTTCAACCGGACCAACACCTCTTCGCTGGCTTCCCCCTGGCGCGTCGTCGCCGGCAACTGGAGGGAGGATGGGCGAGAGGCGCAGACCGACACCGACGGCACCTGCCGGGCGGCGGTGCAATCGCTCAGCTGCGCCGACTGCGCCGTGCAGGCGCGCGTCATCGGATTTGGCGTCGGCGTGGTGGCGATCGACGTGCGCCAGCAGGCCTCCGGCGATCGCTACGCCGTGGCGCTGCTCTCCAGCGGGAACCTACAGATTCGCCGGCTCAACGGGAGCACGACCACCGTGCTTGCCGACGCGGCGAGCGGGATCGCCGACCTCTCCAACTGGGCCACGATCTCCCTCTCCGTGAGCAGCGCGAATCCGGTGCAGCTGACCGCCTCCGTCAACGGCGTGGTCAAGGCCCGCGCGACCGACGGCAGCAGCTCGGCCCTCACCCGAGCCGGAACTGCGGGCATCGCTGGCGAATTCGCGGGGCAGTGGTTCGATGATTTCACGGTGACGGCGCTGGGCGGGGGTTCGCCGGGTGACGGCGGCACGCCGGACGCTGGAACGCCTGACGCAGGAACGCCGGACGCAGGAACGCCGGACGCTGGAACGCCGGACGCAGGAACGCCGGACGCAGGAACGCCGGACGCAGGAACGCCGGACGCGGGAACGCCAGACGCCGGAACGCCAGACGCCGGCACTCCTGACGCAGGAACTCCCGACGCCGGCGTTCCCGGCGGCGTGATCTTCTCCGACAACTTCAACCGCACCCTCTCCTCCGGCCTGGGCGCAAACTGGACCATCGTCTCCGGCCGCTGGCTCGACGACTCGCGCGCCAACTCCGACTCCGACGAGCTCGATCGCGCCACCGTGGCCGGCGTCAGCTGCCGCGACTGCCGCATCGACGCGCGGGTGGTGGGCTTCGGCGGCGGCGAAGCCATGCTGGAGCTCCGCTCCGCGGGCAGCACGCGCTACGCACTCGTCCTCGCGCCGGACGGCACGCTGGTGCTGCGCCGCTACCTGGGCGGAACCGTCACCACCCTCAAGATGGCGGCCAGCGGCATCGCCGACCTGACCGACTGGTCGTCCATGTCCTTCTCCATCTCCGGCACGGCGCCGGTGGTGCTGAACGGCTCCGTGAACAACGTCCTCCGCGTCAGCGCCACCGACTCGGGCAGCCAGGCGATCACGGCAGCGGGCGGCGCCGGCATCGCGGCCACCCTCTCGGGGATCTGGATCGACGACTTCACCCTCAGCAGGTAGCGCCCGCGCCGGGGCGGCCCCAGCGCCCGACGCCAGCAAGCGCGTGACAGGCGAGGCGCCCGGCGCTACGACAACTGCATGCGCATCCTGCACACCATGCTTCGCGTCGGCGATCTCGACCGTTCCCTGTCCTTCTACGTCGGCGTCCTGGGAATGAAGCTGCTGCGCCGACGCGACTATCCGGAGGGCAAGTTCACGCTGGCCTTCGTCGGCTACGGCCCCGAGTCGGAGCAGGCCGCGCTCGAGCTCACGCACAACTGGGACACCAGGTCCTACGAGGTGGGGAGCGGCTACGGCCACGTGGCGCTGGAGGTCGAGGACGCCGCTGCCGCCTGCGCCGGGATCAAGCTCAAGGGAGGCGTGGTCACGCGCGAGGCCGGCCCCATGAAGCACGGCACCACGGTCATCGCCTTCGTCCAGGATCCCGACGGGTACAAGATCGAGCTCATCCAGAAGAAGGCGAGTCCGGCAGCGGTGTGAACCTGCCTCCGACAGCGGCCTCAGGTCCGTCGCGCGGCCATCACCTGCCGGGCGATCTCCTCGACGCCGACGCCCTTGGTGATCTGGGCGAACACCGTCGGCCCGGTGCCGCGCATGCGGCGGGCGTCGCGGTCCATCACGCCCAGGTCCGCGCCGACGTGGGGAGCGAGGTCGGTCTTGTTGATCACCAGGAGATCCGACTGGGTGATCCCCGGCCCGCCCTTGCGCGGCACCTTGTCGCCGCCGGCGACGTCGATGACGTAGATGGTGTAGTCGGCCAGCTCGCGGCTGTACTGCGCGGCCAGGTTGTCGCCGCCGCTCTCGACGAAGAGCAGCTCGGGCCGGACTTCTTCCATCAGCTGCTCCAGCGCCATCAAGTTGTGGCTGATGTCCTCGCGGATGGCCGCGTGCGGGCAGCCGCCGGTCTCGACCGCGCGGATGCGCTCTTGCGGCAGCGCCTGGTTGCGGACGAGGAACTCCGCGTCCTCGCGGGTGAAGATGTCGTTGGTGACCACGCCCAGGCTGACCGTTTCCCGCAGCGCGCGGCAGAGCGCGAGCAGGAGCGCGGTCTTGCCGCTGCCCACCGGGCCGCCCACCCCGACGGTGAAGGCGCGCGCGCGGAAGTCGCGGCGGCGGGTGGTCTCGCGCTCATGGAAATGGCCGGGATGGTCCGCGTGTTCGTGGTCGCCTTCGTGCGCCATGGGGAGATCTCCTTCAGGACTGGAAGAGCCGCGAGTAGAGCCGGTCGTGCGCGCCTTGCAGCAAGTCGGCGATCGGCGAAGGCTGCGCCAGCGCCTCGAGCGGGAGCGCGGCACAGGAGTGCTGGACCTCGTCGAGCAGGGGCCCCAGGCCGGCGAGGAGCTGCTGTCCCTCGTGCGTGCCGCAGATTCCGGTGCGCACCGCCGCCGAGAGCACGCCGCGGGCCGTGCTCCAGAGCAGGAGGCGCTGGGCTTCCTCGAGCGAGAGCCCCAGGGCGCGGAGCGCGGCTCCCCAGAGCGGAGCGAGGTGCAGCTTGAGGCCCGCCGCCCGCACCCGCACCGGCTCGACCTCGGCGGGAAAGATGCGCGCACAGGTTCCCAGCAGCGCGCGGCCCTGCGTGCGGCTGGCCCGGTTGGCGACGTGGCTCACCAGGAAGACCTCGGCGCGCGCGTCGGCGATCGGCAGCGCCAGCAGATCGGACCAGGCGGCGCGGCAGAGGGGCAGCGCACCGTAGCCGGCCTGCCAGAGGGCGCCACGGGTGAAGCGCAGCAGATCTGCGCAGCCGCGGACTTCGCCCGCCTGCGCCGCCGCCTCCAGCCCGTAGGAATGTGCGAAGCCGCCCGTCGGAAAGGCGGAGTCGGCCAGCTGCAGGAATCGCCACATGGCTAGAAGAGGGAGTAGCGCTGCGCGAGGGGCAGCGAAATCGCCGGATCGCAGGTGAGCAGCACGCCGTCGGCGCGGACTTCATAGCTCTCGGGATCGACCGCCAGCCGCGGCAGCGCGTCGTTGAGCTTCATGTCGCGCTTGCCCAGCCCGCGGCAGCGCCGGACCGCCACCAGCTTCTTGCGCAGGCCGCGGACCGTTCCCTCGCGGAGCGCGCGCCCGGAGACGAAGGCGAGGCTGAGCGCGCCCGGGGCCCGGGCGCCGAACATCGGGCGCATGAGGACCGGCTGCGGCGTCGGAATCGAGGCGCCGGCGTCGCCCATCTGCGCCCAGGCGATGAGCCCGCCCTTGATGACCAGCTCGGGCTTGATGCCGAAGAAGCCCGGCCGCCACAAGATGAGATCTGCCAGCTTTCCGGGCTCGACCGAGCCCACCTCATCCGAGAAGCCGTGGGCGATAGCGGGATTGATGGTGTACTTGGCGAGATAGCGCCGGATACGGAAATTATCATTGTCGCCGCGCTCCTCCGGCAGCCGCCCGCGCTGCTCGCGCATCTTGTGCGCCGTCTGCCAGGTGCGGGTGATCACCTCGCCGACCCGGCCCATCGCCTGGCTGTCGCTCGACATCATGCTGATGGCGCCGAGGTCGTGCAGGATGTCCTCGGCGGCGATGGTCTCACCGCGGATGCGGCTCTCCGCGAAGGAGACATCCTCGGGGATCTGCGGATCGAGGTGGTGGCAGACCATCAGCATGTCGAGGTGCTCGTCGAGGGTATTGACGGTGAAGGGCCGCGTCGGGTTGGTCGACGAGGGCAGGACGTGCGGCACCCCGCAGACTTTCAGGATGTCCGGCGCGTGCCCTCCGCCCGCTCCTTCCGAATGATAGGTATGAATGGTCCGCCCCTGGAATGCGGCAATGGAATCGTCGACGAATCCCGATTCATTCAGGGTATCGGTATGGATGGTCACCTGCACGTCCTCGCCCTCGGCGACGGAGAGGCAGCAGTCGATGGCGGCCGGCGTGGTGCCCCAGTCCTCGTGCAGCTTGAGGCCGATGGCGCCGGCGCGGATCTGCTCGAGCAATCCTTCCGGCCGCGAGGTATTTCCCTTGCCGGTGAAGCCGATGTTGAGCGGCAGGTCGTCGACGGCTTCCAGCATGCGCAGGAGGTTCCACGCGCCCGGCGTGCAGGTGGTGGCGTTGGTCCCGGTGGCGGGCCCGGTGCCGCCGCCCACCCAGGAGGTGATGCCGCTCGCCAGCGCTTCCGGCGCCTGCTGCGGGCTGATGAAATGGATGTGCGTGTCGATTCCACCGGCGGTGAGAAGGAGCCCTTCTCCGGCGATGGCCTCGGTGGTCACGCCCACCACCAGCCCTGGCGTGACGCCCGCCATCGTGTCGGGATTGCCGGCCTTGCCGATCCCCTGGATGCGGCCGTCCTTGATTCCGACGTCGGCCTTGTAAATGCCGGTCCAATCGAGAATCAAGGCATTGGTGATCACGCAATCGAGCGCGTCGTCATTGGATGCGCCCGCCTGCTGGCCTTGCCCGTCGCGCAAGACCTTGCCGCCGCCGAACTTGCACTCGTCGCCGTAGGAGGTCAGGTCGCGCTCGACCTCGGCGACGAGCGCCGTGTCGCCCAGCCGCACCTTGTCGCCGGTGGTCGGTCCGTAGAGGTCGGCGTAGTGGCGCCGGTCGAGGCTGCGGCTCATGGCTTCTCCTCTGCGTGCCCGAAGCCTTGCGCCGCCACCGCGTCGAGCAGGCGGGCGCGGCCCTCGGGTGAGACGGCGCCCGCGGAGAGCGCGTTCCCGCCGCGGACCACCTGCCCGCCGGCGAGCGCGACCAGCGGCACGGTCTTGCGCTCTCCCGGCTCGAAGCGCACCGCGGTCCCGGCGGGAATGTCGAGGCGCATGCCGTAGGCGCGGCCGCGGTCGAAGACCAGCGCGCGGTTGGTCTCGGCGAACGGATAGTGGCTGCCCACCTGGATGGGCCGGTCGCCGCGGTTCAACACGTGAAGAACCGCCGTGGCGCGGCCGGCGTTCAGCTCGATGGCGCCGGGGGCGGTGAGCACCTCGCCGGGGACCAGCGTCTCCCCGACGTCCGCAAAGGCGGGCGGCGCCGGGAGGAAGCTGCCGTGCAGCGCCAGCGCCAGATCGCCCTGCTGCAGCGCGATGGGATGGTGCACCGTCACCAGCTTGGTGCCGTCGGCGAAGGTCCCCTCCACCTGCACTTCCAGCAGCAGCTCCGGCACGCCGGCCTGCACCTGCGCCCGCCCCAGCAGGCGGCGGCCCAGGTCCATCAGCTCGGCGACGGAGCGGCCGTCGCGGATGAACTCCAGCAGCTGCGTCGCGAGCAGCGCCACCGCCTCCGGGTAGTTGAGGCGCAGGCCGCGGGCGAGGCGCTTCTGGGCGAGGAAGCCCGCGCCGTGCAGCACCAGCTTGTCGATCTCACGGGGCGTCAGGTGCATCTCGGGACTCCTTCAGGAACGGCGCGCCCAGGGATCGTCCCCGAGCAAGGCGGGCAGTGCGGACAGATGACGGCGGAGGGCGCGCAGGAGGTCCTCGACCGATTCCGCCGCCAGGCGGACCACCAGGAGGTCCTCTCCCACGGCGCTCGCCGATTCGATCAGCCGCGCGCCCGGAGCGACGGGCTGCGCGTCGATGGCGGCGCGCACCGAGGCGCGCAGGGCGGCGAAGAGCGGTCCGGCCAGCACCAGCGTGGCCAGGGCGGCGAATCTTCCCATCCGCGCGTCGATGGGGCCGTGCGCGGCATCGAGCAACACCGCCTCGTCGAGGACCGTCCGTCCGCAGCGCCGCAGCTGGAGCGCCGAGGCGCAGCGGCTGAAGCCCCAGCGCTCGCGTCCGGCGGAGAGCACGTCCCAGAGAGCCAGCGAGGCGCCTGCGTCGAGATCGACCTCGGTGCGCTGGAAGAAGCGCGCGCCCGCGAAGCAGGCCGCCGGATCCGGCAAGAGGACCAGCGCCGCCTCCGCGCCGACCCGCGCGAAGGTCCGGCTCTCGCACCCTTGCGGCGAGCGGAAGACGCGGGTCGGCCCCTGGGTCGAGACCAGCGCGCGCGCTCCCCGGCCCAGCGCGATCTCGAGCGCGATGCGGTCGCCGTCGAGGAGCCCGCCGCCGAGAGTGCCCAGGTAGGCCCAGGCGGCGTCGCCGTGGTTGCGCGGCGTGAGCAGCTTGAGCGGGCTCTCGGCGTAGGCGGCGCGTACGGCGGTGGCGGCGCCGGCGCGCTCGAAGGAGAGACGACCCTGGGCCTCGCGCTGCATCCGACCCTTGTAGCAGGCCCGCCAAAGCAAAGAGGCCGCCCGGACGGATCCGGGCGGCCTCCGGTGCTGGCGGTCCGGCTACTGGCAGCCGGCCAGCTTGAACGAGGCGATGCGCGTGCTCCAGTTGAACGAGCCGCTCACCTTCTCGTACTCGTTCGTGTACCAGAAGGTGCAGTCGTCCACCGGGTCCACCGTCAGCGCGCTGTAGTCGCCCCAGCGGTGCAGCGTGCCCGTCTGCGAGCCGCCGCCCGTGAGGAGGTTGGTCTCCGTGCCCAGCGTGCCGAGCGGGTCGGCCGCAGCGCGCGCGGTGAAGCGGATGCTGGGGAAGAGGCTGCCGCTCGACGCGCTGTAGCCGACGGCGATGTTGCCGACCTTGTCCATGGCGATGCTGCCCATCCACCGCGAGGTGCCGTCCGCCGGAGCGTACGTTCCCTGCTGGTACACCGTGGGCGTTCCCGAAGTGACGCTGCGCAGCTCGTACCAGCGCACGCCGTCCACCTCGCTGCGCTTGCTCCCCGAGGCCTTGATCGAGTGGTTCACCACCAACGACTCATGCCCGGCGGCGGTGAAGTTGCGGTAGGCCAGCCGGTACATGAGGCGATCGGCCAGCGAGTCGAGCTTGTTGTTGGTGCCGGGCTGGGGGATGCAGGAGCCGCCGCCGCAGGCTTCGGTGAACGCGTTCACCGGGATGTTGACCGGCGTGGAGAGCGTGGTGTTGGCGCTGTTCGCGAAGTCGACATGGAACCGCCAGAGGTTGAGCGAGTTCGAGCCGAAGTTCAGGAAGGGAGCAGGAGCGCCGGCGGGAGGAGCGGTCGCGCCGTCCACGTCGGGCGGCAGCACGCCGCCGTAGCTGGTGCTCAGCTGGAAGCACTGCTGGGTCGCAGGCGCGCCCGCCAGCATCGCGGCCTTGTCGTAGGCGCACAGCTTCGCGCCGGCGAAGGTCGACGCGTTGTTGAAGATGTTGAAGGTGATGTAGTACGCGTCCGGCCAGACGCCGAGCTTCGGGTAGTCGTTGAACTGCGTGTTGCCGTAGCTGAACGAGTACCGGTTGTAGATGCCGGTCGCGTCGCTGGTTTGGGAGACGGCGACGCACTGCTCATACGGGCCACCGCTCGGAACGGAGAACTGGGTCAGGATCCAGCGGGCGTTGGCCTTGTCGTACTGCACGATGGGGTCGCCGTCGTTGCGGACGCCGCAGTTGCCGGGAAAGCCGCTCCAGACGGTGTTGCCCGTCTTGGGAAAGCCGGAGGCGATGGCGCCGGTCGTCTTGTTGAAGACCGCGAACGACTCGTTGACCCACTGCACGTACTGGGTCGCGCCCACGGCGCCGTTGGTGTCGGGCGGCGCTGCGTTGGGCGTGAAGCCGTAGTCCCCGTCGCCGACGCCCGCGATGTTCAGTCCGGAGGTGAAGCCGATGAGCGGACCGGGCGAGGACTGCAGCCCGAGGTCGACGCCGCCAGGACTGTGCGCGCCGATCAGGTGCAGCGGCCGGTTGGGCGCCTCTGCCGCCACGCGGTTGGCCGAGGGAACGTCGCGCAGCGCCTCCGAGCGGTCGTGCGCGGTGGCGGGCGAGACTTCGACCCCCGGCGCGGAGAGGGCTTCGCTGCTCTGGACGCTGCTCGAAGTCTGTCCCCCGCAGGCCGCGGCGAGAACACAAGCTGCGAGGAAAACCAAGGTCTTCATGGGTGCTCCTGGATAAAGTGAGGGGCCGAGCGCGGCATCAACGCTGTCGAGCGGCGGGTTGTCAAACACGTGCGCCCGGCTGCTCGCCGCGCCGTCAACCGACCGATGACGTACCCGCAAACCTTCGCCAGACCCCGCGCCGCGGACCGCCGCCCATCGTCCAGATCCGCTTCGCGCACCTCGACGGCGAGAGCCGCCCGGTCGCCGCGTCCACCCGGCGGCGCGGCCCCGGCGCGCGCGTCACCCTCGAGATGGAGCAGGAAGCCGTCGCGGCGGGAGCGCTCTTCGAGCCCCGCGGGCTAGCCGTGGCTTGGTCCGCGCCCTACTTCGTCCAGCGCGACTTGCCCTTCTTGTCGGCCTTGCAGCTCAGCGTCGCCCCCGCCTTGTCCTGCGCGGTGCTGCCGACCTGGCTCTTCGAGCAGAACTGACCCGCCTTCGGTCCCTTGGCGGCGGTGGACTTGCTGCGGGCAAACGAGGGCGTCGCAAAGAGGCTGAGGGCGAGGGCAAGAACGGCAGCGCGCATGGCGGTCTCCTTGAAGGAAGGCGGGGCGAGCCTGCCGGATCCGGGTGGACACGTCCAGCTCAGTCGCCTACCGACGGAACAGCTCCGGGAGCGATTGCGCCGCCGATCGAGGGGGCGACAGACTACAATCGCCGGCAATGCCCAACCCGCTGGTCTCCGACCGCAACGTCGAGTTCGTCCTCTACGAACTGCTCCGCACCGAGGAGCTCTGCCGGTTGCCGTATTTCGCCGGCCACTCGCGGGAGACCTTCGACCTGCTGCTCGCCAGCGCCCGCAAGCTCTCGCGCGAGGTGCTCTTCCCCGCCTTCAAGCCCATGGACGAGACGCCGCCGCGGCTCGAGGGCGGGCAGGTCCGGGTGCATCCGGCCATGCGCGAGATCTGGCCGCTGATGGCCGAGCTGGGCCTGGCCTCCGCCACCCGTCCCGAGAGCGTCGGCGGACAGCAGCTTCCCATCACGGTGGCGACGATGGCGGCGCACTATCTAATGTCGGCCAACGGCGCGGCCTTCGGCTACCTCGGGCTCACCGAAGGCGCGGCGCACCTCATCGAAGCCTTCGGCAGCGACTTCTTGCGCACCGAAGTCATGCCGAAGATGTACGCCGGCGAGTGGTCCGGCACCATGGCGCTCACCGAGCCGCAGGCCGGCTCCAGCCTCGCCGACGTGAAGACGCGCGCCCGCCCCGGCCCCGAGGGAACCTTCCTCATCGACGGCAGCAAGGTCTTCATCTCCGGCGGCGACCAGGACGTGACCGCCAACATCGTCCACCTCACCCTCGCCCGCATCGAGGGCGCGCCCGCCGGCATCAAGGGCGTCTCGCTCTTCGCCATCCCCAAGCAGCGCCTCGACGGCAGCGCCAACGACTGCTCCAGCGCCGGCGTCTTCCACAAGATGGGCTGGCGCGGCCTGCCCTCGATCGCGCTCAACTTCGGCGAGAGCGGCGACTGCCGCGGCTGGCTGGTGGGCGAGGCCGGCAAGGGCATCGGCTACATGTTCCAGATGATGAACGCCGCGCGGCTGATGGTGGGGCTGAACGGCGTCTCCACCGCCTCGGCCGCCTACTTCGAGTCGGTCGAGTACGCCAAGACGCGGCCGCAGGGGCGCTCGCTCTCGTCGCGCGATCCGCAGGGCCCGCAGATCCCCATCGTCGAGCACGCCGACGTGCGGCGCATGCTGCTGCGGCAGAAGTGCATCGTCGAAGGGGGCCTGGCGCTGCTCGCGCAGTGCGCCTGGTATTCGGATCTGGCCGCGCATGCGCAGGCAGAGGACGAGCGGCACCGCGCCCAGCTCCTGCTCGATCTGCTCACGCCGGTGGCGAAGACCTTCCCCGCCGAGCGCGGCTTCGAGTCCAACGCGCTCGCGGTCCAGGTGCACGGCGGCTACGGGTACACCAGCGAATACCTGCCGGAGGCGTGGCTGCGCGATCAG
>JAYWAJ010000188.1:0-5915 GCA_043782525.1 Deltaproteobacteria bacterium | reverse complement strand
GCTGCGTCGCGGGGGGACCCCGCTCCTCGGAATCCTTGTCGCCGAGACTGGAGCCTCATGCAAGCGTAAGGTCCGCGGTGGCGTTGTCAAGACACCTCCAACCGGGGACTTTCACCGTGGATGATCGCATCCGCCGCTGGGACGAGCGCTACGGGCGCCGCGAGGCGCTGCACGATTTCGTGCCCTCGCCGCCGCTTCCCGAGGCCATCGTCGGCGTCGCGCCGGGGCTGGCGCTCGATCTGGCCTGCGGCGCGGGGCGACACGCAATCTTTCTCGCCGAGAGAGGCTGGCGGGTGCAGGCGCTGGACGGATCCCCCGCCGGCGTCGGGACCCTGCGCACCGAGGCGCGGGCGCGCGGCGTCGAGCCGGGAATCGAAGCAGGCATCGCGGACCTGGAGGCGGAGGACTTCGCGCTCGACGGCGCCTTCGATCTCGTCTGCGACTTCTACTTCCTCCACCGCCCGCTCTTCGAACAGATCCGCCGCGCGGTGAAGCCCGGCGGCCGGTTCGTCGCCGCCCTCCACGTCCGCACCTCGCCGGACGAGAAAGGCCGCTTCCTCCTCGAGCCGGGCGAGCTGCGCGCCCTCGTGCTGTCGTGGGGCTGGCAGATCCTGCACTACCGGGAGGGCGCGGCGGCAGAATCCGACCACCGCCACGGCACCGCCGAATTGGTCGCTCTCAAACCTGAGGCCTGAAGCCCGAGGCCTGAGGCCCGAACACTCCTACTCCTCCAGGATGAACTTCCTCGGATTGTCCGCCACCCCATTCACCCGCACCTCATAGTGCAGATGCGGTCCCGTCGACCGTCCGGTGTTGCCGACCGCCGCCACGAACTGGCCGCGCTTCACCTTCTCGCCCACTTTCACGTCGATGCGCGAGAGGTGTCCGTAGCGGGTCTTGAGCCCGTAGCCGTGGTCGATGACCAGCACGTGCCCGTAGCCGCCTTCGAGGCCGCTGAAGACGACGGTGCCGTCGGACGGCGCGCGCACCGGGGTGCCCACGCCGGCGGCGATGTCGAGGCCCTCGTGCATCACCCGCTCGCCCGTGTACGGATCGAGCCGCACCGAGAAGTCGCTGGTGAGCCAGCCGCGCACCGGCCAGATCGAGGGCGCCGAGGCGAGCAGCGCCTGCTGGTCCTCGAAGTAGCTCTTGAGGGCGCGCGCCTCCTGCTCCTGCGCCTTGACCTTCTTGCCGAGGCCGTCGAGAGACTTGAGCAGATCGGGCTCCTGCTCGGCGACCGCCTTGGCGTCGCCGTCGGCGACCATGCGGCCCTCTCCGCCGGGCAGCTTGCTCACCGGCCCGATGCCCGCGGTAGCCGGCACGGTGGCGACGCCGCCGCCCACGAACTCGGCCGGGCCCTGCCCGCCCTCGGACTGCGCGACGTTGAGCTTGCGGTCGGGGTCGTTCAGCGAAGTGATGTGGCGCAGGTTGGCGTTGAGCCGCTTGACCCGGTCGAGCTCGTCGTTGATGTGGGCGAACTTCTGCTCGGCCTCGCGCCAGCGGTTCTGCAGCTCGAGGTTCTCGGCGCGGATCAGCTCGTTCTCAGCGACCTTGCCGACCACGGTGAAGTAGTGCGCCAGCGCGGAGACCAGCGCCAGCACGACCAGCGACGCGCACACCGCCACCCGCACCAGCATCCGGTGCTCGAGGCGGATCTTCTTCACCTTGGCGTCGCGATCCGGGACCAGCAGGATCGTATACGACTTGTCCAAGGAACCTCCCGCGTCCGCCGAGAGGGCGGAATCGCCTTACCCAACCCACCGGCTTCGCAAACGCTTCCCAGACGAGTATGCGAGTCGCGCGCCAGCCGCCTGCCTACCCAGTTTCAACGCTCACAGGGCTCCGCGCAAGCAATCGCCTGGCAGCTCGCTGTGGGCGGCGTGCAGTATCGGATAGCTGGGGGCGCAGTCAACCGCCCCGGTTGTGAACTGGCGTTCTCAATCGACGCGCTGCAGCGCAATGACGGTGAGGTTGTCGTCTCCGCCCCGATCGTTGCCGAGCTGGATGAGGACTTCCGGCACCTCCTCGATGGGGTGCGCGAGGAGGGCGTCGCGGATCTCCTCGTTCTCCATGAGATTCGAGAGCCCGTCGGAACAGAGGAGGAAGCGGTCGCCCGGCAAGGTCTCGACGCCGATGACGTCGACCAGCACGTCCTCTTCGAAGCCCACCGAGCGGGTGATGATGTTCTTCAGGCGGCTGTGCTTCGCCTCCTCTTCGGAGAGCAGCCCGGCGCGGACCTGCTCGTTGACCAGCGAGTGGTCCTCGGAGAGCTGGTGGACCTCGCCGCCGCGCACCAGGTAGGCGCGGCTGTCGCCGACGTGGCCGACCAGCGCCTGCGCGCCGTGCAGGAGCAGCGAGATGCAGGTGGTGCCCATCCCCGCCAGCTCCGGGTTTGCGCGGCTGGTGCGGAAGACCGCGGCGCAGGCGCCCTCGATGGCTTCGCGCAGCGCTCCCGCGAGCGGCGTCTCTTCGAGCGAAGCCTCGCTGGCGAAGGGGTCGCTGTCGCGCAGCCGGGCGGAGAGCAGCTCGCGCTCGATGGTCTGGACCGCCAGCCGGCTCGCCGTCTCCCCGCCGGCGTGGCCGCCCATGCCGTCGCAGACGACGTAGAGGCCCAGGTCCTGGTTGACGAGGAAGCTGTCCTCGTTGTGCTCGCGCTTCATGCCGACGTCGGTGCGCGCGGCGCAGAGGTAGCGGGGCATGAGGCCGCCAAGAGTACACCGGGTGGTGCCAGGTTTGCTGGCCGAATCCGGAGCCTTTCGTGGCCATGCCCCTGATCGCCGAGCTGCAGCGCCGCCGCGTCTTCCGCGCCCTGGCCGGCTACGCCGTCGTCGCCTTCGCGGTGCTCCAGATCCGCGCTGACGCTCGCTACCCGCTGCTGCTCCGCAAGCTCAAGCTCTCCCCCTGAGCGTCACACCGCCTTGCGGGACCGCTTCGGCTCCTGCGCCGCCGCCAGCAGCTCGCGGGCGTGGGTCAGGGCCACCTCGGTGGTCTTGCCGGAGAGCAGCCGCGCCAGCTCGTGGATGCGCGCGTCGCCTTCGACCGGAGCGACGCGGCTGTGGGTGCGGCCCCGCGAGACCTCCTTCTCGACCGTGAGGTGCTTTCCGGCGAAGACCGCGATCTGCGGCAGGTGGGTGATGCAGATGACCTGCCGCCGCCGGGCCACGGCAGAGAGTGCGCGCCCGACCGCGTCGGCGGTGGCGCCGCCGATGCCGGCGTCGACCTCGTCGAAGAGGTAGGCGTCGACCGGGTCGCTCTCGGCCAGCACCCGCTTCACCGCCAGGAGGACCCGCGACAGCTCGCCTCCCGAGGCGATGCGCGCGAGCGGACGCAGCTCTTCGCCCGGGTTGGGGCTGAGGAGCAGCTCCGCCGTCTCCAGGCCGCGCGGCCCGAGGCCGGAGATGGCGCCGTCGGACACCGCCGTGAAGCGGACGTCCAGCTCGGACTTCATGCCCAGCGCCAAAAGCTCGCCGGCCACTGCCTTGGAGAAGCCCGACGCCGCCGCCCGCCGCTTCGCCGAGAGCTTCTCCGCCAGCGCCCGCGCCAGCAGCGCCAGCCTGCGCACCTCTTCCGCCCTGCGCGCCAGCTCCTCGTCGTGGTTGGCGAGCGCGGCCAGCTCCCGCGACATCTCCTCCTGCTTCGCCAGCGCCAGCGCCAGCGTGCCGCCGTGCTTGCGGGAGATCTTCCGCAGCACCTCGATGCGCTCGTCCAGCTCTTCCAGCCGCTGCGGGTCGCCCTCGCTGCGCGACCCGTACCGCGACAGCTCGCGCACCGCCTCGTCCAGCTCCGCCGCCGCGCCGCGCACTGCCTGCGCCAGGGGGGCCAGCTGCGGGTCGATGGCCGCCATCTCCTCGAGCTTCTTCGCCGCCCGCGCCGCCCCGGCGTCGGCCAGCAGGCCCTCGGTCTCCTCGGCGCCCGCGCGCAGCTTCTCGGCCGCCGCCAGCACGCGCCGCTCCTGCGCCAGCTGCTCGTCCTCGCCCGGCCGGGGAGCGGCCTTGACCAGCTCGTCGAGCTGGAACTCGAGCCAGTCGGCCCGCTGGGCCCGCTGCGCTTCGTCGGAGTCGAGCTGCGCCCGGGCCCGCTCCGCCTCGCCCAGCTCTGCGAAGGCCGCCGCATAGTCCGCGCGCAGCGCCGCCAGCGCGGCATGGGCGTCGAGCAGGTCGAGGTGCAGCGCCGCGTCGAGGAGGCCGACGTGCTCGTGCTGCCCCGAGATGTCGAGCAGCCCGCGCGTGGCCTGCTGCAGTTGCGCCGCCGTGGCCAGCGCGCCGTTGACGAAGGCGCGGCTGCGCCCCTCGCGCTGCACCGTGCGCCGCACCACCAGCTCGCCCCCCGCGGCAGGAAGCCCGAGCGCGATCAGGCGCGCGTCGCAGGCCTCCGGGTCGCGCGGCCGGAAGAGCGCCTGCTCCTCGGCCTCCTCGTCGCCGGTGCGCACCGAATCGGCCTGCGCCCGCCCGCCCAGCACGAGGTGGAGCGCGTCCACCAGGATGCTCTTGCCCGCCCCCGTCTCGCCCGTGAGCACGTTGAAGCCGGAGGCGAAGTGCACCTCCAGCTCGTCGATGATCGCAAACGCCTTCACCCGCAGCAGCTCCAGCATGGCGGCGAAGACTAGCAGAGCCCCCCGACAGTGTTAGGGTGCGAAGCGCATGTTCCTGCCCAGCGATGCGCGCTTCGACGAGATCCTCGAGCTGGCGTCCCACGCCGTCGGAGAAGGCCTGCTCGACCGGCAGCGGCCGCGCTGGCGCGAGCTGGTGGTGGAGCTGCTCGGCAGCATCCACGTCGCCAGCCGCGGCACCGACGCCGAGCGGCGCCAGGCGCTGCGCGCCGAGGTGGCGCTGGAGGTCGACATCCTCGAACCTGACGAGCTCGCCAGCCTCGCCACCAGCAGCGTCGGCTCGGGCGGGCTCTCCATCCGCATCGCCGAGGTGCTGCCGGTGGGTACGCCGCTGGCGCTTTCCATCAAGCTGGCGCAGCGGCGGGTCCCGCTCCTGGTGACGGCCCAGGTGGTCTGGAGCCGCCCCGGGGAGCTGGGCGCGGCCTTCGTCGACATCTTCCAGAACGACCGCGAGCTGCTGGAGGGGCTGGCGGTGACGGCGCTGCTCGGAGGGTAGTCAGGCCTCAGGCTTCAGGCCTCAGGGGTTGGGCCTCAGGCTCCGCCGGTTTCATCGTCCGGGCTCAGGCTTCTGGCCTGAAGCCTGAGGCCTGACGCCTGCTTCACCCTCACCTGATCCCCCACCGCAGCTTCTCCCTCAAGATCCTGAACTGATCCACCTCCGGATTCCTCAGGATCAGCGTCCGCTGCGGCGCCCGCCTCAGCCACACCTCTTCGCCGAGCTCCAGCGGCCGTCCGTGGCTGCCGTCCAGCGTGACGAACATCTCGCCCGGGCTGGCCAGCCGCACCCGCACCGGCACGTCGGCGGGAAGCACCAGCGGGCGCTGCGTCAGCGTGTGCGGGCAGATGGGGGTGAGCAGGATGGCGTCCATGTTCGCATCGATGATGGGCCCCGCCGCCGAGAGCGAGTACGCCGTCGAGCCGGTGGGCGTCGCGACGATGAGGCCGTCGGCCTCGTAGGTGGTGGCGGGGCGCCCGTCGACCGAGACCTCCAGCGTCGCCAGCCGGCTGAGCGCGTTCTTCGAGATGACCGCGTCGTTCAGCACCGTGCCCGCGAGCAGCACCTCTTCTCCGCGGCGCACCTCGACCGAGAGCATCAGCCGCCGCGAGGCCGAAAGCTCTCCCGCCAGCGCCTTTTCCAGCAGCGGAAAGGCGCGCTCGCGCGGCACCTCGGTGAGGAAGCCGAGCGTGCCCAGGTTGACGCCGAGGATGGGCACCTCGCGCTGGTTGCAGAGGGAAGCGGCGTGGATGAGCGTGCCGTCTCCGCCCAGCACCACCAGCAGATCGGCGCTTCCGGCGATCTCGGAGC
>JAYWAJ010000187.1:0-39788 GCA_043782525.1 Deltaproteobacteria bacterium | reverse complement strand
TGGTTGGGTGTTGCCCTCGACAAGCGGCAGTCAGTCACACGAAGAGCCGGATGAACACCTCTCCTCAGCGAACAACGTTGTGAGACTTCACAGCTAGCCGCAATGCCGATCGATTTACCGCCGTGCTCGCGCTCGTCCTCGCTTACGTGGCCGACGTCGTGTTGGTGATCGTGCACCGAGCATTCAACGAGGACGAGCACGGGTCCTCAAGGAGCGACATTGGCGCTAGCCGCCCTGCAGGGGCCCAAGCCTGGAAGCCTGCTCGGGCGTGTCAAGCAGCGCTTGCCTCTTGCGCGGCGCCCCACCAACATGGCGCCTCCTTGAAGGGAGGCTTCGTGCGGACGCTCTGTTTGTCCCTGTGCCTCGCCACCGCGGCTTCTGCTGCGGAGCGGGTGGCCGTCCTTCCCGTCGAGCCGCGCGCCGGCATCCTCTCGCCCGGAGAGGCCGCGGCGGTGACCGAAGAGATCCGCGCTGCCGCGCGCGAGGCGCTGGCGGCGCAGGGCGTCGCGGTAGTCGCCGCAGAGGGAGAACCAGCCGCGGCGCTGCAGGCGGGCGCTGCGGCGGCGCTCTTCGGCCGCGCGTCGCGACTCGAAGGCGCCACCGTGATCGCGGTCGGCGCCTACCGGCCCGGAACAGTTGCCCCGGCCCTGGTCGCCCGGATCGTCGGAATCGGTCCCGATCAGCTGCGGGCGGAGATTCGCGCCAAGGTGCCGAAGTTGATCCTGACTGCGCTGGGCCTCGCCGCCGCCGCTCCCGAGCCGCCGCGCGCACCAGGGACGCTGCGCATGCCGGCAGCGACTCCGCCCGCCGCAGCCCCGCCGGCCGCGACCCCGCCCGCCGCAACCCAGCCCGCGACTCCACCCGCCGCCACTCCGCCTGCCGCCGCGGTCCACGAACCCGCGGCGCCGGTCAGCGAATCCCCGCTGGTGGCCCTCATCCGCGAGGTCACCGCCGATGTCGAGGCGCTGCGCGGCCTGCACCGCAAGCAGAACCTCAAGATCCTCGTCCTCGACGACAAGCTCTTCACCGCCGCCCTGCGCGAGAAGGTGCAGAAGGAGCTGACCCCGGCCATCGTCGCCGCCGAGCGCGCGCGCTGGACCGCCTTCGCGCTGGCTCCGCCCGGCCTCGACCCCCGGCAGATCCTCCTCGCCGTCCTCGACGAGCAGGTGGCCGGCTTCTACGACTCCTTCACCAAGCAGCTGATCGTCCGCAAGGACGCGCCGGGCGGTCCCGAAGCGCTGCGCACCGTCCTCGCCCACGAGATCGAGCACGCGCTCCAGGACCAGAACTTCGGCATCCCGGATCTCCGGCTGCTCCCCGACGACGACGTGCGCCTCGCCCGCACCGCGCTCTTCGAAGGCGACGCGATGGTGGTGATGACGGCGTACGGAGCCCGGCGCGCGCACAAGCCGGTGAAGGCGGCCATCCTCGGCGGCGCGGCCTTGATGCGCGCGATGGACACCGAAGCGCTCCTGCGCCTGAGCGGCAAGTCGAAGGCTTTGCTGGAAGCGCCAGCCATCCTCCGCGAAGAGCTGGTGCTTCCCTATGTGTCGGGCTTCGCGCTGGTCGCCGAGGTGTACCGCCGCGGCGGCTTCGCGCTGGTGGACAAGATGTTCCGCCATCCACCCGTCTCCTCGCACCAGCTGCTGCATCCCGACAGCTACTTCGCCGGCGAGCAGCCCGCGGCGCTGCCGTTTCCACCCGCGCCGCCGGGAACGCGCATCGTCGCCACCGGGCGGATGGGCGAACTGGGCGCGCGCGTCGCCCTGGAACCGTGCGTCGACCGCGCGGTGGTGAAGGACTTCGTGCAGCGCTGGCAGGGCGATGCGTACACCATCGTCGCCGGACCCAACGGCGCGCTCTCGCTCTTCTGGACCTCCAGCTGGAGCGACGACGGCGCGAGGACCATGTCCAACCTGCTGCAGCTGGAGCAGCCCTGCTGGGAGGAGAGCGCCCTGCCGGGCCGGGCGAAGATCGCCGCCGCGGGCCAGGTGGTGGCGGTCTCGCGCGGGCCGGGCGACCTCGACGCCGCCCAAGCGAGGCAGCTCACCGTGCCGGGCAAGCCGCCTCCGCCGGCGCCGCCGCTCGGCGACGTTCCCGCCCCGCCGCCCCCGGCACCGGCGTACCTCGCCGAGGGCAAGCTGGTGAGCCCCCGCCTGGCGCTGCAGGCCGAGGTTCCCGACGGCTACGCGCAGGACGCGAGCGACCCTGCGGCCGAGCTCTCGATCCGGCGCGAGCAGGTGGGCAGCGCGACGCTGTCGTTCGTGGCCGAGCCGCTCGGTCCGGAGGCGGTGGAGACCTTCTTCCAGCGCAGCTCGGCGCAGATCGCCACCGCGCAGGGCGGGCGGCTCTCTTTGATCGAGAGCAAGAAGCGCGCGCTCCTCGGTGCGGCGGAGGCGCTGGAGCGCACCTGGGCCATCGAAGGCACCGCCACCACGCTGCGCATCGATCTCTTGCCGGCCTGCGGGGGGAAGGCGACGCTGGCGCTGATCCGCATCGAGCGCAAAAGCGGCGCGCAGGAGACGCTGGAGCGGTTCGCCGTCTCGCTGCGGTCGACCGGCGCGGCGCCGGCCTGCGCCGAGCTGGACTAAGGCATCAGGTGGCGCGCACGCGCACCGCGCCCAGCTCCTTCACCTCGAGGGTGATCTCCATGCCGGGCTCCAGCGCCACGGCGACGGTGGCCGCGCCCGCCAGCACGATGCTCCCCGCCGGCAGCGGATGCGGGAGCATGGCGACGAGCTGCACCAGCGACTCGAGCGGGTGTCCGGAGATGGCGTTCGAGTCGGCCTCCTGCGCGAGGCAGCCGTCGATCGACATGCGCATGGAGAGGCCGCCCGGATCGCGGGGCGCCGTCCAGTCGCCGATGACGAAGCGCCACGACGAGCAGTTGTCCGCCACCACGTCGGGCAGCGAGAAATACTTGAAGCCCGCGAAGCGCGAGTCGAGGATCTCCAGCGCCGGCGCCACGCTCTTCAGCGCCGCGAACGCCTCGGCGCGGGTGATCGCGCCTGCCAGCGGGCGCCCGGTGAGGAAGGCGATCTCCGGCTCGATCCTGGGATGCACTCCGTCCCGCACTTGCAGCTCGCCGCGCACCTGCATGGCGTTGGTGAGCACGCCGTAGATGGGGGCGTCGAGGGACATCTGCTTGCGCTTGGCCGCCGAGGTCAGGCCCATCTTGTAGCCGACCACCCGCTCGCCACGCCCGACGCGCAGCGCGACGCCGCGCCGCTGCACCTCGTAGGCGAGCGGCAGCTCGAAGGCGCCGTGGGAATGGGTCAAGGGCGGGATCTCGCGCCGCGCCTGCAGCGCCGCGTCCAGCTCGCGGGAAAGGGCTTCAGCGTCCAGCATGCAGCAAGCTTAACGCGCCTGCACCTCGCTGTCGTCTCCCTGCGCACTTCATCCGTTGACCCTTCCGTGGCGGGCGGCGCCTGGGAGCCTTGAGCCAACGGCGGGCCCGGGCGGCCCTCGACGCGGCCCGCCCGGGGCGGTATTGCTCCGCGGCATGCTGGAGATCCTCAACTACATCGACGGGCGGCAGGTCGCTGCGGAGGAGTTTCTCGACGACGTCGATCCGGCCACGGGGCAGGTCTACGCGCGGGTGGCCAGCTCGGACGGAGGCGACGTCGATCGGGCGGTGGCGGCGGCGATGCGGGCCTTCCCCGCCTGGGCCGCGGCCGGGGCGACCTTCCGCTCGCAGGCGCTGCGCCGGATCGCCCGGCTGATCGAGCGCGACCTTTCGAGCCTGGCGCGGGCGGAGTCGGTGGACTCCGGCAAGCCCCTCTCGGTGGCGCGGGCGGTGGACCTTCCCCGGGCGGTGCAGAACTTCGACTTCTTCGCCGACGCCGCCACCCAGTTCGGCAGCGAGGCGCACGCGACGGACGAGGTCGCCCTCAACTACACGCTGCGCCAGCCGCTGGGCGCGGTCGCCTGCATCTCGCCGTGGAACCTGCCGCTCTATCTCCTCAGCTGGAAGATCGCGCCGGCGCTGGCGGCCGGAAACTGCGTGGTGGCCAAGCCCTCGGAGGTCACGCCGATGACGGCGGCGCTGCTCGGCGAGCTGTGCACCGAGGCGGGCCTGCCCCCCGGCGTGCTCAACCTCGTGCAGGGCCTCGGCCCGCGCGCCGGCGCGCCGCTCTGCGCGCACCGCGAGGTGAAGGCCATCTCCTTCACCGGCTCGACCCGGGTGGGCGGCGAGATCGCGCGCCAGGCGGCGGCCTCGTTCAAGAAGGTCTCGCTGGAGATGGGCGGCAAGAACCCGACGCTGATCTTCGCCGACGCCGATCTGGCGACGGCCATCCCCGAGACGGTGCGCGCGGCCTTTTCCAACACCGGCCAGATCTGCCTGTGCGGCTCGCGCATCCTCATCGAGCAGTCGATCTATGCCCGGGTCCGCGACGCGCTGGTCGAGCGGGTGCGGGCGCTGCGGGTGGGCGATCCGCTGGAGCCGGGCACGGAGCAGGGCGCGCTGGTCTCGCGGGCGCACTTCGACAAGGTGCTCGGCTGCCTCGAGGTGGCGCGGCAGGAGGGCGGGCGCATCCTCTGCGGCGGCGGGCGCGCCCGCGTCGAAGGGCGCTGCGCCGAAGGCTTCTTCGTGCAGCCGACCTTGATCGAAGGCCTCGGGCCCGCCTGCCGCACCAACCAGGAGGAGATCTTCGGTCCGGTGGCGACCCTCTTGCCCTTCTCCTCCACGGCGGAGGCGGTGGCACTGGCCAACTCCACCCGCTACGGCCTCTCGGCGTCGCTCTGGACGCAGGATCTCTCGCGGGCCCACCGGGTCTCGGCGCAGCTCCACAGCGGCATCGTCTGGGTGAACTGCTGGATGCTGCGCGACCTGCGCACGCCCTTTGGGGGCGTGAAGGAGTCCGGGGTCGGCCGCGAAGGCGGAATGGACGCGCTGCGCTTCTTCACCGAGCCCAAGAACGTCTGCGTGAAGCTATGAGCCCCTCCGAGGAAATCCATTCGCCGCGCGCCCCCGCCCCCGTCGGCCTCTATCCCCACGCCCGCCGCGCCGCCGGGCTGCTCTTCCTCTCCGGCATCGGGCCGCGCCGGCCGGGCTCCAACGACATTCCGGCAGAGTTCGAGGCGCAGTGCCGGTCGGTGTTCGACAACGTCCGCACCGTCCTCGAGGACGCGGGCGCCCGCTTCGAGGACCTGGTCGACGTCACCGTCTTCCTCACCGATATGAAGCGCGACTTTGCCATCTATAACCGGCTCTATGCCGAGTATTTCGCCGACGCCCGCCCCTGCCGCACCACCGTCGAGGTCGGGGCCCTGCCCACCGCCATTTCCATCGAATTGAAATGTATCGCGGAGATCCGCCCATGAAGCCCTTGAATTTCCGCCAGTGGATCGACGAGCACCGCGAGCTGCTCAAGCCGCCGGTGGGCAATGCGCAGATCTGGGAAGGCGACCGGGACTTCATGGTCACCGTCGTCGGCGGGCCCAATGCGCGCACCGATTACCATATCAACCAGGGCGAGGAGTTCTTCTACCAGGTGGAGGGCGACATCGTCCTGCGCCTCCTCGAG
This sequence comes from Deltaproteobacteria bacterium, assembly GCA_043782525.1. Lineage (GTDB taxonomy): Bacteria > Myxococcota > Myxococcia > Myxococcales > 40CM-4-68-19 > 40CM-4-68-19. The sequence goes on along the minus strand of JAYWAJ010000187.1, from coordinate 34,260 downwards.
GGGGGCAAGCCCGTCGACGTCCCCCTCCGCGAAGGCGACATCTTCCTCCTCCCGCCCAATACGCCGCACTCGCCGCAGCGGCCGCCCCGGACCGTGGGCCTGGTCATCGAGCGCCGGCGGCTGGCCGGCGAGCAGGACACGTTCATGTGGGTCTGCGACTCCTGCGGCGCGGAGCTCTATCGGGAATCCTTTCACCTGACCGACCTGGTCAAGCAATTGCCGCCGGTCTTTGCCCGCTATTGGGGCAATCCCGCGCATACCACCTGCAAGCAGTGTGGCCGGGTGCATGAAAAGCATTGATATCCATACCCACGTGGTGCCGGCGCAGCTGCCGCCGTGGAGCCCCCTCCGGCTCGAGCAGATCGACGCCGCGCGGGCGCGGATGGTGCGGGAAGACGGGAGCCTCTTCCGCGAGATCGGCAGCAACTGCTGGGATCCGGCCGAGCGGCTGCGCGACTGCGCCAGGAGCGGCGTCGGCGTGCAGGTGCTCTCCACCATTCCCGTGCTCTTCTCTTATGCGCTGCCGCCCGCGCGCACCCTCGACCTTTCACGCTTCCTCAACGACCATCTCGCCGGGCTCTGCCGGGCGCAGCCGCGCAGGTTTGCCGGGCTCGGCACGCTGCCGATGCAGGCGCCCGACCTGGCCGTCCGCGAGCTGGAGCGCTGCGTGGGCGAGCTGGGGCTTGCCGGCGTGCAGATCGGCTCGCACGTGGGGAGCTGGAACCTCTCGGAGCCGGCCCTCTTTCCCGTCTTCGCCCGCGCCGCCGAGCTGGGCGCGGCGGTCTTCGTCCATCCTTGGGACATGATCGGCCAGGAGAAGATGCAGAAATACTGGCTGCCCTGGCTGGTGGGGATGCCGGCCGAGGGCGCGCTGGCCATCTGCTCGGTGATCTTCGGCGGCGTGCTCGAGCGGCTGCCCGCCCTGCGCATCGCCTTCGCCCACGGCGGCGGCGCCTTCGCGGGGACCTACGGGCGCATCGCGCACGGCCATGAGGCGCGGCCGGATCTGGTGGCGGTGGACAACCCGCATCCCCCTTCGCGATACCTGAAGCGCATCTATGTCGATTCCCTGGTCCACGAAAAGCGAGCCTTGCAATTGATCCTCGATCTGTTTGGAGCCGACCGCGTCGCCCTCGGCAGCGACTATCCCTTTCCTCTCGGCGAGGACCCGCCAGGCGCGCTGGTCGAGGCGATGGACTTCCCTCCCGCCATCCGCGACCGCCTGCGCTCCGGCACCGCGCTGGAATGGCTGGGCCATAAGGCGAGCGCATATGATCTATGAAGACTCCGCCGCCTGGGCCCGCGCGCAGGACCAGGCCGACCCGGGGCTGCGCGAGGAGTTCCTCTTCCCCGAGAGCGGGCCCCTCTACTTCGCCGGCCATTCGCTGGGGCTGCAGCCGCGGCAGGCGCGCCCCTATGTGCTGGAGGTCCTCGACGACTGGGCCCGGCACGGTGTCGAAGGGCACTTCGCCGCCGGCCGGCCGTGGGTGAAGTACCAGGACCTGCTCACCGGGAGCACGGCGCGGCTGGTCGGGGCCCGGCCGGCGGAAGTGGTGGTGATGAACACGCTCTCGGTGAACCTCCATCTGATGATGGTGTCGTTCTACCGGCCGCGCCCGGGCAAGTTCCGCATCCTCATCGAGCGCGGCGCCTTTCCCTCGGACCAGTATGCGGTGGCCTCGCAGGCGCGCTTTCACGGCTATCCGGAGGCGGTGCTGGAGAGCGACGATCCGCTGCAGACGCTGCACGAGCGCGGCGGCGAGATCGCGCTGGCCCTGATCGGCCTGCCCAACTACCTGACCGGGCGGGTCTTCGACGCCCCCGCGCTGGTGAGGGCCGCGCACCAGGCGGGCGCGCGGGTCGGCTTCGACCTCGCGCACGGCGTGGGGAATCTCCTCTTGCAATTGCACGACTGGGGCCCGGACTTTGCCGCCTGGTGCAATTACAAATACCTCAATGCCGGCCCCGGCGGGCTGGGCGGCGTCTTCATTCACGAGCGCCATTCGGGAACGGCGCTGCCGCGCTTCGAGGGCTGGTGGGGGCACGACAAGGAGAAGCGCTTCGAGATGTCTTCGCGCTTCTCGGCGATTCCGGGCGCCGAGGCGTGGCAGCTCTCCAATCCGCCCATCTTGCAATTGGCGGCGCTGCGGGCCTCGATGGAGCTCTTCGATCGGGCGGGAATGCCTGCCTTGCGGGCGCGCGGCGGCAGGCTGACCGGATACCTGGAATGGCTCCTGCGCCGCCTGGGCGCCGAGGTGCTGACGCCGCCCGAGCGCGGCTCCATGCTGACGGTGCGCTTCGCCGGGGCGCAGGCCCTGGTCGCCGCCCTGCAGAAGCGCGGGGCCATCGTCGACTTCCGGCCTCCCGACATCGTCCGCATCGCTCCCGCGCCCTTATATAATTCCTATGGCGACGTGCAGGCCCTGGGAGCGCTGCTGCGGGAGCTGCATGGCTGACCTGGTGCTGGTGGGCGCCGGGCCGGTCGGCTCGCTGCTCGCGCTGACCCTGGCGCGGCGGGGCCTGGCCGTCGACGTCTACGAGCGCCGCCCCGACCTGCGCCGCGTCGAGGGCTCCGCCGGCCGGTCGATCAACCTGGCCGTCTCCACCCGCGGCCTCCACGCGCTGCACCAGGTCGGCCTCGACGAGGACGTGCTGCGCGAGGCGGTGCCGATGCTGGGCCGGATGACCCACGCGCCGGACGGAACGCTGGCGCTCTTTCCCTATGGGCGCAGCGCCAGCGAGTTCATCAACTCCATGTCCCGGGGCGGCCTCAACAAGCTGCTCATGAGCAAGGCCGAGGCCTCGGGCCGCGTGCGCATCCACTTCCAGCAGCGCCTCGATGAATATGACTTCGCCGCCCGCACCGCCCTCTTCCACGACGAGGCGAGGGGAAAGGATAACTCCGTTGCGGCGCCGGTGATCGTCGGCACCGACGGCAGCGGCTCGGCCCTGCGCGAGGCGATGCAGGAGCAGCGCGGCGCGCAGGTGCGCCAGGAATTCCTCTCCAGCGGATACAAGGAATTGACCCTGCCCGCGCTGCCGGGCGGCGGCTTTGCCCTCCACCGCGAGGCGCTGCACATCTGGCCGCGCGGGCAGTTCATGCTCATCGCGCTGCCCAACCGCGACGGCAGCTTCACCTGCACGCTCTTCCTCGCCTTCGACGGCTCGCCGTCCTTCGCGGAGCTGCAAGGCGAGGCGGCGGTGGAGGCATTCTTCCATCGATACTTTCCCGATGCCTTGCCATTGATTCCCGGCCTGGCCGCGCAGTTCCTCGCGGCGCCGCTCGGCCGCATGGTGACGGTGCGGGCCTTGCCCTGGGCGGCGGGCAGCGCGCTGCTCCTCGGAGACGCGGCCCACGCCATCGTCCCCTTCTTCGGGCAGGGGATGAACGCCGGTTTCGAGGACGTGACCCTGCTGGCGGCGGCGCTCACCGGCGACTGGCCGGGCGACTTCGCCCGCTTTGCCGCGGCCCGCAAGCCCGACGCCGACGCCATCGCCGACCTGGCCATCGAGAACTTCCTCGAGATGCGCTACCAGGTCGCCGACCCCGAGTTCCTCCGCCTGCGCGAGCTCGAGCACCAGCTGCAAGACCGCATGCCGGGCCGGTACCTGACCCGCTATCAATTGGTGACCTTTACCCGCGTGCCCTATCGCCTGGCCTTGCAGGCGGGGCGCATCCAGCAGGAGATCCTGGGCGGCCTCTTGCGCGCCGACTATGGATTCGACCGCGCCGAGCGATTGGTCGAAGAGCGCCTCACTCCCCTGCTTGCTTGAGCTCGGTGCGGACGTCCCAGAGATCGGGAAAGAGCCGGATGTCGACCAGCTTCTGCAGATAATCGACGCCGGAGGTGCCCCCGGTGCCGCGCTTCCAGCCGATGATTCGCTGCACGACCTTGACGTGCCGGAAGCGCCAGAGCGCCAGCTGCTCGTCGACGTCGATGAGCTTTTCGCACATCTCGTAGGCGTCCCAGTTCTCCTCGGGATGCTCGTAGATGGCGCGGATCACCTCCCGCACGCCGGGCTCGCTGCGGTGCGGCTCGGTGACGTCGCGCTGCAGGACCTCGGCGGGCACCGGCATTCCGCGCCGCGCCAGGTAGCGGAGGAACTCGTCGTACAGGGTCGGCGCCTCGAGCGCCGCCTGCAGCGCCGCCTTGCCCTCGCCGGTGTGCACCGCCAGCATCCGCCGGTCCTTGTTCCCGAGCATGAACTCGATCAATCGATTTTGTAATGACTGGAATCCGCTGGCCGGCCCGAGCACGTGCCGGAACTTGAGGTATTCGGTGGGCGTGAGCGTGGCCAGCACCGCCCACTGCGAGACCAGCTGCGCCTGGATGTGCTTCACCCGCGCCAGGATCTTGAAGGTCTCGGAGAGCTGGTCGCGCTGGACGTGCGCGATGGCCGCGCGCAGCTCGTGGAGGATGAGCTTGAACCACAGCTCGCTGGTCTGGTGCTGGATGACGAAGAGCAGCTCGTCGTGGTGCGCCGAGAGCGGCTTCTGCGCCTGGAGCAGCAGGTCGAGCTGCAGGTATCCGGCGTACGTCATCCGGTCCTGAAAGTCGGTGACCACGCCGTCGTCGAGGGCCATGCCCGCCTTCTACCACCGTGCTACGGTCGCCGGGATGATCCGGACGCTCTTGCCCGTCGCGCTGCTCCTGCTCCTCGCCGCCTGCGGACACGACGCCGCGCACCCGGGGCAGTCCTTCGCAGGCCTGACGCGCGTCAGCGGCTCGTCGCCCTTCGCGCCGGGCTGCGTGACGCCCGGGCAGCGCGGCAACAACTTCCCCAGCGCCGAGGTGGAGCCTTTTGTGGCCATCGACCCGCACGACCCGCAGCACCTGGTCGGCGTCTGGCAGCAGGACCGCTGGTCCAACGGCGGGTCGAACGGCCTCGGCAGCGGCGCGTCGTTCGACGGCGGCAAGAGCTGGGCGACGGGCTTCGCCCACTTCACCAACTGCAGCGGCGGCAACACCGGAAACCGCGCCAACTTCGAGCGCGCCAGCGACCCCTGGATCACGTTCGGCGCCGATTCGACGCCGCACCAGATCGGCTTCTCCTTCAACAACGGCGACGCCCGCTCGGCCATGCTGGCGGTGCGCTCGGCCGACGGGGGGCGCCACTGGACCGAGCCGATCTTCCTCTTCGAGGAGACCAACAACGACACCGCCATCGACAAGGAGTCGATCACCGCCGATCCGTCCGACGCGCACTTCGTCTACGCCGTCTGGGATCGGCTGACCGGCGTGCTCCTGCCGCCGGACTCGCCCGACGCCACCGGCCCCGCCTGGTTCACCCGCACCACCGACGGCGGCCAGAGCTGGGAGCCGGCGCGCGTCATCTACGATCCGGGCAAGAACGCGCAGACGATCGGCAACGTCATCGTGGTGCTGCCGAGCGGCACGCTCGTCGACCTGCTCTCGGTCGTCACCCAGCTCAACCAGCAGAGCCAGCCGGCCAAGGTCGCCGTGCTGCGCTCCACCGACAGGGGGCAGAATTGGTCGGCGCCGGTGATCATCGCCGACCAGACCTCGCAGGGCGTGAAGGATCCGAAGAGCTCGGTCGGCGTGCGCACCGGCGACATCGTGCCGGCCATCGCGGTCGACCCGCTGGGCTTTGCCCTCTACGTCGCCTGGGAAGACTCGCGCTTCTCGAGCGGCGCCCGCGACGGCATCGCGCTCTCGAAGTCAGTGGACGAGGGGCTCACCTGGTCGCCGCCGGTGCGGGTCAACGGCGCGCTCGCCGCCCAGGCCTTCACGCCAACGGTAGCGGTGGCGCAGGGAAAGGTCGGCATCACCTATACCGACTTGCGCAACGACAATCCGGCCGACAGCACGCAGCTGCTCGCCACCGTCTGGCTCGCGACCTCCAGCGACGGCGGCAAGACCTTCCAGGAGAGCGCCATCGGCGGACCGTTCGACATCCGCAACGCGCCGCGCACGGCAGACGGATATTTCGTCGGCGACTACCAGGGCCTGGTCGCCCTGGGAGCCGGCTTTCTGCCCTTCTTCGTCCTCGGCAACAACGGCGACACCGCCAACCGCACCGACGTCTTCGCCCACCCTCCCGGCGCCGGTGCCGCCGCGGACTTTTCCGCGCCGCCGCCGGCCGCCCTGGTGGAAGAGCGCGGCTTCACCGTCCGCCGCGCGCCGCGCACCGGACTGCGTCGCGTCTACTGAGCTTGCTCCCTGCGGCCAGTCGGGGATACTGCGCGCCCATGAAAACCGCCCTCACCGCCGCGCTGGCCCTTGCCGCCTGCGCCTCGACTACCGCGCAGAGCGCCCCCGCCCCCGCTTCGGCTCCAGCTGCGCAAGCGGCGCCGCCCAGGTCCGAAGGTCTCCGCTTCCAGCGCAACGATCCGCAGGAGGCAAAGCGCTTCGTCTCCGCCGTCAACGATCAGCTCAAGCGCTTCCTCATCGAGGCTTCGGTCGCCGACTGGATCAAGAGCACCTTCATCACCGACGACACCGAGCGCAATTCCGCCTCCGCCAACGAGCGGCTCCTGGGCTACGCGAGTGATGCGGCCAAGTCGGCGGTGCCCTTCAAGGACCTGCCCGGCCTCGACGCCGACACCACGCGGATGCTCTACCTCTTGCGCATCGGCAGCCCGGTCATCGACGACCCGGCCCAGCGGCTGGAGATGACCACCCTCGCCGCCCGGCTGGAAGGCCACTACGGCAAGGCCAAGGACAAGAAGGGCCGCGACCTCGAGGTGCTCTCGGACGTGCTGCGCAAGAGCCAGAGCTACGACGAATTGCTCGACGCCTGGGTGGGCTGGCACGACACCGCCAAGGATCAGAAGGAGCCCTACCAGCGCTTCGTGGCGCTGCAGAACGAGGGCGCGCAAGGCGCCGGCTTCGCCAACATGGGCGACATGTGGCGCGCCGGCTACGACATGCCGGCCGCCGACTTCGAGAAGGAGACCGACCGCCTCTGGGGACAGGTGAAGCCGCTCTACGACGACCTGCATTGCTATGTGCGGTCGCAATTGCAGAAGCATTATGGAAAGGACAAGGTCCAGGACGGTAAGCCCATTCCCGCCCACCTGCTCGGCAACATGTGGGCGCAGGAATGGACCAACATCTATCCGCTGGTCGAGCCGTACCACAACGCCGGCAGCCTCGACGTCGGCGCGCAGCTGGCGGCGCAGAAGTGGGATCCGGTGAAAGTCGCGAAGACGGGCGAGGCCTTCTTCGTCTCGATGGGGATGGATCCGCTGCCGAAGACGTTCTGGGAGCGCTCGATGCTCTCGAAGCCGCGCGACCGCGAGGTGGTCTGCCACGCCAGCGCCTGGGACGTGACCTTCAACGACGACCTGCGCATCAAGATGTGCATCCACCAACCGGCCACCGAGGAGGACCTGACCACCATCCACCACGAGCTGGGCCACGATTACTATTTCCACGCCTATTACAAATTGCCGGTTCTCTACCAGCAGGGCGCCAACGACGGGTTCCACGAGGCCATCGGCGACGCGCTGACGCTGGCGATGACGCCGGCCTATTACCAGAAGCTGGGCCTGCTCAAGGAAGTGCCCAGGGACGACAAGGCGCTCATCAACGTGCAGATGAAGGACGCCTTGACCAAGGTGGCCTTCTTGCCCTTCGGCAAGCTGATCGATCAATGGCGCTGGGACGTCTTTTCCGGAAAGACCACGCCGGCCGACTACAACAAGGCCTGGTGGGCGCTGCGGCAGAAATACCAGGGCGTGGCGGAGCCGGTGGCGCGCAGCGAGGCCGACTTCGATCCGGCGGCCAAATATCATGTGGCCGCCAACGTCGCCTATACCCGTTACTTTCTCGCCCGCATCCTTCAATTCCAGTTCTATCGCGCCATGTGCCAGGCCGCCGGAATCAAGGGGCCGCTGCACGAATGCTCCTTCTATGGGAGCAAGGAGGCGGGCGCGAAGCTTTCGAAGATGCTGGCGCTGGGGGCGAGCAAGCCCTGGCCCGACGCGCTCGAGGCCATGACCGGGCAGCGGCAGATGGACGGCAGCGCCCTCCTCGAATACTTCACGCCGCTGCAGAAGTGGCTGAAGACGCAAAACCAGGGGCAGAAGTGTGGCTGGTAGAGAGCGGCTGCCCAGCGCGGTCAAGTACATCATCGGAAACGAGGCCTGCGAGCGCTTCAGCTTCTATGGCATGAGCACCATTCTCGTGCCGTACCTCCAGGACTTCCTCCATTGGGAGCGCAACCGCGCCGAGGGCCTCTTCCACAACTTCGTCGCGGCTGCCTATGCCATGACCGTGATCGGCGGCTGGCTCTCCGACCGCTTCTTCGGGCGGTACAAGACCATCCTCTGGCTCTCCTATGGCTACGTGCTCGGGCACGCGGTGCTGGCGGGCGCCGACTTCACGCCCGGCGCCCGGGTGGCGGCCATGTACGTCGGCCTGGCCCTGGTGGTCATCGGGCAATCGGGAATCAAGCCCAACCTCTCGGCCTTCGTCGGCGATCAATTCACGCAGGGCCAGGCGGGAATGCTCGACCGCGTCTATTCGCTCTTCTATTTCGCCATCAACGTCGGCTCGGCGGCCTCGCAGATCGCCACCCCCTGGCTTTTGGCGGGCTGCGCTTTCGGGGCGATGAGGCTGTGCGCGGGAAGCGCGGTGGCCTGGGCCTTCGGTGTCCCCGGAATCCTCATGGCGCTGGCCCTGGTCATCTTCATCGCCGGGCGCAACCAATATGTGAAGGTGCCGCCGGCCGGCCGCGACCCCAACAGCTTCGGGTCGGTGACGGCCACCTGGCTGCGCAAGGGCAAGGACTCTGCCCGCGCCCGGCACGGGGAGAGCGCGGTCGAGGGGACGCGCTCGGTGTTCCGCATCGCGCTGGTCTTCCTGCCCATCGTCGCCTTCTGGGCCCTCTATTTCCAGTATGGCTCGTCGTGGTTCAACCAGGCGGAGAAGATGAACCGCGACGTCTTCGGCTGGCAGATGGAGTCGGCGCAGATGGAGGCGCTCAACGCCGTCCTCATCCTCATGATGGTGCCGCTCTTTGCCTATGTGATCTATCCCGCCTTCGAGCGGGCCGGAATCCGCATGACCCTCTTGCGGCGGATGGCGGCAGGCATGTTCATCGCGGTGCCGGCCTTCCTCTCGGCGGCGATGATCCAGCGCTGGATCGAGCAGGGCGCGACGCCGCACATCGGCTGGCAGGTGATTCAATACCTGATCATCTCCATCGCCGAGACGCTGGTGAGCGTGACGGCGCTGGAGTTCGCCTATACCCAGGCGCCCAAGTCGATGAAGGGCGTCATCATGAGCCTCTGGTTCCTCACCATCGGCGCCGGCTCCAAGGTCACCGCCCTGGTCACCCAGAACGTCTCCTTCGCGGCGCGCAGCAACTACTTCCTCTTCTGGGCGGCCTTCATGCTGGGCGCAGCCATCCTCTTTGCCCTCATCGCCGTCGCCTACAAGCCGGTGGCCTTCGTCGCGGCAAATGAGCAATCCGCGGCTTCCTGAAAAGCAAAGCACACCGCGAAGACGCGAAGTTCGCGCGAAGGTTCGCGAAGAAGAGCGGGTCGGGTTGGGACCGAGGCCACGCGCCGGCTGGCAGGGGGCCCGGCCACCAACCCACCAAAACTTCGCGCCCCTTCGCGGATCTTTGCGCCTTCGCGGTAAGATCTAAACGCTGCTGACTTTACGCAGCGCCGCCGCCCTGGGGCAGCGATTCGCGGGTGAGGTTGCGGATACCCTTGTCGAGCACGACGATGTCGTCCTCGATGCGCATGCCGCCCAGCTCCGCCAGCGCGTCGATGAGCTTCCAGTCCAGGTCGGGAGAGCTCCGCAGCGGCGCCAGCCGGGCCTCGATGAAGTAGAGGCCCGGCTCGATGGTGAAGACCTGGTCCTTGGCGATGCAGGTGGTATTGCGCAGGAAGGGATTGTCCTTGCGCGGCGGCTGCAGCCCGCAGCCGACGTCGTGCACCTGCAAGCCCAGGGCATGCCCGAGGCCGTGAGGATAGAAGGCCCGGGTCACGCCGCGCGCCACCAGCTCGTCGGCGGGGAGCCTGGAGATGCCCACCGCGCGCAGGACCTCTGCCGCCTGCTGGTGCGACTCGTCGTGCAGCTCTTCATAAGGAAGCCCGATGCGCACCCGCGCGCAGAGGCGCTGCTGCATGGCCTCGAGCCCGGCCACCAGCTCCGCGAACGCCGCGGCCGCGGCGCCCCCCCCTTTCACCCAGGTGCGGGTGATGTCCGAGCCATATCCGGCGAAGCCTGCGCCCGCGTCCACCAGCATCGATTGCGCCGGCTGGGCCCGCTTCTGGTAGGCGATGTGGTGCAGCGTCGCAGCGTGTCTTCCCAGGGCGACGATGTTCTTGTAGGGCGTCTCCGCGTCGTCCTGCCGGGTGGCGCCGAGAAACGACAGGTGCAGGTCGAGCTCGGCGCGGTCGCCCTTCTGGAAGAGCTGCCGCAGCTCCTCGTGTCCGCGGGCGGCGCGCCGGTTGGCCTCGGCGAGGCATTCAATCTCATAGGCAGTCTTGCGCACCCGGAGCTGATCCAGCGCAGCGGTCAGCCCGGGCGGGTTGAGGGCGGCGCCTTCGATGCCCAAAGTCGCCGCCGCGCGCAGGTCGTCGCCGACGAAGGCGACCCGTCCGGCCGGCAGCAGCGGCGCGCCGGCGGAGACCTCGAAGGCGCTCCAGAAGTGATCGCTCTCCGGCGGAGCGGGGGCCTCCCAGATGTTCAGCTCCGCCGGCCGGAACAGCTGCGGCTTGCGGCCCGGCACGACCAGCAAGGTGCAGCCCGCTTCCTGGAGCGGCAGCCAATGGTGGAAATGGGGCGTGATGCGCAGCGGAAAGAAGTTGTCGTCGGCGAGGGTGCGCTTGAGCGGCGTCCCCGAATGGATGAGGAGGGCGGCGAAACCGGCCTCTTCCAGCGCGGCGGCGGTGCCTTTGGATACCTGTGCGATATGCGCGCGGTGCAGCGATTCGAGGTCCATGGGCCGCGCAGTATAAGCAATTTCTGGCAATCGTCGTCACAGTAGGCTAGGAATCGAGCCTACCAGGCCAACAATCGAGCCGGACCAAGGAGCACGATGGCGAGACCGCCCAACCTCCACGGAATGCTGGATAAGTTCCTCGATCAATTCGCCTCGGTGGTCGCCGCGCGCGCCTCGGCAAAGCTTCTGGGCAAGGGTGCGGCACGGCAGGGCCGCAGGGGCGGCAGCGTCCGTATCTGCCCCAATCCCGGCTGCAAGAATCCTGGCAACGGGCCGCGCAACCGTTGGTTCTGCAAGGAGCACGCGAAGTCGGTGCCGGTCCGCGAGCAGAAGCGCATCCTCGCCGAGCGCGCGCAGAAGGGCGGCGCAGCCGGCGCTTCCCTGGTGCTGAAGGCGAAGAGCCGGCGGGTCAGCGCCAACAAAGGCCGCAAGCTCGACATGCACTGCCGCGTCGAAGGCTGCAAGAACGACTCGCGGGGGCCGCGCTTCGGGTTCATCTGCGACGACCACCGCAAGAAGCTCTCCGCCAAGGAGCAGCGGGACGCGCGGGAGAAGTGGAAGACGGCGCACGCGAAGAAGGCCGCGTAGCTAAGCCGCCACTCTCCATCCCCTTCCCGACTCAATCCCCTTCCCGCTCGTCCGCTGCCGGGGTCGCCATCCGCCCCGGCTGACCGGCGGCGCGCTCGAAGTCGCCGGCCACCGCGAAGCCGCCCGCGCCCGACATCCCCGGGCGGGCCAGCGCCTGCGCACAGAGCGCCGCCGGCAGCTGGGGCTGGGTCTCGACCCGGGCGCTGCGGACCACGCCGTCCTGCAGCTCGATCTGGATGCGCAGCCGCACCCGCAGCGCGCGGTCGGGCGACTCCTGCAGCGCCGTCGCCAGGCACCGCCGCAGCGCCGGGGTCACCGCGGCGAGGAGGCCCTGCGCCTGCGCATAGGAGACGGTGCCGCTGACCGCCGCCACCCGCAGCTCGGAGCGGGTCAGCGCGCGCTCCGCCTGCTGCGCAGCCACCAGATCTTCGGCGCGGGCGAGCTGCCTCGCGTCGACGAAGTCATCGGTGAACCGCGTCGCGAAGCCCTCGGGCAGCGGCGAGAGATCCACCAGCTGCAGCGTCTCGGGATCGAGCAGCGCCTGTGCCAGCGTCGCCGCGCCTTCGCAGCGCCCCCCATAGCGCCGCAGCGCCGGCTCCACCTCGATGAAGCAGCGGCCCGCCTTGGCCATCACCTCGAGGCGCATCGGCTCGCCGCTCGCGGGGGACGCGGAGGGGAGCGGGCCGACCAGCTTCTGCGGCTCGAGCTGGAAGAGGCGCGCGTCGTCGTAGTGGACCTCGGCGGCGGCGAGCAGCGCTCCGGTCAGCCGCGCCCAGGCCTCCCGCCGCGCGCGGGCCAGATCCCAGTCGGCGTCCTGGCGCGCTTCGGTCTCCAGCAGTGCCGCCGCGAGGAGCCGCTCGCGATCTCCGCCCGCAGGCTGCGCCGCCAGGAGCCCGCGCTTCTCCGCCTCGGCGGCGAGCAGCTTGCGGCGCACCAGCGCAAAGACATGCTGCTGGATCCACCATGGCGTATCGCTCTTCAGCCAGGGAGGCAGCGTGCGCAGGCTCTGCTGCACCTGCTCGACGCTGAGCGCGCCGCCGCGCCACCAGATGAGCGGGCCTCCCAGGGCGGCCGGCTTGGGCGGCGCGGGCTGCACCGCGATCGGCGCCGGCGGCGCAGGCCGGACCCCCGGGGCGGGGGTTGGCACCGGCGCCGCGCCGAGGTTGCTCAGAACCAGCGCCAGCGTCGCCGCCGCCACGCCGGCCCCTGCCAGCGCCGCCCGGGGCCGCTTGCGCCCGCCCGCGCGCAGCCGCTGCAGCGCCACCAGCGCTTCCCGCGCCGACGAGAACCGCTGCGCCCGGCGCGGCGCCAGCATCCGCCGCAGGAGCGCCCGCGCGATGGGCGCGGTGCGCAGGCGCGGCAGGCGCAGCTCCGGGCCGTCCATGAACTCCCAGGGCGCGGTGCGGGTGAGCAGGTGCAGCGCGGTGGCGCCGAGCGCGTAGAGATCGCTGGTCAGGTCGACCTGCCCGGCGAGCTGCTCGGGCGGCATGTACCCGACCGTGCCGGCGAGGGTGCCGCTGTTGACGGTGCGGTCCAGGCTGCGGGCGACCCCGAAGTCGATGACCGAGATGGCGCCGTCCCGCCTCCGGATCAGGTTGGCGGGCTTCAGGTCGCGGTGGATGAGCGGCGGCTGCAGCCCATGCAGGTGGCGGAGGATCTCCAGGACCTGCTCGACCAGCTCGAGCACCTCCTCCTCGCTGTAGCGCCGCTCCTCCAGCTCCTGCTGCAGGGAGATGCCGTCGAGATAGCGGTAGGCGAGGTAGAGGCGCGCCCGCGGGCCCTCCTCCTCCTGGAAGGCGTCGAGGTAGGCGGGCAGCCTGGGGTGGCGCAGCTCGCGCAGCATCCGCGCTTCGCGGGCGAACGCGTCCAGCGCCTGGGCGTCCGGCGCGGTGGCGATGCTCAGCTCCTTGAGGACGACGCGGGCGCCGTCGGGGCCTGCGGCGAGCCAGGTCCGCCGTGCGCCGCCGCCGCCCAGCGCCTGCAGCACCCGGAAGGAAGCGGCCAGCACCGGCGCTCCGCAGGCTTCGCAGCGCCGGCCGGCGAGGGGGGCGCGGCAGATGGGACAGGCGCTGGGCGCGGCCACTTCCACCGGGCGCGCCTCTGCGGGCGGCGGGGGCGGGGCGGACATCGGCACGGTGAGGGCGGAGATCGGCATCGGCGGGGCAGACCCACCCGCGCCGGGGGCGGAGCTGTCGGCGGCGCGGGCAGAGATCGCCGCAGGCCGGGTGGACGGCGCTGCGGCCGGCAGCGCGGGCTGGCCCCTGGCCTTGCCGACGATGCGCAGCGGAACCGGCATCACGCTCGGCTTCACCTGCCGCCAGGCGTCGTCCTGCCGCTGCGCCAGGAGCGCCGCGAAGTGCAGCCCGGCCAGGCAGGCCGCGAAGACCAGCGCGTGGTACGCGGCATCGAGCGCGTAGACGATGCGCCCCGAGAGCGGCAGCAAGAGTCCGCAGGCCCAGAGCGGGACGGCGATGGCCAGCCCCGCCCCGAGGAGCCCGCCGAAGCCGCGGCTGGCGGGCATCGGCGTGCCGCCCTCGGCCGGATTGCTGCGCGCCCACAGCTCGCGCAACGGATGCTCCAGGCGCGGCTGCAGCAGGCGCGCCAAGGCAAGCGGGGGGAGCAGCTTTCCTCCGCCGGCGAGGGCCTGCGTGTTCTCGTCGGCGTGGCGAAGGAAGAAGGCGGAGACGGCCAGCGCGGCCAGCCCGCAGAGCGCGTCGGCGAGGCCCGGCGCGACCGGGGCGCCTCCGCGCGCGATGGCCAGCAAGGCCACCCAGACCCCGTGCACCGACTGCGCTGCCACCACCAGCAGCGCGAGGGCGAGGAGGCGCAGCGACGGCCCCAGGCTGGAGTAGGCACGCTCGCCGCCGTCCCCCGGCACTTCAGCGCCGCATTCCGCGCCGCAGCTCTTCCTGCGAGCGGGAGGTCTCGGACACCGAGCTGTGCAGGAAGCTCCCCACCGCGCGGGTGAGGAGCCAGAGGCCGAGCGCGATGGCCAGGAGCGAGACGACGGTGCGCCCGTGCCGTCCCCAGAAGGAGCCCGCGTCCAGGGAAGGGGGCGGCGCGACGCGGAGAGCCTCCAGCGCGGCCGCGCGGCGTTCTGCCTCCTTCGGATCGAGGGCCATGCGGGGAGCGTACACCGAAGCGGAATTGCGGCGCGAGCGGAGGCCGACTACCGTCGCCGCGCCATGCCGTTCGTCCTCGACGTCGCCGTGCAGCCCGCGGACATCGACCTGCTCGGGCACGCCTCGAACCAGGTGTACCTGCGCTGGGTGCTGGAGGCGGCGCTCGCGCACTCGACCGCGCTGGGCCTGGACGAGGCCGCCTACTTCGCGCGCGGGCAGGCCTGGGTGGTGCGCCGCCACGAGCTGACCTACCTGAGAGCGGCGCTGCCGGGCGACCGGCTGCGGGTGGAGACGCGGGTGGCCAGCATGAGCGCGGCGAGCAGCGTGCGGCGGACCCGGATCCTCCGCGCCACCGACGGGGCGGTCCTCTGCGAGGCCTCCACCGACTGGGTCTACGTCGAGATCCCGCGCGGCCGCCCGTGCCGCATCCCCAAAGACGTCCGCGCGCTCTTTCCTCTCGAGCCGGGCAATCCGGTCAAATGAACACGGCTTCAGGCGCACCACGGAGGCGCGGAGCGCACGGAGGTTTTTGGGGTTGCTAGCGTCGATCGGCGCCAAGCAAACCCAAAGTCTTTCTCCGTGTCCTCCGCGCCTCCGCGGTGAGATTTAAATCATTCTTTCGTCACCACCTCGCCAGCGGGAGAAGCGCAGGCGGACCAGTCGGAGTGGAGGCAGGCCGAGGCCATCTCCTCCGCGCCCTGCGGCAACGTCGCCTGCGCGTGCTGCGGGGCGACGCCCAGCGCCTCGAACTGCTTCTTCACGTCAGCCAGCTCCCGGAAGAGCACCTCGGTGCGCTCGAGCAGATAGCGCGCCGGCTTGCCCTCCCAGGAGAGGAGCGCCCCATAGAGATGGTCGGTGTGCTCGCGGAGCCGCTCCTCGCCGGTGATGGCCCCGCCCTCCTTGGTGGCGACGATCTTCTTCTTCACCGCCTCGAGCTTTGCCTCCAGCGTGGAGAGCTGGGCGTCCTGCGGCGCCGCCTTCAGCTTCGCCTGCGTCGCCGCCCGCGCGGCGTCGATCTGATCGACCAGGTCGCTCATCTGCCCGAAGAGCGCGTGCGCCTTCATGGCCGCGTCGAACTGCTCCTTGCGATCGGCCAGGGTCCAGGGGACGCGCGCATCGAGCCCGATGGGGAACTTGGTCTCGTACACCTGCGCGCCCTTGGTGAGCCGCAGCGAGAAGGGGCCGGGCACCACCCGCGGACCCTGCGAACTCTCGAAGGCGACCGAGGCCGCGCGCGGCACCCGGGGCGGCTTCACCTGCATGGTCCAGGCGACCCGGTTGATGCCGCGGTGCTTGGTGGCAGGGACGGTGTCGAGCACGTTGCCGGCGGCGTCGAGCACCTCGAGCTTGATGGGCCCATACTGGTGCCGGCTGCGCTGGTACCAGGTGATGACCGCGCCCGAGGTCGGGTTCGCCCCCACGAAGGTGGCGTCGCCCTCCGCCCAGCCGCCCCGCGGCTGCACGCGCTGCTGGGTGGGCCGCGAGGAGAGGAAGGCCGCGTCCTTGGCGAGCAGCCCCTGGGAGAGCGCGCGCAGGGGCGTGATGTCGTCGACGATCCAGATGCCGCGCCCGTGGGTGGCCAGGACCAGGTCGTTGTCGCGCGCCTGGATCTGCAGATCGCGAACGGCGACCGCGGGGAAATCGCCGCCCTTGAACTCCGCCCAGCTCTTGCCGCTGTCGGTGGAGATCCAGAGCCCGAACTCGGTGCCGACGAAGAGCAGCGCCTTCGAGACCGTGTCCTCCTTGATGACGTGGGCGTAGCCGCGCACGCCCTGCGCCGGCGAGACGATGCGCGTCCAGGTCTTGCCGAAGTCCGCAGTCCGGTAGACCCAGGGCGTCAGGTCCCCAAAGGTATGGCGGTCGAAGGCGGCGTAGGCGGTGCCCTTGTCGAAGCGGCTCGCCTCCACCCAGGTGGCCCAGGTGTCCTGCGGCATGCCCGGGAAGTTCTTGCGCAGGTTCGTCCAGCTCTTGCCGCCGTCGCGGGTCAACTGCACGTTGCCGTCGTCGGTGCCGACCCACAAGACGTTGCCGTCGAGGGGCGACTCGCTGATCGAGTAGATGGTGGTGTGCTCCTCGGCGGAGGAGTTGTCGACGGTGACGCCCCCCGACTCCTCCTGCTTCTGCTTCTGCGGATCGTTGGTGGTCAGGTCGGGGGAGATGCGCTCCCAGTTGTCGCCCCGGTCGCGGGAGCGGAAGAGGAACTGCGCGCCCATGTAGAGCGTGCCCTTCTGGTTCGGGCTGGCGACGACGGGCGTGTTCCAGTTGAAGCGCAGCCGCTCGTGGTAGCCGGCCTTGGGCTGGATGTCGCGCGAGATCTGCAGCTTGCGGTTGACCCGCCCGATGAAGCCGCCCTGTGCCTCCGCATAGACACTGTCTGGATCGGTCGGGTCGGGGACCACCCAGAAGCCGTCGCCGCCGTAGAGGTTCTGCCAGCTGGAGTTGCTGATGCCGCCGCCGTGCGCGGAGTCGCCCACCCAGGAGCTGTTGTCCTGCAGGCCGCCGTACACCTGGTACGGGTCCTTCTCGTCGACGGCCACGTGATAAAATTGCGAGACCGGCAGGTTCTCCGAGCGGATCCAGCGGTTGCCGCCGTCCCAGGAAGTGAAGAGCCCGCCGTCGTTGCCGGCGACCAGGTGCTTGACGTTCTGCGGATCGAACCAGAGGTCGTGCCAGTCGCCGTGGTCGGCGCCGAAGCCGCCCACTCCCGAGAAGGTCTTGCCGCCGTCGTCGGAGGCGATCATGTTGCCGTCCATCTTGAAGATGCGGTCGGGGTTCGACGGGTCGATCACCATCCGCGCGAAGTAGAAGGGCCGCCACACCATCCACTGGCTGTTGTCGCGCTTCTGCCAGGTCTTGCCGGCGTCGTCGGAGCGGAAGAGCGCCGAGGCGGTGCTCTCGACGAAGGCGTAGACGACGTTGGCGTTGGAAGGCGCGACCACCACCTCGACGCGGCCCCACGGCTTGGGGCTGAGATCCTTGAGCTCGGTCCAGTTGGCGCCGCCGTCGGTGGACTTGAAGAGGGCGCTGCCCGAGGGCGCGGTGGGCCCCTCGCCGCCGGAGCGGAAGGTCCAGCCCTTGCGGCGGAAGTCCCAGAGCGCGGAGTAGAGGACCTCGGGGTTGCCCGGGTCCATCGCCAGGGACGAGCAGCCGGTGGAGAGGTTCGGGCCGGTGAGGATCAGGTCCCAGCTCTTGCCGCCGTCGGTGGTCTTGTAGAGGCCGCGGTCGGGGCTGTCGCTGAAGAGCGCGCCGGGAGCGCAGGCGTAGACGACGTCGCTGTTCTTCGGGTGCACGACGATGCGGACGATGCGCTCCGACCTGGGCAGGCCCATGTGCGTCCAGCTCTCGCCGCCGTCGGTGGACCGGTAGATGCCGTCGCCCACCGAGACGGAGTTGCGGGTCCACGACTCGCCGGTGCCGACCCAGATGGTCTTCGGGTTGGAAGGATCGATTGTGATGGCGCCGATCGACTGCACCGGTTGCTTGTCGAAGACGGGCTTGAAGGTCGTGCCGCCGTCCATCGACTTCCACACGCCGCCCGAGGCGGCGCCGACGTAGAGGATGGTCTTGCCCCCGTCGTGGTAGGCGGCGAGGGCGGCGATGCGGCCGCTCATGGCGGCGCTGCCGATGTTGCGGGCGCCGAGGCCGGAGATGACGCCGGAGTCGAGCACCGGCGCCACCCCGGCCGCTGCTGCCGGAGCCTGCGCGCTGAGCGGCGCCGGATGGGCAGGCGGCAACAGCTCGCGCTGCGGCTTGGTCGCCGGGAAGTGGAAGAGCGCGTCGTCGACGGCGCCGTTGGCCTCGGCGGACTCGAGCGCGAAGCGCGAGTTGCGCGGGCCACCCTTGCGGCCCGACTCGATCGAGCCCGGGATCCAGACGCCGTCCACCTGGTAGTAGCTGCCGAAGTCGGTCTCGGTGACCTGCTCGGAGCCGCGCACCGTCCGCCGGGTGAGGCGGCGGATCTCGAGGAAGGAGTCGGGGTCGAGGAAGACCACCTGCTCGTCGCCGTTCTTCAACGAGACGCGCAGCTTGTACGCCAGGGTGCCGTCGACGTCCTCGGTGCCCAGCGACTCGACCTTGCTGCCCTTCTCCTGGGCGCTGACCAGCGGCCCCTCGAAGTCGGCGTCCTCGGAAAGGCCCTTGGCCTCGTCTCCCGAGGTGCGGTCCGGCTCGCGGCGGCCCTGGAAGGGATCGACCGTCCAGCTCTCCTTGCCGTCGTAGCCGTCGATGGCGGTGAGGCCCTGCAGGGTGACCTCGCGGCGGATGGAGTCGGGTTTCTTCGACACCTGCGAGACGGCGGCAGTGATGGAGAAGTCGCCGCCGCCGAAGACCACCTTGCCGTTCAGCCGCAGGGAGTGGATGGCCTCGAGCCTGGCCATGCCTCCCAGCGCGGCGACGTGCCGGGCGACGATCTGGTCAGCGGTGAGCGGCGGGGCAGCTGCGAGGAGCAGCGCAAGCAGGAACATGGAACCTCCGGGGGAAAGGACCAAGGTACGTGCAACGAGGCCGCGCATTTCAGCACATCCAACAAGGAGTATGCTGCGAAACATGGACTCGCAGATGATGGACTTCCCCCTGACCCTCTCCCATCTCTTCGACCGCGCCGGGCGCTACTTCGCCAAGACGGAGCTGGTCTCGCGGCGCCCCGACAAGTCGATCCACCGGACGACCTGGGGTGCCTTCCATGCGCGGGCGCAGCAGCTCGCCAACGCCCTGCAGCGGCTGGGGGTCAAGCCCGGCGACAGGGTGGCGACGCTGGGGTGGAACCACTCCCGCCACCTCGAGGCGTACTTCGGCATCCCGCTCATGGGCGGCGTGCTGCACACGCTCAACCCGCGCCTCTCGGGGCAGGACCTCGCGTACATCATGAACCACGCCGGCGACACCGTGCTGCTGGTGGACGACGTGCTGCTCCCGGTCTGGGAGAAGTTCAGGCACGAGGTGAAGCCGAAGCACGTCATCGTCTGGGGCAACGGCAGCCCCGCCCCGGCGGGCACCCTCGACTACGAACAGCTGATCGCCGGCGAAAAGCCCAGCTTCACGCCGGTCACGCTCGACGAGAAGGCACCGGCGGGCATCTGCTACACCTCGGGCACCACCGGGCGCCCCAAGGGCGTCGTCTACAGCCACCGCTCGATGGTGCTGCACGCGATGACGGCGGCGCTGCCCGATTCGATCGGCCTCTCGCAGCAGTCGGTGGTGCTGCCGGTGGTGCCGATGTTCCACGTCAACGCCTGGGGACTGCCCTTCGTCGGCGCCATGGTCGGGGCCAAGATGGTCTTCCCCGGCCCGCACCTCGACGCGCTCTCCGTGCTCCAGCTCATCGAGGAGGAGAAGGTCACCTGCGCGGCGGGCGTGCCGACGGTCTGGATCGCCATCCTCGACGCCCTCGACAAGGAGCCGAAGCGCTGGGACGTCTCCTCGGTGCAGCAGATGGTGGTGGGCGGCTCGGCGGCGCCGCAGGCGATGATCGAAGGCTTCCAGAAGCGCCACGGTCTCGCCGTGCTGCACGCCTGGGGCATGACCGAGATGTCGCCCATCGGGACCATCTCGCGGCTCAAGCCCGGCATGCTGGCCCTTCCCGAGAGCGAGCAGTTCCGCAGGCGGGCGACGCAGGGAGTGGCGGTGCCGCTGGTGGAAGTGCGCGCGGTCTCCGAGGCGGGCGAAGTGCCCTGGGACGGAAAGTCGATGGGCGAACTGCACGTGCGCGGGCCTTTCATCGCCAAGAGCTATTTCGGCAACTCCGCCGAGGACGACAAGTTCACCAGGGACGGCTGGTTCCGGACCGGCGACGTGGTCACCATCGACGCGGAAGGATTCGTGCGCATCACCGACCGCTCGAAGGACCTGATCAAGAGCGGCGGCGAGTGGATCAGCTCGGTCGATCTGGAGAACGCCCTGATGGGCCACCCGGCGGTGAAGGAGGCGGCGGTGATCGCCGTCGCGCATCCCAAGTGGGACGAGCGCCCGGTGGCCTGCGTGGTGTTGCGGGACGGCGCCAAGGCCACCGAGGACGAGCTGCGCGCGTTCCTCGCGCCGCTCTTCGCCAAGTTCCAGATGCCGGACGCCTTCGTCTTCCTGGAGGCGATCCCGCGCACGGCGGCGGGCAAGTTCCTCAAGTCGGCGCTGCGCGAGCAGATGAAGGACTTCAAGCTGCAGACCTGAGCTCCGGCGAGCAGGCGACCGCCTGACTCTCGCTTTCCACAAGAGAGCGAGGCCAGATTCGATCGGCGACCGTGGCGCGTGGAGCCTGGCGCCGGGGGTCTGCTCAGATGAACCTGCAAGGTGTCCTGGCCGCACTGCCGTTGTTCGCGCTCTTCGCCGGAGGCGGCGCCCGGGCGCAGGCCGCCTCCGAGACACTCCTCTACTCCGACGACTTCGCCCTGTCGATTCCTCCCGACGGCGGGCTGGGGCCGAACTGGAGCGTGCTCGGACTCTGGTATTCGGACGGCAACGCGGTCTCGGATCTGACCGGCCTCAACCAGGCTCTCGAGACGAGCGCTTCCTGCGACACCTGCCGCGCCGAGGCGAAGATCCTCTACGCGGACCCCGAGACCGGCGTCTCCTTGCGGGCGGTCGGCAACGACGATCGCTATGACGCGGTCGTCCTCGCCGGCGGCGCCATCCGCATCCGGCGCGTCCGGGCAGGAGTTGCCACCACGCTTTCGGAAGGGCCGAGTGGCCTCGCCGATCCCAACGCCTGGTTCACGCTCTCGTTGGGCGCGACCGGCGCAAGCCCGGTGCGGCTGGTCGCGGCGGTCAACGGCGTGCCGGTCGCGACCGCCGCCGACACGGACCCCGCGGCCCTCGCCAGCGCGGGGCTTGCGGGATTGTGGACGCAGTCCGCCGGCGTGCGGTTCGCGGCCTTCCGCCTCTTCGGCACGGCCGCCGCTCCGCCGCCGCCTCCTCCGCCTCCCCCGCCTCCCCCGG
Source organism: Deltaproteobacteria bacterium (assembly GCA_043782525.1). Lineage (GTDB taxonomy): Bacteria > Myxococcota > Myxococcia > Myxococcales > 40CM-4-68-19 > 40CM-4-68-19. The sequence continues at coordinate 12,697 of JAYWAJ010000187.1, read as the reverse complement.
CCAGCGACGACTGGCCGTTCTATCGCCACGACCTCGCCGGCACCGGCACCGCGCCCGGGACGCTGACCACCCCCCAGGCGCGCGGCATGAAACTTCTCTTCCAGACCCTGGTCCGCGGGAGCGACGCGAACCCCGTCGTGGTGGGTGGCGCCCTCTATCTCACCGTCGCCGACGGCACCCTGGTCTCCCTCGATGCGCTGACTGGGGCCACCCGCTGGGTGCAGCCCATCGGTCTCAGCGTCAAGACCGCCTGCGCTCCCTGGGTGAGCGGACCCATCGGCGCCGCCGCCGTGGTCGGGCAGTCCGTCTTCGCTCCCGGTGGAGACGGAATCATCTACGCCTTCGACAAGGACAGCGGCGCACCGCTCTGGTCGACCCGTATCGCCGACACCGTCGCCAACGACTTCGTCTGGTCGAGCATCTTCCCGGTCAACGGCCGGCTCTACCTCGGCGTGGCCACGCTCGGCGAGGCAAACTGCGGCGAAAATCCGGGGCGGGTGGTCTCGCTCGATCAGGCGAGCGGCGCCGTGCTCGGCACCTGGTACGCAGACGCAGCCCAGGGCAACGGCGGCGGCGTCTGGACTTCGCCGTCGTTCGACCCGCGCACCGGCCGCCTCTTCGTCACCACCGGCACCGTGGCCAAGGGTGCCCCGGCGACCAGCAAGCCCTGGCAGCAGGCGTTCGTGGCCATCGACCCGATCACCATGCTCACGGTCGATTCCTTCCAGCCCGTGCACACCGACTTCTATACCGACTGGGACTTCGGCGCCTCGCCCACGCTCTACGATCTTCCCGACGGCCGCCACCTCATCGCCGCCGCCAACAAGAACGGCTTCGTCTACGCGCTCGACCGCGACAACCTGGCGGGCGGCGTGATCTGGACCTCGCTGATCAGCGGATCCGGCGCCTCGCCCGACCTGGGCGAGAGCACCATCGTCAGCGCCGCCTACGCCAATGGCCGGCTCTTCGTCGGCGGCGCCGCCACCGTCGACGGCTTTGCGGGCGCCATCGCGGCGCTCGACCCGGCGACGGGGACGCAGCTGTGGCAGATCCATCCCGACGGCTACGTGCTGCCGGCGATGGCCGCGGTCGGCGACGTCGTCATCGCCGGCGTCTCGCACAACGCCGACATGAGCGGGACGCTCTACCTGCTCGACCAGAAGACCGGCGAAGTGCTCTTCACCCTGCGCACTCCCGGCCGGCTCTTCTCCGAGGCGACCTGGGCGAACGGCGTGCTCTACGTCGTCGACGACACGGGCCACCTCTTCGCCCTGCAGCCCTGAGGTCAGCTCGACTCAACGATGCGGGCGAACTCGCGGGGCGCGTCGAGTGCCCCGAGCGCGGCAGCGGCCCTCCGGGCACCGTCCTTCAGCGCCGGGTCGTGCAGGGCGCGCTCGACCCCCGCGCGGACTTCTTGCGGCGTGGCCACTCCCGACCGGATGAGCACTCCCGCTCCTGCCTCGACGATTCCGCCCATGGCGAGATACTGGTCGAGGTTGTACGGCAGGCCGACGACCGGAGTTCCCTCGGCCAGCGCCTGGTAGGCGGTGCTGCCCCCGCCGTTGCAGACCACCACCGCCGCGCGCCGGGCCGCCAGATCGCCGCGCACGAAGGCCTCGGCCCGGACGTTGGGCGGCAGCGACATCGGCGTCCGCCGCCCCGCCGTGGCCAGCAGCACGTCGACCGGCAGCGTCCCCAGCGCCTCCAGCACCACCGGCAGCGACTGGAGGTTCCCCGAGGAGCCGAGCGTGACGTAGACCAGCAGGCGCGGGCTCGTAGGCAAGGCGAAGGGCAGGTCCGGCGCCCAGTGCACCGGGCCGAGAAAGCGGTGCGAGGCGGGCAGCGCGCGCATGCGGAAGAAGCCGGGCGGATCCGCGTAGAGCGTCCGATCGCCCCAGGTGAGCACCTCCGGCAGGGAGCCCAGGGGCGCAAGGCCGTGGCGCTCGCGGAGATCATTGAGCGGCCGGGCGAAGTGGCGGAACACGGCCGGCAGGGCCTTGGGGAAGTGGCGCCCCGCCCGCTCGACGCCGAGCAGCCGCACGATCGGGTGCTCCGGCAGCGGAAAGCCGGCCCGCTCGGCGAAGGGGCTCCACCAGGCGTTGGCGAGCGAGAGGACCTTGACCCCGCTCTTCGGCCCGCTGACCGCGAGCGACCAGCGCAGGTCGCCGACGATCAGGTCCGGCTTCACCGCGTCGATCAGCCGCAGGTCGTCGTCGAGGTAGCGCTGCAAGGTCCGCCGGTCGTAGAGCCGCAGTCCCCAGGCCACCGCGCGCTCGGCCTGCGCGGGCGAGATGGAGTCGATCGGCCAGCGCCGGGCGGACATCCCCGAGAAGATCAGCTCGTCGAAGCGCGCGGCGGCGAAGTGGACCTCGTACTGCTCCTCCGGCAACGAGCGTGCCAGAGCCGCGAGGCGCACCACCTGGGCGAGCGTCACCGCCTCGGCGACGAAAAGCAGCTTGCGACGAATCCGCGTCACCCCCGAATCCGATTCATCTGCGGGTCATCTGGTGCATGAGCGTTTTGGTCGTTTATGCATCCGCCCGCCCGCCGTCACAAGTCTGGAGCGACATGGAGCTCGCGTACGCCATCGCCGGAGGAGGGTTGCAGGGCACGCTGCTCGCCCTGGCGATCCGCGCCCGGCAGCCCGACGCCGCAATCGCGCTGGTCGAGCGGGATCCGGCCCTGGGCGGCAATCATCTCTGGTCCTTTCATGCGCAGGACGTGCCGGAGGAGGCGCGCCTTCTCATCGAGCCCCTGGTCGTCCGGCGGTGGCCAGCCTACCGCGTCGCCTTTCCCGACGGGTCGCGGGAGTTCGCGCTGCCCTATGCCTCCATCTCCTCCGACCGCCTCGAAGCGGTGGCCCGCGAGAAGCTGGGCGAGGCCATCGTCCGGGGCGCCGTCGTCCGACTCTCCGCCTCCGAGCTGCACCTCGAAGACGGCCGGGTGCTGCGGGCCCGGCGGGTCATCGATGCGCGCGGCCCGCTGACCTTGCAGGCGCAAGGGGCGATGGCTTTCCAGAAGTTTGCCGGCCTCGAGCTGCGCGTCGCCCGCGCGCCGGAGCTGCCGACGCTGATGGACGCCCGGGTCGAGCAGCGCGACGGCTTCCGCTTCGTCTACGTGCTGCCGCTCGCGCCCGACCGGGTGCTGGTGGAAGACACGCGCTTCTCCATCTCGCCCACGCTCGACGTCGCGCAGGTCGAGAAGGACGCGCTCGCCTACGCCGCGGAGCACGGGCTGTCGGGTGAGATCCTCCGCCGCGAGCACGGCGTGCTCCCGCTGCCCCTCGACGCGCTGCCCGCGCAAGACGGCATCCTGCGCGCGGGCTACGGCGGCGGCTTCTTTCATCCGACCACGGGATACTCCTGTCCGGCCGCGCTGCGGCTCGCGCTGCACGTGGCGTCGCGGCCCCCGGAAGACGCGCTCGACGCGGCCTTCCATGACCTGGTCGCGGACCTGCGCCGGCAGCAGCGCTTCTGCCTGTTTCTCAACCGGCTCCTCTACCGCGCCATCCCGGAGGCGGAGCGCTGGCGCGTCTTCGCCCGCTTCCACCAGCTTCCCGAGGACACCATCGCGCGCTTCTACGCCCTGCAGATGACCGGCGCCGACCGCGCCCGCATCGTCTGCGGCAAGCCGCCCTTCGGCGTCTCGTTTCGCAAAGCCTTCCGGGAGCTCCGCGCATGAACGGGACCGCCCTCCAGCTCGAACCGCCGCTCCTCTCCTGGCTCGAAGAGCGCCTTCCCGCGCCGCTCCTCGAACGGACGCTGGCGGGGCCGCTGCGCGAATTCCTCGCGCGTCCCGGCAAGCAGCTGCGGGCGCGGCTGGTGGGGCTCTCCTGGGCGCTCGCCTCCGGCAAGGGCGACCCGCCCGCGGACCTCTGCCTCGCGGTCGAGCTGCTCCACGCCGGCTCGCTCATCGTCGACGACATCGAGGACTGCTCGGAAGAGCGACGCGGCGCGCCCGCGCTCCACCTCGCCGCCGGGCTGCCGGTGGCGCTGAACGCCGGCAACTGGCTCTACTTCGCCGCGCTCGAGCAGCTGGGCGCGCTGCCTCTCGACGAGCGCCGTTCGCTCTCGGTCCTGCGCCGCGCCAGCGCCAGCCTCGCCCGCTGCCACGAAGGGCAGGCGCTCGACGTCGGTGTGCGCATCTCCTCGGTCGCCCAGCGCGACGTGCCGGCCCTGGTCCTCGCCATCGCCGAGCGCAAGACCGGCGGGCTCTCGGCCCTCTGCGCATCGCTGGCGGCGACCTGCGCGGGAGCCCCGCCGCGGGTGGAGCAGGCGCTCACGGCCTTCGGCGAATCGCTGGGCGTCGCGCTGCAGATCCTCGACGACACCGGCGCCGTGCGCTGCGACCAGCGCCGCAGCAAGGGCGAAGAAGATCTGCGCAACGGCCGCGCCACCTGGGCCTGGTCGCTGGTGGCGCAGCGGGCCTCTCCCTCTGTCTACCGCCCGCTGCAGCAGCTCTCGGCGCGCGTCGAGCAGGGAGCCCTGCCGCCTTCGCTCCTCGTCGACGACCTGCGTCCCCTGCTGGGCTGCGCCGGCAGCGAGGCCGCGCGCCAGCGGCTCGACCAGGCCATCGATTCGCTGCGCGCGGCGCTGGGGCCGTCGCGTGCACTGGAGGAGACGGCCGCTCTCGTCCACCAGATGGAGGCGAGCTATGGCTAGGGTGGCGGTGGTGGGCAGCGGGTTCGGCGGGCTGGCGGCGGCGGTCCGGCTGCAGGCGCAGGGCTGCAAGGTCACGCTCTTCGAGGGGCGCGACCAGCCCGGCGGCCGCGCCTACGTCTACCGCGACCAGGGCTTCACCTTCGACGCCGGCCCCACCGTGATCACGGCCCCGCAGTGCCTCGAGGAAGTGTTCGAGAGCGCCGGCAGGAAGATGGCCGACTACGTCGAGATGCTTCCGGTGACGCCCTTCTACCGGCTCCTCTGGAGCGACGGCGACCAGATGGACTACGCCGGTGCCGGGCTGGGCGAGGAGATCCGCCGCCGCAGCCCCGCCGACGCCGAGGGCTACGAGCGCTTCGTCGACTACTCGCGCCGCGCCTACGCCCGCGGCTACACCGACCTCGCGGCGGCGCCCTTCCTGCGCTTCGCCGACATGCTCCGGGTCGCGCCCGACCTCGCCCGCATGCGCGCCGACCGCTCCGTCTACAAGACCGTCGCGCGCTTCGTCCGCGACGAGAAGGTCCGCGAGGCGCTCAGCTTCCACTCGCTCCTGGTGGGCGGCAATCCCTTCGAGACCAGCTCCATCTACACGCTCATCCATTACCTCGAGCGCACCTGGGGCGTCTTCTTCCCCCGCGGCGGCACCGGGGCGCTGGTCCGCGCGCTGGTGCGGCTCTTCGAGGAGCTGGGGGGCGAAGTGCAGCTCTCGACGCCGGTGCGCGGCATCGAGCTCTCGGCTGGACAGCACGTGGTCCGCACCGACGCCCGGCCCCGCGAGATGTTCGACGCGGTGGTCTCCAACGCCGACGTCCACCACACCTACGCGAAGCTGTACGGCTCCTCGGCGCCGGGCCGCGCCACCGCCCGCAAGCTGGAGAGGAGCGAGTGGTCGATGTCGCTCTTCGTCCTCTACTTCGGCGCCCGCGGCACCTGGCCGGGCCTCGCCCACCACTCGGTGCTCTTCGGGCCCCGCTACGAAGGCCTGCTGCGCGAGGTGTTCCACGGGAGCGCGCTGCCCACCGACTACAGCCTCTACCTGCACGCGCCCTCGGTCACCGATCCGTCGCTGGCGCCGCCGGGAGACTCCAGCTTCTACGTGCTCAGCCCGGTTCCGCACCTGGGCAACGCGCCCATCGACTGGGCCCGCGAGGGGCGGCCCTACGCCGACCGCATCTTGCAGACGTTGGAGGAGCGCCTCCTCCCGGGCCTGCGCGAGCGGCTCGTCACCCAGCGGCTCTTCACGCCGGAGGACTTCACCTCGCAGCTCAACGCCTTCCAGGGCGCCGCCTTCTCGCTGGCGCCGCTGCTGACGCAGAGCGCGTGGTTCCGGCCGCACAACCGCGACGACTCGATCCCGGGCCTCTACCTGGTCGGCGCGGGCACGCATCCGGGCGCGGGGCTGCCGGGCGTCGTCAACTCCGCCAAGGCGACGGCGGAGCTGGTCCTGCGCGACTTCCCCGCCGGCAGGAGCGCGGCGTGAGCGGGGTCGCCGAGTCGCGCCAGGTGCTGGCCAGGAACTCGAAGAGCTTCGCGCTCGCCGCCCGGCTCCTCCCCTCCGGAGTGGCCGACGACGCGGCGGTGGTCTACGCCTTCTGCCGCCGCGCCGACGATCGCATCGACCTCGCGCCCGCTGCAGTCCGCCCGGCCGCGCTGGTGCACCTGCGCGTCGAGCTGGACGCGGTCTACTCCGACGCCGTGCAGGACGATGCGCAGCTCGCCTCCCTGCAGGAAGTGACCCGCCGCCGCGGCATCCCGCGCGCCTACTTCGACGAGCTGCTCGACGGCATGGAGATGGACGTGAGCGGCGCCTCGTATGCGTCCCTCGAGGACCTCATCGTCTATTGCCACCGCGTCGCCGGCACGGTGGGCCTGGTCATGTGCCACGTGATGGGCGTGCGCGATCCGCGGGCGCTCCGGCGGGCGGCGCACCTCGGCATCGCCATGCAGCTGACCAACATCTGCCGCGACGTCGCCGAGGACTGGGCCAACGCGCGCGTCTACCTGCCCCGCGCGCTCTTCGGCGACGCGGCGCCGGCAGGTGCCTTCCCGCCGGCGCTGCGCGAGAACGCGCGGCGCTCGGTCCGGGCGCTGCTCGAGGAGGCGGAGCGCTATTACTCCTCTGCCGACGCCGGCCTCGCGCTCCTCGGCTGGCGCTGCGCCCTGGCGGTCCGGACGGCCAGGTTCGTCTACGCCGCCATCGGACGGCGCCTCGAGGCGCAAGGCTGCGACGTGCTCGCCGGACGCGCCGTAGTCCCCCTCTGGCGCAAGCTGCTGCTCGCCGCCCACGCCTTCGTCCAGGGCTTGGCCGCGCTGCCCTTCGGCGCGCCGCGGCCCGCTGCGCCGCTGGCGGTGCTGAGGTTCCCCGATGACGTCCTTCCTCTCTGACCTCGCCATCTACACCGGCCGCATCCGGCTCTTCGACCGGCGCGACTGGCTGGTGTGGACCGCCTGGGTCGGCTTGCTCGCCTCGCTCTGCGCGGTGACGCTGGGCTTCGTCCTCTTCGGCAGCGTCCACGGCGTCGCCTTTCCTCCCGAGGCGTGGCTGGTCTCCGTGGGCGCTGGGGTCTTCACCCTCGCCGCCGCGGTGGACGCCATCGGCCACCGCACCATCTACAAGGAGGAGATCCGCCGCGCCGAAGGCCTGGTGCACGGCGTGACCATCTTGTGCGGCATCGCCAGCTGTGTGCTGCTCTGCGCGGCTTTTCGCGGCGGGCGCGCGGCCACCATTCCGGCGGCGGTGTTCACCGGGCTCTCCGTTCTCTACAGCGTCGTCGACGAGGCCTTTCACTGGCGCCGGTACGTCTCGGCGCAGTCGGACCGCGTCGAGATGTGGTCGCACGTCTTCATCTTCGCCGGCCACCTGACCATGATGACGGCCTGGTGGGCCTGGCTGCTCTCGGGCTACGCGGGCGTCGAGGCGACCTTGCGCGCCGCGGCCTGAGCCTGCAGCCCGGAGAGCAGCCTCGCCTCCTGGGCGCTGTCGAGCGGCAAGAGCGGCGGACGCAGCACAAGCCAAGCCGGGTCGTTGCGCGCCTGCGCCAGCGCCGACTTCAAGGCGGGGATGACCGGCAGCGCGTCGAAGAGATCGCGCACCCCGTCGAGCGCGTCCTGCAGCGACTGCGCGGCAGGCGTGCGCCAGCCGCGGAAGAGCGCGTCGATGGCCCGCGCGTTGACGTTGGCGGTGGCGGTGATGCACCCCACTCCGCCTGCGCGCAGGTTCTGCAGGAGGAAGCGCTCGCTGCCGACGAAGACCTGGAAGCCGGGCTGGGCCTCGAGGACCGTGCGGGTATTGTTCCAGTCGCCCGAGCTGTCTTTCATCCCGGCAACGATCTCGGGATATGCCGTCCGCAGCCGCTCGATCACGCGCAGCGGGATGGGCACGCCGGAGAATTGAGGTATGTGGTATAAAAAGACGCGCAGCCGCGCCTCGGCGACGCGATCGATCACCGCCGCGTAGCTCCGGAAGAGCGCCTCCTCGGAGAGGTTCTTGTAGAAGAAGGGCGGCAGCACCAGCACGCCGGCGCAGCCCGCCTGCACCGCGAGCTTCGTCAGCCGCACCGTGTCGGGCAGCGCCGCGCAGCCGGTGCCGGGCAGGAGGCGCAGCGGATCGACGCCGCTCTCGAGCAGCGCCTCGAGCATCCGCACACGCTCGTCGACGCTGAGCGAGTTGGCCTCGCTGGTGGTGCCGAAGACGGCGAGGCCGCTGCAGCCGTCGTCGAGGAGGAAGCGGCAGTGCGCGATCCAGCGCGGCAGGTCGGCTTCCAGCGTCGCCTCGAAGGGCGTCAGCACCGGCGCCCAGACTCCGGAGATGGTCATGGGCGGAAATCTAACCCGCGACGGCGGCCGCTGTCCGCTTCCGGCGCGCTGGTGCCGGCGGCCGGCGCGGGCTAGGTTCCGGGCGATGGCGGTGGACGTCCTGACGGAGATCGCGATCGACCGGCCTCCCGCCGCGGTGGCCGCCTTCGCCGCGCAGCCGGACAATGCGCCGCGCTGGTACGAGAACATCGTCGCCGTCGAGTGGAAGACCCAGCCGCCGCTGCGCAGCGGGTCGCGCATCGCCTTCGAGGCGCGGTTTCTCGGGCGGCGCCTGCGCTACACCTATGAGATCGCCGAATACGAGGAAGGGCGGCGGCTGGTGATGCGCACGGCGGAGGGGCCCTTCCCGATGGAGACGACCTACACCTGGGAGGCCGCGGGCGCAGGGACGCGGATGACCTTGCGCAACCGCGGCGAGCCGAGCGGCTTCTCGAAGCTCCTGGCGCCCGTGATGGCGCTCGCCATGCGGCGCGCGAACCAGAAGGATCTGGCCGCCCTCAAGGCGTTGCTCGAAGCGCAATCTTGAAAGCCGCCTCATGAAGCGGTGGCTGGCAGTCGGCTTCGCGCAGAAGTCCAGCTGGCTACGGCTTCTGCAGGAAGCCCGCGACCACGCCTCCCGCCGAGCTACGCCCGAGCAGCCAGTCGCGGACGCGGGGGAAGATCTCCTCCTGCGCCCGACGGCCGAAGATGAGGTCCGAGTGCCCGTAGTCGGCCGACAGCCCCGCCTCCTTGCCCGCCACCCACAGCTCCTTCTCCCCGCCCCAGAGCGCATGCCCGGCGGAGACCGCGCCCGGCGGGGCCAGCAGATCCCGCGCGCCGGCGATGAAGAGCGCGGGAGCCCGGGCCGAGGCGAGCCCGCCGCGGTAGTCGACCTTGCCATCCTCCGAGACGAAGACGTCGGTGCGGGCCCACTTGAGGAACTGCGCCAGCACGCCGGGCGAGATGTCCTCGACCACGTTGGCCATCAGCTGCCGCGAGATGCGCGGGTCGACGTTGCGCGTGTTCAAGGCGAACTGCGCGAAGGGCGGATGCAGGTAGCCGGCGATGGGCGCGGCCGCCCGCACCAGCCAGCGGTGCCGCCCGGTGGCGAGGAAGGAGTAGCGCAGGAGGCGACGCAGCTCGTTCTGCGCGGCGAAGTGGGTGGGCGGCGCCATCGCCACCACGCCCTTGATGCGCGCCGGGTACGACGCGGCCGCCGCCAGCCCGAGCAGCGCGCCCTGGCTGTGGCCGACCCAGAGGACCTGCTCCTGGCCGGTGGCGGCGCGAATCGCGTCCAGCGCCGCCGGGATGTCCTGCTGCAGATAGGTGTCGAAGCTCCACCGGCGGGGCGCGTCCTTGCGCGCCCGCCGCGAGGCGCCGTGGCCGCGCAGGTCGAGCGCGAAGCAGTCGAAGCCGGCGCTGGCGAGGAAGAGCGAGACCGAGTAGCGATCGATCCCGAAGTCGAGGTTGGCGCGGTTGGCCGCCAGGCCGTGGCAGAGCAGCACGGGCGGCAGGCGGGGCGATCCGCGCGGCGTGCGGCGGGCGAGCGCGACCTCCCAGCCGTCCCGGGTCTGGCCGAAGCGCAGCTCGTCCTGCTGCGGCCGGACCCGGAACATCCAGCTCCAGAAGAGGACGTGCGCGACGGCGAGAACGAGGAGCGCCACGAACGCGGCCAACACCACCACCCAGATCGGCACCGGCGAATCCTAACCGATGGAGAGGGCCCGCGCCGTTGGCCTCGGCTTCATCCCCGACCCGCACTGGTGCCGGCCAGGAAAGAGCTATCGGTGAATGGAATCGATCCAGCGCACTTCTTCGGGCGCCTCCGCCGGAGCGATGTCGAGGTTGACCACCACCGGCTCCTGCCCGCTGCGGACCAGGACGCACTCGAGCGGCTGGTCGCGGCTGGCGTTGATCTCCTGGTGGGGCACGAAGGGCGGCACATAGATGAAGTCGCCCGGCCCCGCCTCGGCCAGGTATTCCAGCCGGTCGCCCCAGCGCATCCGCGCCTGGCCGCGCACCACGTAGATGACCGACTCCAGATCGCCGTGGTGGTGGGCCCCCGTCTTGGCGTTGGGCTGGATGGTCACCGTGCCCGCCCACAGCTTCTCGGCGCCCGCCCGCGCGCGGGTGATGGCCGCCGCCCGCGTCATGCCCGGGGTCTGCGCCGTGTTCGGATCCAGCGCGTTGCCCTGGACGACGCGCACTCCGTGCTCGCGCCAGCCGGCCACCGCTTCGCCAAGCTCGGCGAGAGAGTGCACGCGCAGGTCCGGGGCCACTCCCGGCGCCGGCCCGCCCCGATCGATCCAGGCGACGCGGAGTCCGTACCGCTTGGCGCCCTCGGCGTCCCAGCCGTTGCCGCTGACGAAGAGCGTGTCCTCCCTGGGGAGGAGCGCGTAGACGCGGGGGTCGGTCTTGTAGGCGCGCACCTCATCGGCGCTGTGCAGCTCGTCGAGGTGCAGGCCGGCCGCGTCCACGGCGCTCTGGATCATCGGCAGCGTCCCGTTGGAGAGCACGGCGGTGCGCAGGCCGCGGGCCCGCAGGCGCTCCAGCATCGCCGCGGCGTCGGGCCAGGCAGGCAGCGTCAGCCAGGTGGCGCACATCTGCGCGCGGAGGTCGGGCGCGATCTGCGGCGCGACTTCTTCCAGCGTGCGGGCCGTGACCTGATCGAACGGCTCATAGGCTCCCTGCGCGTTCAACTCCCAGGTCCGCTCCAGCTGCCGCTTCCGCCACTGCGCGAGGAGCGCAGGCGCCGACGCCCCGGCCAAGGGCAGAAGGCGCGCGGCCAGGCCGGTCACGTCGGTCAAGGTTCCGTAGAGATCGAAGGCCACCAGCTTCATGGGGGAACCCTACACCACGTCGAGCACGCCGCCTTGCAGGAGCCCGCGCGCCTGGAGGACGTCGAGCGGCGGCGTGAAGAAGAAGCCCTGCGCCGAATCGCAGCCCACCTCGCGCACCATGCGCAGCTGCTCGGCCGTCTCCACTCCTTCGGCGATGACCTTCTTGCCGAGGTCGCGGGCGATCGACACCAGCCGCGTCATCACCTGCCGGTCGGCCAGGAACGACCGGTCCACCTTGATGGAATCGACCTCGATGGAGTGCAGGTGCTTGAGCCAGGACTTGCCGAGGCCGAAGTCGTCCATGTGCAGCCCGAGACCGCGCTGGTGCAACTCCGAGAGGGTCAGGTGCGAGGGCGTGTCGCCGTTGCACATCGAGCTCTCGAGGATGTCGAGGTTCAGGTCCTGGGGCGTGAGGTGCGTCTCCTGGAGGACGCGGTCGATCTGGGCGCCGAGGTCGCGCTGCTCGAGCAGCTTCTGCGAGAAGTTCACCGAGATGGAGCAGCGGGCGGCGCCGGAGAGCTCGCGCCGCCAGTCGTGGAGCTGGCGCGAGGCGGTCTGCAGCACCCACTGATCGATGGCGACGATCAGCCCCGTCTCCATGGCCAGGGCGATGAACTTGACCGGCTGCACCAGGCCGAGGCGGGGATGCTGCCAGCGCGCCAGCGCCTCGAGGCCCTTCACCCGGCCGGTCTGCACGTCGACGATGGGCAGGTAATGGAGGAGCAGCTCGTTGCGCAGGACCGCGCTGCGCAGGTCGAACTCGAGGCTGGGCGTGGCCGGCTGGGTGGTCTCGGCGGGGGCGCCGCGGGCAAAGACGGCGGTGCGGGCCTTGCCCATCGCCTTGGCCCGGTACATGGCGGAGTCGGCGTCGCGCAGCACGTCCTCGGCCTGCTTGTAGCTGGCCGTGCCCACCGCCACGCCGATGCTGGCGCTCGACTGCAGGCTCTGGCCTGCGATCTCGAAGGGCAGCCGCATGACGTCGTGGACCCGGTCGGCGACCCGCACCGCATCGGCCGGGCCGCGCACGTCGTCGAGCCACATGGTGAACTCGTCGCCGCCCTGCCGCGCCAGCGTGTCTCCCTCGCGCAGGCAGGAGGTCAGCCGCCGCGCGATCTGCTGCAGCAGCTGATCGCCCGCCTCGTGGCCGAGGGCGTCGTTGACCATCTTGAAGCGGTCGATGTCGATGAAGAGCACCGCGAATCGATAATCCTCGTGGCGGCGCAATCGATAGAAAGAGTGGCGGAGCAGGTCGAGGAAGAGCGTGCGGTTGGGCAGGCCGGTGAGCGCGTCGTGGCGCGCGTCGTGGGCCATGCGGTCGACCAGCAGGCGATGGCGGGTGACGTCGCTCATCAGGCCGGCGAGGCGCACCGCGACGCCCGCCTCGTCGCGCAGGGCCGCGCC
>JAYWAJ010000186.1:0-15868 GCA_043782525.1 Deltaproteobacteria bacterium | reverse complement strand
GCTTGGTGAAGCCCAGCGCCGGCGAGAGGACCAGGGAGAGCTCGTCGCCCAGCGCGTGCTTCCAGGTGGCGACGGCGCGGTGGAAGCCGAGCCGCCCGTCCAGCGAGAGCGGCAGCGCCCGCCGGCCGCCCTTCTGGACCACGGTGAGCCGGTCGCTGGAGCCGAAGAGCAGGAGCGAGAGGTCGTCGCCGCCGGCCAGGCGGTGGTCGGCCCGCGCCTGGTAGTCCCAGTAGACGGGCACCACCGAGGTGACGCCGCGGTTCGGGTCGTTGGGGATGAAGAGGGGCAGGAAGAGATCGAGGTAGCTGCGCCGCGCCGCCACCGCCACCTGGGTGCGCTCGCCGAGCGGCCCTTCGACGAAGGCCACCGACTGGAGCAGGTCCACAGACGCCTGCCCATGCAGCCCCTGCGCGTCGCCCTTGCGGGTGCCGACGTCGATGGCCCCCGAAAGGTTGCGGCCGTAGTAGGCGCCGTATCCGCCCGGGTAGAAGTCGATGCGATCGAGCAGCTGTTCGTTGATGACCGAGGGGCCGCCGAGGAAATGGTAGAGCTGCGGGATGCGGTGCCCGTCGAGATAGGTGCCGGTGTCCTGCGGGGGCGCGCCGCGGACGATCAACTGCCCGCTGAGGAATGGCGCGCGGGCGAGGCCGGGCAGGTTCTGCACCGCGCGGATGGGGTCGTTGAGCGCGCCCGGGACATTCACCAGCTCGTCGTGGGTCAGCGTCCTTCGGGTGGGCGCGTCGTGCGGCTTCTCGCCCGGCACCGTCGCCTGCAGGTCGCCGACGTCGGTGCGGTGGAGCCAGAGGCGGGGCGCCTCGACGGAGCCGCGCACCGTGAGGGTGACTTCGCGCTTGTCGAAGCCGGGGGCTGAGACGGTGAGGCGGCGCTCGCCCTCGGGAGAGGCGAGCTGGAAGCGGCCGGCGGCGTCGGTCGAGGTCTGGCCGGAGGTGTCGTCGGTGACGTCGGCGCCCGCGACGGGCCGCCTGTTGCCGGCCTCGCGCACCTCGCCGCGGATGAGGCCCAGCGCGGCCGGCCGGGCGGGGGGCGCGGCCTTGCGCTCGATGACGAAGTGGTAGACGTAGCGGATCCGCACCGCCGCCGGCTTCCCGTCCAGCTCCGCCGGCGAGAAGCGGAACCGGCGGATGGCGGCGACGGCGGCGGCGTCGAAGTCGGGCGCCGCGCCCTGCTCCACCGTGACGCTGCCGACGGCGCCCTGCGCGTCGATCTCCACCTGGCAGGCGACGTCCGCCGTCTCGCCGCGGGCCAGCCGGTCGGGCGGGTAGTCGGCGGGCCTGGCCTCGAGGAGCTGCGGCAGCCGGGTCAGCTGGGGCGCGGCCTTTGGCGGCGGCGGCAGCGGCTCGCGCACGTTCTCGCCGGTCGCCAGGAGCGTGCAGAGGAGCGCCGCGATCATGCCGGCGCGACGCGGAACACGCGGAAGTGCGGACGCAGCGCGGCCTCGGCGCGGTCCCGCGCCTCGTCGCCGAAGGCGAGCACCACCGCGCAGTCCCCGCCCCCCGCGCCGCTGGGCTTCCCGGCGGCGCCCGCCGAGGCCGACAGCGCGCAGGCCAGCGCCAGCTCCGCGGTGATGATCTGGGCAGAGGCCTCTTCGCCGAGCCGCGCCATCGCCGCCGCGGCGGCCCGCACGGAGTCCAGCGCCAGGTCGTGCGCACCCGCCTCCAGAGCGGCCCGCAGCGATTCGGCGCGGAGCCCGATCTCGTCCGCGATGGCGCGCCAGCGGCGTGGATCGCCCTCGCGGAAGGTCCGCACCCGGCGGACCAGGACGCGGGTGTCGGCGGCGTGCCCGGTGAAGGCGAGGAGGAAGCGGGCGTCGGGCGGCACCGGCACGCGCCGCGCCTCGATGGGGTCGGCGGCCAGGAGGTCGCGAGCCGGGAGCGCCATCGCCTCCTCCGCCGTGCGCCAGGGGATCCGCGCGCGGACCTGCTGGACTCCGCCCAGCGCGCACGCGGCCACGTCGGCGCCGCTGCCCGCGCCGCCCTGCTCGATGAAGTGCGCGGCCAGCGCCAGCCGCAGCGCCTCGAGGTCGCTGAGCGCCCGGCCCTGCGCGGCACAGGCGGCCCGCACCGCGATCACCGAGGCCGCGGCGCTGCCGCCCAGGCCCAGCTTCACTCCGGCGTCGGCGAAGTCATCCTCGTAGACGAGCCGGAAGGCCTGCCGCGGCAGCCCCTCTTCGGCGCAGAGCCGCAGCGCCAGATCGGCCGCGCGGACCGCGAAGCGCAGCTCCTCGGGAGGCGCCCCGCCGTCCCAGACGAAGCCCGAGGGCCGGTGGAGGATCTGCACGACGCGCGCCGGCTCCCAGGAGGCGTGCAGGCGGCGATCGACCGCCATCACCAGCGCGGCGCGCCCGTCGAGCACCGCGTACTCGCCCGCGAGGAAGATCTTGCCGGGAGCTGAGAGCGGCTGGGTCATGGAACGACGCGCGCGCCACCCGCCGGCGCGCAGACGAGGACATCCCTGACCCCGGAAACGGCGCGCAGCCGCGCCTCGACCTGGCTCGCCGCGCCGGGGCTGCAGACGGCGACCAGGTGCGGCCCGGCGTCGATGGTGCCCCAGGCCGCGATGCCTTCGGCGCGCAGGGCCCGCAACACTTGAAGACAGCCCACCGTCGCGGGCTCCCAGTAGAGCAGCGGAGGGTCGGCGGCCAGCGCGTCGGCGTGCAACATCAGGGCGTTGCGCTCGGCCAGCGCGCCCAGCCCGTCGAGGTCGCGGCCGGCCAGGAGCTGCAGTGCCCGCGGCAGGTCTTTGCGGCACTGCTCGATCCAGGCGGCGTGGTAGGGCGAAGTCTCGCGCGTCGAGCGCATGCCGTCCCGCGAGCCGACCGCCTTGGGCCCCGCCGCGCAGAAGGCGACGCAGAAGCGCAGGTCCCAGTGCGAGGGAGGGAACACCTGCCGCGCCGTCTCGCTCTCCCAGACCGCCCAGCCGCCGGGCACGCTGCGCGCAGCCGAGCCGCTGCCGAGCCGCGCCAGCGCCGAGAGCTCCTCCGCCGTCCGCTCCTGCCCCGCCGCCGCGCAGGCCGCGACAGCCAGCGCCGCGAAGCCGCTCGCGCTCGAGGCGAGGCCGGCGCTGGTAGGGAAGTCGTTGCGGGAGACGATGCGCGCCCGCGCGCGGATGCCGGCCGCGTCGAGGAGCGCCCGCGCCCGCCGCAGCTCCTTGCCGGGGGCGAGCTTGCCGTCCAGCTCGAGGCTGTCCTCGGCGGCGCCCAGGTCCACCGTGGTGGTGGTGAGCAGCCGGTCGAGCGCGATGGAGAGCGAGGGCGCCTGCGGGAGAATGACCGCGTCGTCGCGCTTGCCCCAGTACTTCACGAGCGCGATGTTGGCGTGCGCGGTGGCGGTCGCTTTCATGGCGCGCCGATCTGTACCGCGAATCCGCCGGTCTTCGCGGCCATCTCGCGCGCATGCGCCTCGTCGCGCGCAAGGCCGATGGCCGCTCCTCCACCGCCGGCGCCGGTCAGCTTGGCGCCGAGCGCGCCTGCCTTCTGCAGCGCCGCCACCGCGAGATCCAGCTCGGGACAGGACACTTCGAGACCGTCGCGCAGGAACGAGTGCGCCTTCTGGAAAGTCACGCCGAGGTGGCGCAGATCGCCCTCCTCGAAGTACCGGCGCCCGTCGCGCGCCAGCTCGCCCAGGCGGCGCAGCGAAGGGTCGATGGCCGGGTCGGTCTTGCGGCGCTCAGCGAGCGGCATCACCGTGCTGTGGGTCCCGCGGGCGATGCCGCTGAGGAGCACGCAGAGCCAGGCCGACCCGCGGACCTCCTCGATCCGCGCCGGCTCGCCGCGGGTGAAGAAGATGACGCCGCCCCGCGCACAGATGGCCGGATCGACTCCCGAGGGCGCGCCGTGCAGCACCGTCTCGAGGTGCATGGCGAGGCGCGCGGCTTCTTCCGGCCCGCAGCCCGGCTTGAAGGCGCGGGCGAGCGCGACGCCCAGGGCTGCCGAGCTGCCCAGGCCGCTCCCGAGCGGAATGTCGCTCTGCACGCGGGCGAGAAAGCCGGTCAGCCCCGCCTCCCGCGCCATGGCCGCGGCAGCCTGCAGCACCGGAATGGGCGTCTGCACTCCGCCCGGCAGCTCGAGGCGGGGCTCGCCGGCGGGCTCGATCTCGACGGTGACGAAGCGCGCGATCGCCGCCGCCAGCGCCGGCTCGCCGTAGACCACCGCGTGCTCGCCGAGGAGGAGCACCTTGCCCGGCGCCCGGCCCTGCGTCATCCGGCGAGCCCTGCGATCCAGCTCTTCAAGGGCTCGAGCACCACCGGCCGGGAGGCGCGCAGCGCCACGGAGTTGCGCGCGCCGCAGAGCAGGTAGGCCGCCCGCACCGCGTGGATGGCGTTGCGCAGCGTCTCCCGCGCCGCCTCGACGCCACCCTGCTGGTGGGCCCGCACCATCGGCAGCGCGAAGCCGGCCACGTCGGCGCCCAGCGCGATGGCCCGGGCCGCATCGAGCCCGGAGCGCACGCCGCCCGAGGCGATGATTTGCATCTGCGGGGCCGCCGCCCGCGCCGCCGCCGCGCTGGCCGCCGTGGGGATGCCCCAGTCGCTGAGCAGCCCGCCCAGCTCGCGCGACTGCTCCGTCTTCGCCCGCAGCTGCTCGACCCGCGGCCAGCTGGTACCGCCGGCGCCGCTCACGTCGACGGTGCGGACGCCCGCCTGCCAGAGCTGCCCGACCACGCCCGGCGCGAGCCCGCAGCCGGTCTCCTTGACGATGACCCGCGCCGCGCCGGCCTTCGCCACCAGCGCCGCGATGGCTTCGAGGCAGCCGGTGAAGTCGCGGTCGCCGTCCTCCTGCACCAGCTCCTGCGCCGGATTGAGGTGGATGCAGATGGCGTCGGCGCCCAGCATGGCGATGAGCTTCTCTGCCGCCTCCGTCCCCCGCTGCCGCAGCTGCTGCGCGCCCAGGTTGGCGCAAAGGAGCGGCGGCCGGGACCGCCTGGCGGCGAAGGTCGGCAGCAGCTCGGGCTGGTCGAAGAGGATGCGCATCGACCCGACGCCGAAGGCCACGCCCATCTCCTGCGCCAGCGCCGCCAGGTCCTGGTTGATCTGCCCGGCCCGCTCGGTGCCGCCGGTCATGCCCACCACCATCAGGGGCGCCTGCAGCTGCTTGCCGCACAGCTCGACCGAGAGGTCGACGTCGTCGAGGGAGAGCTCCGGCAGGGCGCGGTGGACGAGGCGCACGCAGGAGAAGAGCGGATCTCCGCCCTGCGGCTCCACCTCGTCGCGCTGGACGATGTCGAGGTGTTGGGACTTGCGCTGCTCGAGGTCGTCGTGCATCGGGTGGGGTATTAGCACCGAACGGCACGGGCTGTGCAGCGCACGGGAGCAGGGGACACCATTCCGATGGTGTCCCCGCAAATCCGAGGTCTCGAAATGGCCGTCTTCAGGGATGAGTCGGGAGTGCGCGGGCGCGCGGTGCGGGTGGCCTCGGTGCTGGGCGCGGTGGGCGCGGTGGCGGCGCTGGGCGTGTTCGTCGTCTCGGTGTTTCCGGCGCCGTGGAGCAAGGCGGCGG
Organism: Deltaproteobacteria bacterium; assembly: GCA_043782525.1. Classification (GTDB taxonomy): domain Bacteria; phylum Myxococcota; class Myxococcia; order Myxococcales; family 40CM-4-68-19; genus 40CM-4-68-19. The sequence goes on along the minus strand of JAYWAJ010000186.1, from coordinate 10,356 downwards.
AGGCTCCCGAGGCCGCGCCCGCCGGCCACGGGGTGCTGCCGGCCGGCCATCCGCTGGAGGCCAAGGCGCGGGAGCGGCTGTATCGAAATGAGTCGGAGCGTCTCAAAACGCTGCTGACCCAGGCGCAGGCGGCGCAGAAGCGGCGCAAGGCGGGAGATGCGCGCGAGCCGGTGCTGGCGGGCTTCGTCGTCAACTGGGATCCGCAGAGCCTCGCCTCGCTGCAGGGGCACGCAGACCAGCTGACGCACGCGATGCCGGAGTGGATCCGCCTCGCGCCGGACGGCAGCTTCCTCGTCGAGGAAGACGCGCGCATGACGCAGGCGGCGGCGCGGCTCGAGCTCACCCCCACCGTCTCCAACTACGGCGACGGCGCCTTCCGCCGTGCGCTGGTGAAGCCGCTCCTCGCCACCGCAGCCTCGCGCAAGGACGCGGCGCAGCGGCTGGCCCGGCTCTGCGAGGAGCGCGGTTTTGCCGGCATCAACCTCGACTTCGAGGAGCTCGACGCGCCGACCTGGCAGCAGGTGGCGGCCTTCGTCGAGTCGGCCTGGGCCGAGCTGCACCCGCGCGGCTTCCTCCTCAGCATCGACCTGCCGGCCGAGAGCCGGGGCATCCCGGTGGAGCGCCTCGCCGCCGCCACCGACTTCCTGGTGGTGATGGCCTACGACGCCCACTCCTCGACCGACAACCCGGGGCCCATCGCCACGCCGGAGACGGTGGCCGGCAGCGTCGCGGAATATCTGAAGCGCGCGCCCGCCGACAAGATCGTGGCCGCGCTCGGCGCCTACGGCTACGACTGGCCGCTCGACTCCGACGGCGACACCGCGCGGCCCGCCGGGGAGCTGGCCTTCTCGCAGGCCCTGGCGCTGGCCCGCGAGAACGAGGTGCCCATCGAGTGGGAAGCGGAGTCGAAGAGCTCGTTCTTCGAGTACGACGAGGAGGAGAAGAAGGAAAAGCACGAGGTGCGGTTCCTCGATGCGCCGGCCATGGCGGCCCAGCTCGAGGCCATCGAGAAGCTGCACCTGCGCGGCGTCGCCGTCTGGCGGCTGGGGGCGGAGGACCCGCGCATCTTCGACCTCTTCGACCTGCCTCCCGCCCAGCGCCGCTTCGACGAGAGCGCCGCCCACCAGAAGCTGGACGGCGTCATCGTCGCCCACGATCCCGACGACGTGGCGCAGGTCGGCGAGGGCGAGCTGTTCTCCTTGAAGGCGCGGCCGCAGTCGGGCCGCCGCACGGTCGCCTGGGACACCGAGGGCCACGTCGCCCGCGTCGACTACCAGCAGTATCCGTCGGGGTGGATCCTCGAGCGGCGCGGCGGGCATCCCAAGGGCAAGGTGGCCCTCACCTTCGACGACGGCCCCGACCCGCGCTGGACGCCGCCGATCCTCGACCTGCTCAAGTCGCGCGGCCTGCATGCGGCCTTCCTGCTCATCGGCGCGAACGCGCAGCAGCGGCCCGATCTGGTGCGGCGCGAGTTCGACGAAGGCCACCTCCTCGGCAACCACACCTTCACGCATCCCGACCTCTCGCGCGTCTCGCCGCTGCGGATGGAGCTGGAGGTCAACGTCACCGAGCGGCTGCTGGAATGGATCACCGGGCGCCAGCCGAAGCTGTTCCGGCCGCCGTACCACTCGGACGAGGCCCTCGACGAGGCGCAGAACGCGCAGGTGATCGGGCGGGCCTCGCAGCTCGGGTACTACACGCTGGGGCAGGACATCGATCCCGAAGACTTCGCGCAGCGCGATCCACAAGTCATCGCCGACCGCGTGCTGGCGCGGGCCGACCAGGGCTCGGTGGTCCTCTTCCACGACGGCGGTGGAGATCGCTCGGCGACCTTGGCGGCGCTGCCGCTCATCCTCGACGGCCTCGCCAAAAAAGGCATCCAGGTCGTCTCGCCGGAGGAGCTGACCGGCCTGACCCGCGACCAGCTCATGCCGCCCGCGCCCCGCGCGCCCGCCTCGGCGCTCCTGGCCAGCGCCGACAGCGTCGTCTTCGCCGTCCTGGGGGGCATCGCCCGCTGGCTGGGGCCGCTCTTCGGGCTGGCCATCGCGCTCTTGGCGCTGCGCGCGCTGCTGCTGGCGGTGCTGGCGCCGCTGCAGGCGCGGCGGGCGCGCAGGAGGGGCGTGCTGCAGCCGCCCGCGGGGCTGACGGTCTCGGTGGTGGTTCCCGCCTACAACGAGGAGTCGGTGATCGTGCGGACGGTCCAGTCGCTGCTGGCGCAGGAGCCGCCGGTGCTGGAGGTGGTCTGCGTCGACGACGGCTCGAAGGATCGGACGCTGGCGGTCCTGCACGAGACCTTCGACGGCAACGGCCGCGTGCGCATCTTCGGCAAGCCCAACGGCGGCAAGGCCAGCGCGCTCAACCTGGGCTTTGCCGAGGCGCGCGGCGAGGTGGTGGTGGCGCTCGACTCCGACACCCTCTTCACGCCGCAGACGGTGCTGCACCTGATATCGCCGTTCGCGGAGGCGCGCGTCGGCGCGGTGGCGGGCAACGCCAAGGTGGGAAACCGGGTCAACCGGCTCACCCGCTGGCAGGCGCTCGAGTACGTGACGGCGCAGAACCTCGAGCGGCGCGCCTGGGATCTGGCCGGCGCCGTCCCGGTGGTGCCCGGCGCGGTCGGCGCCTGGCGGCGCAAGGCCGTGCTCGACGCGGGCGGCTTCCACGAGGACACGCTGGCCGAGGACACCGACCTCACGCTGCGGCTCATCGCGCAGGGGTTTCGCGTCGTCTACGCGGATCAGGCGCTGGCGTACACCGAGGCGCCCGAGAGCGCGAGGTCGCTCCTCAAGCAGCGCTTCCGCTGGACCTACGGCGTCCTGCAGGCCTGCTGGAAGCACAAGTCGCGCCTCTTCCGGCCCGGCGGCGGCGTCCTGGGCTGGGTCATCCTGCCGGCGTTTGCCATCTACCAGTTCCTCGTGCCGCTGGTGGCGCCGGTGGTCGACATCCTCCTCGTGGTCTCGCTCATCCGCGGCCGCGCGCTCGCCACCACCGGCTACTACCTGCTCTTCTTCGCCCTCGACCTGCTCCTCTCGGCCGTGGCCATCCTCCTCGAGGGAGAAGACCTGGGGCTCCTGGTCGGGCTCTTCGTGCAGCGCATCGTCTACCGGCAGCTGCTCTGGGTGGCGCTGATCAAATCCCTCTGGAACGCCATCGCCGGCCTGGCGGTGGGCTGGGGCAAGCTGGCCCGGACCGGGACGGTGCAGGTGGGTCGCTGAGTTGAGCTGGCCGCGGCCAGCCCGCCATTTGACCGCGCGGCGGGGCCGCGTTACCCACCCGGTGTGAGAATCGCGCTGGCACAGATCGACACCACCGTCGGCGACCTTCCGGGCAACGCCGCGCTGGTGGTCCGGCGCGCGGCGGAGGCAGCCGGACAGGGAGCCGGGCTGGTCGTCTTTCCCGAGCTGACCCTGTGCGGATATCCGCCCAAGGATCTGCTCGAGCTGGGCGAGTTCGTCGACCGCTGCCGGTCGGCGCTGGACGAGTTGGCCAGGGACCCGGTCTTCGGGCGCATCGCCGCGCTGGTGGGCTTTCCCGAGCGGCACCCGGGCGAGGGAGCGGGGCTCTACAACGCGGTGGCGCTGATCCGCGACGGGAAGATCGCGGGGATCGCCCGCAAGATCCTCCTGCCGACCTACGACGTCTTCGACGAGGGCCGCTACTTCGACCCGGGGGCGCGGCCCGCGGTGATGGAGATCGGCGGCGCGCGCATCGGCGTGACCATCTGCGAGGATCTCTGGAACGACAAGCAGTTCTGGCGGGCGCCGCGCTATCCGCGCGATCCGGTCGAGGAGCTGGCGGCGGACGGGGCGCAGGCCATCGTCAACCTCTCCGCGTCGCCCTATGCCGTGGGCAAGCCGGAGATCCGCCGCCAGATGGTGGCGGCGGCGGCACGGCGGCACCGGCTGCCCATCGCCATGTGCAACCTGGTCGGCGGAGACGACTCGCTCATCTTCGACGGACGCTCCCTGCTGGTGAGCGCCGAGGGCGAGCTGCAGCGCGAGGCGGCGGCCTTCGGCGAGGAGCTGGTCTTCGGGGAGCTGACCCCGAATCCGCGGGGCGTGCGGGCGACGGCGCCGCCGGTCGGGGCAGCGCGGGCAGCGGTCGGCGCGGCGCAGGCGGTCGCCTCGCTGGCGGTCCGCGAAGAGACCCGCGCGGAGGCGTCTGGCCCGCTGGCGGTGGTCGCGGCCACCGAGGCGGAGCTGGGCGACGACACCTGCCGCGACCTCGCCGAGGCGCTCACCCTCGGCATCCGCGACTACGCGCAGAAGACCGGCTTCAAGACCGCGGTGCTGGGACTCTCCGGCGGCGTCGACTCCGCGCTCACGGCGGTGCTGGCGGCCCGGGCGCTCGGCCCTGCCAACGTCACCACCATCGCCATGCCCTCGCGCTTCACCGCCTCGATGAGCAACGAGGACGCGGAGCTCCTCGCCCGGCGGCTCGGCGTGCGCTTCGAAACCATCGCCATCGAGCCGATGTTCGAGGCCTTCCAGGCCGCGCTGGCGCCGCTCTTCGCCGGCAAGAAGCAGGACGTCACCGAGGAAAATCTCCAGGCGCGCATCCGCGGCATGCTGCTGATGGCCTTCTCCAACAAGAACGGCGCGCTCCTGCTCTCCACCGGCAACAAGAGCGAGCTGGCCACCGGCTTCTGCACCCTCTACGGCGACATGGCAGGCGGGCTCGCGGCCATCGGCGACCTCTCGAAGACCGCCGTCTACGCGCTCTCGCGCTGGCTCAACGCGCAGGGCCAGGAGCTGATCCCCGAGCGCATCCTGGTCCGCCCGCCGACGGCGGAGCTGCGGGAGAACCAGACCGACCAGGACACGCTGCCGCCCTACGACCTGCTCGACCAGGTGCTGCGCGGGCACGTCGAGGAACACCTGGGCGCGCGGTCGCTGATCGCGCGGGGCTTCCCGGAGCCGCTGGTGCGCCGGGTGCTCAAGCTGGTGGTGCAGAGCGAGTACAAGCGGCGGCAGGCGGCGCCGGCGCTGCGGGTGACGGCGCGCGCGTTCGGCGAAGGCTGGCGCTTTCCCATCGCGCAGCGGTACCGGCATTGAACGTCGCCATCGCGGGCGCGGGGCGCGGAATCGGCGCCGCGTGCGCGCGGGCGCTGCAGGGCCACACGCTCTTCCTCTGCGCGCGGACCGCCGCCGAAGTCGAGGCCGTCGCGGGCGAGACCTCGGCGCGCCCTGTCGTCGCCGACCTCGCCACCGACGCCGGCGCCGAAGCCTTCGCCGCGGCGGCCGGCGCCGTCGACCTCGCCCTCGTCTGCGTGGGCGGCGCGCACCGGCCGGTGGCGCTGGAGGAAGCCGGGCGGCAGGTGCTGCTCGACAGTTTTGTACAAAACGCCATCGCCCCCGCGCTGGCGGCGGCGGCCCTGCTCCGCCGCGGCGCCAGGCACGTCTTCTTCCTCAGCAGCCTCGCCACCCGGCGCCCTCCCATGCCCGGCGCGGCGCCCTACACCGCGGCCAAGACGGCGCTGGAGGCGATGGTCCGCGCCTTCGCGGAGGAGGGCTGGCCGCGCGCCCGGGTGAACGCGCTCTGCCTCGGCCCGGTGCGCACAGGGCTGCACGAGGAGGCCGGCACGCCCAGGGAGTGGATCGCGCAGTTTCCCTCGGCGGACGAAGTGGCGCCCCTCATCCTGCGCGCTGCCGCGCTGCCGGGCACCGGCCGCATCCTGGACGCCGACGCCCTCCAGCGCGACGAGGCCGCGGCGCTGGCGGGCGACGGGCGGCTCGCCGAGGTGGAGCCCTTCGCCGAGGTGCTGCTGGAAGCCGAGCCGGGCCGGGGTCCGTCGCCGCAGGTCCGCGCCGCCCTGCGGGCCACGGCGGCCGGGCTGCACCGCTACCCCCGCGGCGCCGCCGACCTGGCCGCCCGCATCGCGGCGCTGCACGGCGTCGCGCCCGGCTGCGTCGCGCTCTCGGGCGGCGGCGCCACCGAGCTTCTCGAGCGCTGCCTGCGGATCTTCTGCGCCCGGGGCGACGAGGTGGCGAGCCCCTTTCCCACCTTCGAGTTGCTCTCCGCGCTCTGCTCGCGCGAAGGCGTGCGGCACCGCGCCGTACCCGCGCGCCGGACCCCGGACGGGCTCTTCTCGCCGCAGCACACCGCCGCGCCGCTGCTCGAAGCCGTCGGGCCGCGCACCCGGCTGCTCTACGTCGCGACGCCCGACAACCCCACCGGCGCGGTGCTGCCCGACGGCGAACGCCGCCTGCTCGAAGCGAGCGGGATCCCGCTGGTGCTCGACGAGGCCTGGTCGCTCGACCTGCCGGCGCCGGGCACCGCTGCGGAAAATAAAAAAAATTTTTTTTCCGGCACCCCCTGGACAGTCACCCTGCGGTCCCTGAGCAAGCTGCATGGCCTCGCCGGTCTGCGCGTCGCCTACGCCATCGGCGGGGCGGAGCCCATCGCGCTTTTGCGCAAGCTCGAGCTGCCCTTCCCGCTCGGCACTCCGCAAATGGCGGCGGCGCAGGCGGTGCTCGACCAGCCGGAGCGCACCCGCCGCGCCGCGTTGATCCTCGTCCGCGAGCGGGCCCGGGTGGCAGCGGCGTTGCGCACCCTGGGCATCGCCGTCTCGGGCAGCCCTGCTCCCATCCTTCTCCTGCGCCATGCCCAGGCCGGCCGCCTGCTCTTCGCCCTGCAGGCCGCAGGCTTGCCCGTCCAGGAGGCACATTGGGACCCGCAGGCCCTGGTGCTGGCCCTGGGCCGCCGCTCCCAGAACGACCGGGCAGTGTCAGCAGCCGGACGGGCGTTCGTCCCCTGAACGCATTAGAATGGCATTGCTGTCAGCCTTGAATCGGACGGGGCACCGGGCCGTCCAACAGGCGAGGAGAACACCATGCGCCGCTTCCGGAACTTGCTCATCATCGCGCTCGCCGCCGCCAGCACCGCCTGCCTCTACGAGCGGCGGGCCGTCCGCGAGTCGCAGGTCGACGCCCCGCCGCCGCCGCCCGCCTCGGACGGGCAGCCGGACTCGAGCTACCAGTCGCAGGCGTCGCAGCCTCCCCCGGCAGGCACCGAGGTCGACGAGGAGACCTTCTATTCGGGCCTCTCGCCGTACGGCTCGTGGACCGTCGTCGCTCCCTACGGCCGCGTCTGGGTGCCCGCCGTCGGCTACGGCTGGCGTCCCTACTACTACGGTCGCTGGGTCCTCACCGACTGGGGCTGGACCTTCGCCTCCGACGACCCCTGGGGCTGGGCCGCATACCACTACGGCCGCTGGAACTGGGGCGTCGGCTACGGCTGGTACTGGGTTCCCGGCAACGTCTGGGGTCCGGCCTGGGTCAGCTGGAGATACGGCGGCGGCTACGCAGCCTGGTGCCCGCTCGGACCCAACGGAATCATCTTCGGCTACAACCACCCGGCCTGGGTGGCGGTGCAGGAGCAGCACTTCACGCGGCCCATCGCGCGGGTGGCGGTGCCGGTCGGCTCGACGGCCCGGGTGGTGGGTATCGCGCAGCCGCTCGGAGGCCCGCATGCGACGCCCATCGCGAAGTCGGGCGCGTTCGGTCCGCCCGTCGGCTCAGTGCAGCGCGCGGTGGGTCAGCCCATCGCGCGGGTGCCGGCGTCGCAGGTGACCGCCCGCCCGCAGGCCAGCGCCTCTGCAGGAGCGGCCTCCGGCGGAGCTTCCGCAGGGCCGACGCGGTCCCCGATGGCCCCGCGCGCCCGCACCGGATCCGGTGGCGATACACCCCGCTCCGCTGAGCCGGGGCGCCCCACGCCGCGTCCGTACACCGGCGCTCCCCGCTCCGGCGGACAGTTCTCTCCCCGCGCCCGCGGCAACTACGGCGGTGGAAACTATGGCGGCGGCGGCGCGCGATCGGGCGGCGGCGCTCCTCCCCGCGCTGGCGGCGGCAACCCTGGCGGCGGCAACGCTGGCGGCGGCAACGCTGGCGGCGGCAAACCTGGCGGTGGGGGCGCGCCGGCAGCAGCCCCTGCGGCGCCCCACAGCGGCGGGCCCCACGCGGGCGGCAAGACCAAGTAACATGGGCGGATGAAGCTCTTCCGCCGCGGCCGCGTGCTGCAGGCCACCTTCGGCTGCAATCCAAACTCCAGCTCGCTGGGCGTGGACGTGACCTTCCTGCTCTTCGGCGCCGTCTTCGCCAGCGCGATGGCCGTGGTGCTGGGGGCCCTGCTCCGCAAGGGTCCGCAGCAGTGAAGGTCGCGCGCGCCCGCGCCGAGCAGTTCGGCGGCATCGTCGAGCTGGAGAGGCCGCGCGCGCTGCTCCACGTCGACCGCGAGCTGATGCGCGAGCTGGGCTATCCCGAATCTCCGCTCTGGGATCTGCCCGAAGGCGCCCTCTCGGCGCCGCGCGAGGTGCACGTCGTCCTCTCGCGCAAGTGCGCCGCCGGCTGCAAGGGCTGCTACGTCGACGCCACGCCGCAGGGCGCGGCCCTCAGCCACGACGAAGCCTGCCGCGTTCTGGACGAGCTCGCCGCCATGGGCGTCTTCCACGTCGCCCTCGGCGGCGGCGAAGCGCTGGAGCTCGACTACCTCTTCGCCGTCGCCGCGCACGCGCGCAAGGTCGGCATCACGCCCAACCTGACCACCAGCGGACTCGGCCTCGACGAGGCGGCGGCCCGGCGCTGCGCCGTCTTCGGGCAGATCAACGTCAGCGTCGACGGCGTCGGAAAGGCCTACGCGGACGCGCGCGGCTTCGACGGCTTCCGCCACGCCGAGAACGCGCTGCGCCTGCTCCGCGCCGTCAAGCCCGAGGTCGGCGTCAACTGCGTGGTCAGCCGCAGCTCGTTCGAGCACGTCGGCGAGGTGGCGCGGCTGGTGAAGCGGCTGCGCCTCAACGAGCTGGAGCTCTTGCGCTTCAAGCCGGTCGGCCGCGGCGCCCGTCTCGACGAAGAGTTGACGCCGGAGCAGGGCAAGGCGCTCTGGCCGATGGCGCGGCGCCTCGTCTGGCGGCACCGCATCCGGGTCAAGCTCGACTGCTCCTTCGCGCCAATGGTCTTCTGGCACCAGCCCTCGGCGCGGGCGGCGGCGTTCTTCGGCGTGCAGGGCTGCGTCGGCGGCGATGTGCTCGCCGCCGTCCAGCCCGAAGGCGGGCTGACCGGCTGCTCCTTCACCTCGCAGGTGCTGGCCGACGCGCGCGTCCCGGGCGCGATGCGCGCTGCCTGGCCCGGCGGCTTCGGCGAGTTCCGGAACTCCGTCGCGCAGGCTGCCGAGCCGTGCGCGTCGTGCGCTTATCTGAAGTTGTGCCGCGGCGGCTGCCGCGCCGTCTCCAACGCGCACGGCAACTTCAGCGATCCCGACCCGGGCTGCCCGCGCGTGCAGGAGCACCGGGCGGCGCAGGCGGGCCTGGGCGCTCCGGCGGGACCGCGCCGTCCGCTGCCGGTGATCGCGACGTGAGCGTCGTCTTCGAGGGCGCGGCGCGGACGCTCCTGCTCCTGCACGCGGTGCTCGGCTTCGCCGCCGTCTTCGCCGGAACCCACCACGCTGCCCACGCCGTGCTCGCCGCGCTGGGAAAGCCCCAGGCAAGGGCGCTGCAGCGCTTCGGCTGGATCGCGCCCGCCGCCGTCGTCTCGCAAGCGCTCTGCGGGCTCGCCCTCTACCCGGTCTACCGGGTGCGGGTGCGGGCCGCAGACCTCGAGCGCAGCGCGCCCTTCGTCGTCCAGCTCTTCGACTTCAAGGAGCACCTCGCCGCGCTGGCGCTGGTGCTGGTCTTCGCGGCGGCGCTCTCGGGCCGCAACTCCGCCGACGCCCCCGCTGAGGCCCGCTGGCCGGTGGCGGCGCTCTCCTCGGCCGGCGCCGCCTTCCTCTGGGTGGCGGCGATCATCGGGCTCTACGTCACCGCCCGGCACCCGGTATGAGCCGCTCCGAGCGCGTCCTGCGCGCCGGGCTCGCCGCCGTCTCGGCCTTCGCCGTCTTCTACCTCTTGCCGGGGACGCTGCGCCTGCCGGTCCTCGTCTACGATCCGGCGGCGCGGACGCTAGCCTTCTCCAGCGCGGTCTCCGGCGTCGCCATGCGCTACTACGGCGACCTCCTCGTCGCCGGCACCGCCGCCCTGCTGGCCGCCGCGGCCTCCTTCGCGCTCCCGCCGCGGCGCACCTCGCTCGCCGTCGCCACCGGGACCACACTGTCCCTGGTCGGGCTCGACCTCCTCTTCTACCTTTCGCGGCTGCTCGCCGCGCGATAAGGAAGGCCGATGCGCTCCCTCTGCGCCGCGCTCCTCCTCTTCGCGGCGACGGCCTGCAACAACGGCATCAGCTGCGACACCGTCACCGACGACCTCGGCGACCTCTGCCTCCCCGGCACGCTGGCGCCCGGCATCTCCTCGGTGGTGGAGGTGCGCGAGCTGTGCGGGGGCGCCTGCAGCAGCGCGCCCACCTGCACCGCCTTCTTCCGCGGCGGGCAGGT
>JAYWAJ010000185.1:0-5946 GCA_043782525.1 Deltaproteobacteria bacterium | reverse complement strand
TCTATGACTTTCCCTCCCGCTGGTGGGGCGGCCGCGTGGCCGGGCTGGCCGACCGGCCGGGCGCCACCGTCTTTGGCCGGCTCTTCGAGATCGCCGGCGCCGACTGGCCGATCGTGCAGCACAAGGAAGGCGCCATCACCGCCATGTGCCTCGAGCGCCCCGTCCGCGTGCGCGCCGGCGGGGCGCTCGTCGAAGCCACCGCCTTCACCACCCGGCCCGAGCGCGCCTCGCTCGACGGCCCGGTGAGCGCGCGTTTCGTCGAGGCCCTCGTCCGCGGCGCCCGTGCTGCCGCCCTGCCCGAGGCCTACGTCGCCAGGCTGGAGCGCCCCGGCTCACCCTGACAGGCGGTCACCCGCGCTGGCTCGCCGCGGTTGCCGAGGACGACGGCGAGCTGGCCCCAGGCGCGGCCGCGCGCGAGCGCCTCGCCGTGGGGGATGCCCAGCGCGAGCACGCTCAGCTCCGCGGGCCAGTCGTCGCCGACGCCCTGCCCGTGGAAGAGCCGGTAACGCCCCGAGAGCTCGCGCACCAGCGCCTGTTGCCGCCGCTCGTTTTCCGGACGCGAGAGCCGGCGCGATCCCGGGTTCCAGGCGGTGAGGAACGCCCACCCGGGAGCGGCGGGCTCGAGAAGCGCGTCCACCGCCGGAGCCGGCTCGCCGTGCCGCAGCACCACCGTGCCCTGCGGGAGGTGCACCTCGTACCGCGTCGCCTCATAGAGCTCGAGCAGCGGCCGGCCGAGGAGCAGCCGGTTCTTCGGGGTAATCGACGCCGGTATGGTCTGGGTATGAATTTGATATCCCCGGCCGCGCAGCTCGACGGCCCGCACCGCGTCGATGGCGAGCGCCGCGTCGACCCAGCCGCCCAGCCCGGCGGCGCCGTTCGCGTCCCCGTCGTGGCAGCAGGGCAGGACCGCGACCCGGGCCTGCGCGTCCGCGGCGATGGCCAGGATGGCGTCGGTGAGCGCGCCGCAGGCGTGGGCCGAGACGGCGACGTCGCCCCGCGCGAGCCGCACTCCGGCGAGGGGCGCCTGCACCAGCTCCACCCGCCCCGTCAGGCGCGGCCAGTGCGCGAGGAGCGCCGCCGAGAGCCGAGCCGCGCTCTCGGGCAGCCGCGCGTCGACGGCCAGGGCGCGGGGCGAGGAGTCGTCGAGGATGAGCATGAGGTGAGCGATGAGCCCGTGCCCGCAGGCGAGGTCGAAGACCGTGCCGCCCCGAAACCTCCGCCGCACCCGCCGCGCCACCTCCCACGATTCGAAGAGCTCCTTGCGCGGCAGGCACGCGGCCGTGCAGACCGCGCGGGCGATGCGGCAGAAGAGCGTCTCTCCGGGGAAGCGGGGGAGATCGCGCGGCGTCAGCAGCGAGCGGCTGGACGGATCGAAGGTCAAGCGCGGCGGATGCCGAGCATCGCGGCGACGACGTTGACCGGATGCAGGAGCAGCGCGCCGATGCGCCCCTTGACGCTGGTGGGCTCGGAGAGAACGCCGATCTGGCGCAGCACGGTGATGCGGTCGTAATAGATGCGCTCGCCGGCGAGCCGGTCCTCCTCGTCGAAGGTGAAGACCGCGCAGAGGGGGAAATCGAATCTGCGGCCGGTGCCGGGAAGCCCGCGCCAGGCGCCGGTGTGCGTCCCGCTCAGCCGCACCTCGAGCAGGACGGCCTCGTCGGCAGCGTGTTGCCGGCGGACCTCGATGTGGAAGTCGGGCGCGGCCCGCAGCAGGTCGGTGTAATAGCCGCGCACCGCCGGCAAACCCGCGTGGTGCTCGGACCACGGCTCGTCGTCGTAAAAGCCCGCCGCGCCGAAGGTCGACATGAGGCCGTCGAGATCGTGCGCGTTCTCGAGGCGGACGTGCTCCTCCACCCGCTGCAGGCGCCGCGCTGTTCTGGAGTCCATCGGTGTCTCCGAGGCTGACGCTGCGCCAGGCTCCGGCTGGCCCTCTCGACTCTAACCCGGTCCGGCGATCCGGCGCGAGGGCGCGCAACCGTTGCGCCGGTCTTTGCGCGCGCCGGCCTTCAGGGCGCCGCGGGCCGCTGCGAGGCGCAGTCCCGCCGAAGGCCTCTCTCTTGCACCTGCTGCAGCCAGAATCGCGCCCGCGCCCTCCTGGAGATCCCCCGCGATGTACCCGATCGTCCGCCGCGAGTCCTTCTCGGACACGACCTTTCTCTGGGAAGTGCTCGCCCCCGACGTGGCCCGCGCCGCCCGGGCCGGCCACTTCGTCATGCTCCGGCTGCACGAAGGCTCGGAGCGCATCCCGCTCACCGTCGCCGACATGGATGCCGGACGCGGCACCATCACCATGGTCATCCAGGCGCTGGGCAAGAGCACGCGCGAGATGCGCGACGCCTACCGCGAGGGCGACAGCTTCCTCGACTTCGTCGGACCGCTCGGCCAGCCGCAGCACGTCGAGCGGGTCGGCCACGTGGTGCTGGTCGGGGGCGGGCTCGGCGTCGCGCCGATCTATCCCCAGCTGCGCGCCTTCAAGGAGGCGGGCAACCGCACCACCGGCATCATCGGCTTCCGCAGCAAGGATCTGGTCTTCTGGGAGGACCAGTTCCGCCGACACTGCGACACGCTCGTCGTCTGCACCGACGACGGCTCCTATGGAAAGCCGGGGTTCGTCACCGCCGAACTGCAAAGGGTCCTGGCAGCGGACCGGCCGGACCTGGTGGTCGCCATCGGCCCCCTGCCGATGATGCACGCCTGCGTGGAGACCACCCGGCCCTCCGGGGTCAAGACCATGGTGTCGCTCAACACCATCATGGTGGACGGCACCGGCATGTGCGGCTCCTGCCGGGCCACCGTCGGCGGCGAGGTGAAGTTCGCCTGCGTGGACGGCCCCGACTTCGACGGGCACCAGGTCGACTTCAAGGAGCTGGTCGGGCGGCAGAAGCGCTTCAAGCCCGAGGAGAGCGCCGCCAGCGCCGACTACGCGCACGTCTGCAAGATCGAGGACGAGCTCTTCGACAAGAAGAAACGCAACTACAAGAAGATCAAAGACCTCCAGCCGCAGCAGACGCCCATGCCGGAGCGCGATGCCCAGGAGCGGGCGCGCAACTTCAAGGAGGTCAACCTCGGCTACGGGCTGCAGGACGCGCTGCAGGAGGCGGAGCGTTGCATCCAGTGCTCGAATCCGACCTGCATCGCGGGCTGCCCGGTGGCCATCGACATCCCGCGCTTCATCCGCCACCTCCTGGTGCGCGACCTCGAGGCGGCGCTGGAGACCATCCACGAGGCCAGCATCTTCCCTTCGATCTGCGGCCGCGTCTGTCCGCAGGAGACGCAGTGCGAGGCGGAGTGCATCATCAACCGCAAGGTGGACGCGGTCGCCATCGGCCGCCTCGAGCGCTTCGTCGGCGACAACGCGCGGCCGGGGCCGGTGGTGGCGCCGCGCTTCCGGCCCAGGGACCTCCTGGGCCGCGTGGCCATCTGCGGCTCGGGGCCGGCCGGCCTGGCCGCGGCGGCCGACCTGATCCGCTACGGCTGCGAGGTCACCGTCTTCGAGGCGCTTCACGTCGCGGGCGGCGTGCTCCGCTACGGGATCCCCGCCTTCCGCCTGCCCCGCGACATCATCGACCGGGAGGTGAAGCGCCTCACCGACCTCGGCGTCCGCATCGAGACCAACAAGGTGGTGGGCAAGACCTTCACCGTCCCGCAGCTCCTCTCCGAGAAGGGCTTCGACGCGGTCTTCGTCGGCGTCGGCGCCGGCTCGCCCGCCTTCCTCGGCATTCCCGGCGAGTTCGCCGGCCAGGTCTACTCGGCCAACGAGTTCCTCACCCGCGTCAACCTCATGGGCGGAGATCAGTTCCCCTTGCGCGACACGCCGGTCCACGTCGGCGAGAGCGTGATCGTCATCGGCGCCGGCAACACCGCCATGGACTGCCTGCGCGTCGCCAAGCGCCTGGGGGCGCCCACCGTCCGCTGCGTCTACCGCCGCAGCGAGGCCGAGGCGCCGGCGCGCACCGAGGAGCTCCGGCACGCGCGGCAGGAAGGCGTCGAGTTCTTCTTCCTGCACGCGCCGCTCGAGATCCGGGTCGACGGCGAGGAGAAGGTCAGCGGCATGAAGGTCGAGGAGATGGAGCTCGGCGAACCCGACGAGAAGGGGCGCCGCAAGCCCCTCCCCACCGGCCGCTTTAAAGACCTGACCTGCGACACGGTCATCTATGCCCTGGGCAGCAAGGCGAATCCCATCGTCGCCCGCTCGACGCCGGGGCTGGCCCTGGACAAGCGCGGCAACATCGTCGCCGACGAGGGCGGAACGCAGGCGACCTCCATCCCCGGCGTCTTCGCCGGAGGAGACATCGTCACCGGCGGGGCCACCGTCATCCTGGCGATGGGGGCCGGCCGGCGCGCGGCGCGGTCCATCGCCAGCTATCTGCGCGGCGGCAAGCAGTGGCCGGTCACCCACGCGCAGGCCGAGGCCTTCGTCGCCCCCGTGCCGCTCTAACCGTTCAGCCTTGCGGAAGGCTCAAGCCTGCACGATGCAATCGGCAGGACAGACCGGCTTGCAGGAGTGCTCGCCGCCCTTGGCAGCGCACTCGTCGCACTTGGCGGCGTCGATCTCGAAGAAGTCGTCGCCTTCGGCGATGGCCTGGTTGGGACATTCCGGCTCGCACGCGCCGCAATTGATGCACTCGTCGGTGATCCTGTTCGCCATGGTTTCTCCTGGATGGCTCGCACGCCCTGCACGGGCCGCGCCACGGCGGGAAAGCAGCGCCAGCGGCTCTCCGCGCCTTCTGCCACGCAAGCTTCCGGAGGGCGCGCGCAAAGCTTTCGCCGTCGGGCCGCCCCGCGCCCGCGACACCGGGCGCCGCGAGCGGCCCCGGCCGGCACGTCCCATGCTTACGCACGCTTGTCTCCCAGGGAGGTTTCATGAAGCGCCTCGTCCGCAGCCTCTACGCGCAGGTGATCTTCGCAGTCATCGTCGGCGCCGCGCTGGGCCAGTTCTACCCGGAGGTCGGCGCGAGGATGAAGCCGCTCGGGGACGGCTTCATCAAGCTCGTCAAGATGCTCATCGCCCCCATCGTCTTCGCCACCGTGGTCACCGGCATCGCCAAGATGGGCGACCTGCGGAAGGTGGGCCGGGTCGGTCTGAAGGGCATCGTCTACTTCGAGGTGCTCAGCACCATCGCCCTGGTGATCGGGCTGGCGGTCGGCACCCTCTTCGTGCCCGGCGCCGGAATGAACGTGGACCCGTCGACGCTCGACCTCAAGGCCATCGCCAGCTACACCGCGCCCTCGGCCCATCTCTCGACGGTCGACTTCATCCTCAACATCATCCCCAAGGACGTCGCCGACGCCTTCGCGCGGGGCGAGATCCTCCAGGTGCTCTTCTTCGCCATCCTCTTCGGCGTCGCGCTCGCCTCGGTGAAGACGGTCGGCAAGCCGGTGCTCGACTTCATCGACGGCCTCTCCAGCATCCTCTTCAAGATCGTCGGCATCGTCATGCGGGTCGCGCCCATCGGCGCCTTCGGGGCGATGGCCTTCACCATCGGCAGGTACGGCCTGGCCACGCTGGTGAGCCTGGCGAAGCTGATCGCCTGCTTCTATGCCACCAGCATCCTCTTCGTCTGCCTGGTGCTGGGAGCGGTGATGCTGCTCAACGGCCTCAACATCTTCAAGTTCCTCCGCTACATCAAGGAGGAGATCCTGGTGGTGCTCGGGACCTCTTCGTCCGAGTCGGCGCTGCCGCTGATGATGCGGAAGATGGAGAAGCTGGGGTGCTCGAAGTCGGTGGTCGGGCTGGTGGTGCCGATGGGCTACTCGTTCAACCTCGACGGCACCTCGATCTACCTGACGCTGGCGACGCTCTTCATCGCCCAGGCCACCAACACCCCGGTGACGCTCTGGGAGGAGGTCGAGATCCTCGCAGTATTACTCTTGACCTCGAAGGGCGCAGCGGCGGTGACGGGCGGCGGGTTCATCACGCTGGCGGCGACGCTCTCGGCGGTGGGC
>JAYWAJ010000184.1:0-5968 GCA_043782525.1 Deltaproteobacteria bacterium | reverse complement strand
ACGGAAAGAAGATCCAGGTCTTCGGCACCCAACCGGGGGACGTCCTGATCCAGCCTTACTCGGGTGGATATGGATTCGGGATGTTCCGCGCCAACGTGGTCCCGATTCACCGGGTCAAGTTCCGCGTCAATCGGATCCTCACCAAGGCGCAGGTGGCGACGCCGGCGGTCGCCGCCCTCCCCGAGCAGAAGGCGCAGCCGGCCTTCCCCGGAACTGCCGGCGTTCCCGCGCAGCCGGCGGTGCCCCATCTGCCGGCGGTCGCCGCGCGCACCGCCACGGCCGCCCGCGCCGCTCGTACTCCCACGACCTCGCACGCCGAGGCCGCGCTGCACATCAAGGTCACCAACATTTATTTGCGCCAGGCCGGTATCGAGATGATCCCCGACGACTCGGCCGAGGTGGCCAGTCCCACCCGGGCGGCGACCGCGGGGCTCCCCGCCGTCGCAGCGCAGCCGGCGATTGCGGCGCAGCCCGCGACCCCCGCGCTTGCGGGGATCGCTCCACAACCGGCGGTGCCGGTGAGGTCCGCGGTTCCCGCCTTGCCGGCCGTGCCTGCGCAGGCCGCCTCCGCAGCCAACACCAAAGTCGGCGACGCCGCTCTCGACAACTTGGTCGAGAGCGTCACCCGGGTGTCGCCGGGCTTCTTCGACGTCGAGGTCAACCTCGAGGCTCTCACCTTCAACGCCAGCGGCCCCCGCTCCAATGACGCGATCCGGATCAACGACCGCAACGAAGTGGTCAGCCTCGCCTATATCCACTCCGACGCCTCGGGCGCCCTGGCCGTCGCCAAGCTCCGCCCGTGGAACCACGCTCCCTTGGCCCGAGTCGATCCCCCGCGGGCGTACACGCAGGCCGCTTACACCATGACCGACAAGAGCACGCCGTCGTCGTCCTTGATTCCAAAGACGGGCATCCCCGACGACGTTCCGGTCGACCCGGTGAAGCTGATCGTCTTCAACGCCTCCGGCCTCTGGGTCAGCGGCAGCCCGGCCACCCGCCAGATCGATCTGCTCTGGGGCGTGATCGTCCCGACCCTGAGCATGGACTCGAGCGCCGGCGCGGGGGCTACGGCGGACAAGATCCGGCTGGTCTATGGCAATACGCTGGCCCATGAGCTGGGCCACGTCTTCGGCCTGCGCCATCGCGTAGGAGCGGGGAACGACGGATTGGCGACCCCGCCTGGGGAGAACCTCATGCATGGCTCCAATCCGCCGCCGCAGGCCGAGAACATCGACGTCGTCCAGGTCAAGGCCATCCAGTTCAGCGAACTGCTCTTCCGCACTCCCTAGCGTGAGGCACTCATGGCCATGGTGACAGCGAGGCCTCCGATGACCGAGGCGGAAATCCGCGGGCACGCGGCGGTCTTGAAAGAGTCGAGCCATCGCGAATCGCTGGCGGTGTCGGCAATCGCGCTCGCGTCCTCCGGCCAGCCCGAGGCGTTCGCCAGGCTCGCTCTCTTCCTACAGAACGACGCCTTCCTGGCCCATCTCGACGCGCTGGAGGAGCCGCAGCGAAAGTTCTCCAATCTCAGCCAGGTTCTGAAGGCCCTCAAGGAGCACCCGACCCAGGCGACCGGGAAGCTGTGCGAGGCGCTGGTGGCGAGCCCGGCTTTCATGGCCGAGCCCGACCGGATGATCTTCCTCTTGCCCGCGCTGGCCGCCGTGCGCCCGATGTCCGAGACTGCACTCGCCATTTTCCGCCGATTCAATGGAGAGGGCTATTTCAACAGCAATGGCCCTCTCCTGGTTTCCAACGGCGACCCCAAGGCGCTGAAGCTCTTCGCCGAGATGGTCGCCGACGCCGACCACTACGAGCCGGACCGCATCGACATGATCCACTGGGCGCTCCTTCCTCACCGGCTGCAGCCCGGCGTAGTCGAGATGGCCACGGGGCTGTTCGACCGCGGCCTGACGCCGGCAGTGGAGAAGGCATTGGTAGAGACGCTCTTCGACGACCAGAGCGAGGAGTGGTTCGGGCCGGCCCGCAACGCGCCGGTCGCGCCGCGATGGTCGTCAGGCGAGACCAGCGTCCTCGAGGCGTATCTGAAGCTTGGGCGATACATCCAGGAGACGCGGAAGCCTCCGCCGGAGCTGGAGGCTGCGGTGGAGAAGGCGCTGCACGAGATCCGCGCCATCCTGGAAGTTCGGCGCAAGCTCGAAAAAGAGTTGAAGAAGCCGAAGCGCTGATTGCCGGCTGCGCCCAAGGACGCGGTGCTCGCTGCGATAGCGCCGCGGTCGAATATCGCTTCTGCACGGTCGTGCGGCCAGGCGACGGAAGAGCCGATGAAGCTGAGCTACTTCTCGTTCGCCTTCTCCGCGATGTCGTCCGCTGCCTTCTGCTGCTCCCGGCTCAGCTCGCCGGTGCGGTTGCGGACGTTGTCGAGCTGCCGCTTCGCCTGCGTCGGGTCGTTGGGGTTGCCGGTGGCGGTGCCCGCCAGCTCGGTCTTGACCGCGAAGGCGACGATGGCGAGGCCGATCAGCAGCACCAGCAGCTTTCCGATGCTCATGTGACGAGCGTCGCACCGGTGGCCGAGGGCGCGCAAGGGGTGTCTTTTTATGGCAAGACAACAGCTGCCTGTTTTCCGCGCTGCCTGCCGCAGCGCCAAGAGGAAACCAAATGACACGTTCGATCTTCGCAGCAGCCGCCACGCTGGTTCTCGCCGCCTGCGGCGGCAGCTCCACCGGGCTGGGCCAGTCGGGCCACTGCAGCGTGACCCTGTCGGGCGCGCAGACCGGCACCTACGACTGCCAGACCGCGTTCGCCGCCTGGGACTCCAGCAAGAACCAGGGCAGCTTTGGCTTCCAGGTGGCGCAGTCGGGCACGGCACCGGGCATCGTCGCCGCCATCACCTTCCCCGGCGAGCCGCACAGCGCAACTTTCAGCCAGAGCGACACCGGCGCGAGCGGCGGCGTGATCGTCTCGGGCGCTTCGTCCAGCTACTGGATCGCCAGCTCGGATGCCTCGAGCACGCAGGGAACCTACAGCCTCAAGCTCACCGGCGTGTCCTCCGCCTACTCCAACTCCAGCGGCAAGACCTACAGCACAACCGGCACGGTGGATGGGACGCTGCCAGCGGCCTCGGGATCCGGGGCCAGCGGGACGGTCACGCTGCACGCGACCTTCTAGGAGAGCGGCAGTCCGGGGCGCCTTGGTGCGGGCGCCCCGGGCGGACTACGCCTTGGGCGCGGGGGCCGGCGCGGCGGTCTTGCCGTCGCCGCCCTGGTCCGCCAGCGCTTCCTTGCGCGAGAGGCGGATCTTGCCGGAGCGGTCGACCGAGACGACCTTGACCAGCACCTCGTCGCCTTCCTTGAGCACGTCCTCGACCTTCTTGACGCGCCCGTTGGCGAGATCGCTGATGTGCACCAGGCCGTCGGTGCCGGGGAAGATCTCGACGAAGGCGCCGAACTCCATGATGCGGCGCACGGTGCCGAGATAGGTCTTGCCGACCTCGGCCTCCTGGGTCAGCGCGCGGATCATCTTGATGGCCTGCTCGACGCCCTCGCTGTTGGGCGAGGCGATGGCCACCTGGCCGTCGTCCTGGATGTCGATGCTGGCGCCGGTGCGGGCGATGATGTCCTTGATGACCTTGCCGCCGGGTCCGATGACGTCCTTGATGCGCGAGACCGGCACTCTGATCGTCGTGATCTTGGGCGCGTACTTGGAGATGTCGGTGCGGGGCGCGGCCAGCGCCTTGGCCATCTCGGCGAGGATGTGGACCCGTCCTTCGCGCGCCTGCGAGAGGGCGTCGGTGAGGATCTGCTTGTCGACGCCGGTGATCTTGATGTCCATCTGGATGGAGGTGATGCCCTTGGCGGTGCCGCAGACCTTGAAGTCCATGTCGCCGAGGTGGTCTTCGTCGCCGAGGATGTCGGAGAGGATGGCGATCTTGCCGTCCTCCTTGATCAGGCCCATGGCGATGCCGGCCACCGGCGCGTTGATGGGCACGCCTGCGTCCATCAGCGAGAGGCAGCCGCCGCACACCGTCGCCATCGACGACGAGCCGTTGCTCTCGAGGATGTCGGAGACGATCCGGATCGTATAGGGGAACTTGTCGTCGGCGGGCAGCATGGCCTTGAGCGCGCGCTCGGCGAGGATGCCGTGGCCGATCTCGCGGCGGCCGGCTCCGCGCAGCGGCTTCACTTCGCCGACCGAGTAGGGCGGGAAGTTGTAGTGCAGCATGAACTTGCGGAAGGCCTGGCCCTTGAGGCTCTCCATCCGCTGCTCGTCGTCGGCGGTGCCCAGCGTCGTCGTCACCAGGCCCTGCGTCTCACCGCGGGTGAAGAGGGCACTTCCGTGCGCGCGGGCGAGCAGGCCCACCTCGCAGGTGATCTTGCGGACCGTCCTGGTGTCCCGGCCGCCGATGCGCCGGCCTTCGGTGGTGATCATCCGGCGCATGTAGTCGTACTTGAGATCTTCCAGGGCGGTCTTGACGTCCTTGTCCTTGCCCTCGAACGCCGCGCCCTTGGCGCAGAGCTGGGCGACCACTTCCTTCTTGATCTTCGAGAGCTGGTTGTAGCGCTCGATCTTGTCGTGGATCTCGTAGGCCTGCTTGACGCGCTCGAGGGCGATCTCGCGCACCTTGGCGGCGGCGCCCTCGGCGAGCGGCACCTTGTCGAACGACCGCTTCGCCTTGCCCACCTGCTTCGCCAACTGCTCCTGCGCCACCAGCAAAGGCTCGATGGACTTTTGCCCGAAGAGCAGCGCCTCGATCATGTCCTGCTCGGTGACTTCCTTGCCGCCGCCCTCGACCATGAAGATCGAATCGCGGTTGGCGGCCATGATGATGTCGATGTCCGAGTGGGCCCGCTCCTCCTCGCTGGGGTTGGCGACGAGCTTGCCTTCCACGCGGCCGACGCGCACGCCGGCGAACTGGAAGGGGAAGGGGATGTCGGAGACGGCCATGGAGAACGACGCGCCGGTGAGCGCCAGCACGTCGGTGTCCTGCTGGTTGTCGGCGGAGAACACGGTGGCGATGACCTGCGTGTCGTGCTGGTAGCCCTCGGGAAAGAGCGGCCGCAGCGAGCGGTCGATGAGGCGCGAGGTGAGCGTCTCGCGCTCGGTGAGGCGGCCCTCGCGGCGGAAGAAGCTGCCGGGGATGCGGCCCGCGGCGGAGAGGCGCTCCTGGTAATCGACCGTCAGCGGGAAGAAGTCGAAGCCCAGCTTGGGCTCCTTCTGGGAAACTGCCGTCACCAGCACCATGCTGTCGCCGGCGCGCAGGACCACCGAGCCGTCCGCCTGCTTGGCGAGCTTGCCCGTCTCGATGCTGATGTTCTGGTTTCCGACCTTGGCGGTGACCGTGAGGGCTTCCATTGTGCGACGTCCTTTCGCGCGAGCCCGTGCTCGCGCTTCGCTTTGCTTCTGGTTGTCGAGGGGTGGGATCCGAAAGCGGCGGTGGATCCTGATCGCAAGAGCGGCGGCTTCGAGGCCGCTGTTCCGATGAGGGTCCTACAACGCTTCCGGGTCCTCCGCTCGTCGTACTTTCAATCAACTGGGGACACGATGGGCTGGCGCCGCGATCGTGTCCCCCGAGATGGTCCTTACTTGCGGATGCCCAGGCCGTCGATCAGCTTGCGGTAGCGGCTGGAGTCTTTCGACTTGAGATAGTCGAGCAGGCGGCGCCGCTGGCCGACCAGCTTGAGCAGGCCGCGGCGCGAGTGGTGGTCCTTCTTGTGGGTCTTGAAGTGCTCGGTCAGGTAATGAATGCGCTCGGTGAGCAGCGCGACCTGGACCTCCGGCGACCCCGTGTCCTTCTCGTGGGTGCGGAACTTCTCGACGACCGACGGCTTCTTCGATTCGTAGTGCAACGGCCCTGTGGACATGTTTTTCCCTGCGTCCTCTGGGGACACGATTGGATCGTGTCCCCGCATCTGTACCCCCCGTCCTCCGCCGGCCAGGCAAAAGGACGAGCAGGCGCTGTCCTCCGGGCAGGATTGTCCGAAGGGCGCGGGAACCTACTCGGCCGGGACGT
>JAYWAJ010000183.1:0-5981 GCA_043782525.1 Deltaproteobacteria bacterium | reverse complement strand
AGACCTTGCCGGGCAGCCCGTCCTCGAGCGCGACGATGGCCACCACCGCGTCGAGGCGCAGGAGCACCAGGTCGGTGAGATCGTCGCGGGTGAGCGGCTCGTCTTTCAGGTGCGTGTGCACCAGGCGCAGGCCGCGGAGGCGGGCCTGTCCGGCGCGGGCGCGGCCGATGTCGGGCAGGATGAGCTGCCGCGAGTCGCCGACGATGACGTGCTCGATCTCGCCGCGCCGGTTGATGAGCACCCCGAACTGGCGGCCGATCTCGCGGGACACCTCGGTGAGGTGCCGGGCCAGCTCCGGCGAGACCAGCTCGCGCTGCTGTACGCGTCGCCGCCAGGTGGCCAGCAGGCGCCTGGACTGGCTTGCCTTGAGCCCTTGTGTATTTCCGGACAGCTCTTCTCTCACAGGCCGCCGTTTCTAACATGAGCGCGGTGCGCCTGCCTTTGATACATCTAGCCCAGGACGCAATGGCAAACTCCCTCCGCTCCACCCTCGCGCGCAGCAAGCGGCCGGTGATCAAGATCGGCTCGGCGGTGCTCGCAGGAGCAAGGCCCGGACCGCCCTTCGATCGCCGCAAGTTCGCCGCGCTCTGCGACGACCTCGCCGCCGTCTCCCAGGGCCGTACCCCGGTCGTCGTCTCCAGCGGCGCGGTGGCGCTGGGCGTCGAGCGGCTCGGCCTCGCCTCGCGGCCCCGGGAGATGGCGCTCAAGCAGGCGGCCGCTGCCGTCGGGCAGAGCCGGCTGATGCGCCTCTACGACGATGAGCTGGAGGCGCGCGGGCTCCGCTGCGCCCAGGTGCTCCTCACCCATGCGGACATCGCCGACCGCGGCCGCTACCTCAACGCGCGGCGAGCCCTCTCGGAACTGCTGGCGCGCCAGGTGGTGCCGGTCATCAACGAGAACGACACCGTCAGCGTCGAGGAGATCAAGTTCGGCGACAACGACGCGCTCGCGGCCATGGTGGTGGACCTGGTCGAAGCCGACCTCCTCGTCATCCTCACCGACGCGGGCGGCGTCTACACCGCGGACCCGCGCACCGACGCCAAGGCAACCCGCATCTCCGTCATCGAGCGGGTCACGCCGGCCGTGGAAGCGCTGGCGGGCAGCAGCTCCTCGGTGGGCACCGGCGGGATGATCACCAAGCTGCGCGCGGCCCGGCGGGCGTCGGAGTCGGGCGTGCCCAGCGCCATCGTGCCGGGCGAGCCGGGGATGCTGCAGCGGCTCTTCGACGGCGAGGACGTCGGCACGGTGGTGCATCCGCTCGGCGAGCGGCGCGGCCTGCGCAAGCGCTGGATGCTGGACCTCAAGACCCGGGGCGAATTGCGGGTGGACGACGGCGCCCGCCTGGCCCTCATCGAGCGCAAGAAGAGCCTGCTCCCCAGCGGCGTGCGCGAGGTGCGCGGCGCCTTTCTCTCCGGCGACCTGGTGGAGATCACCACCCTCGACGGCCAGTCCTTCGCGCGCGGGCTCTCGGTCTACTCGGCGGACGAGGTGCGCCGCATCTCCGGCCTGCGCAGCGCCGAGATCGAGGGGCGGCTCGGCTACCGGCTGCTCGACTGCGTGGTCCACCGCGACGACCTGGTGGTGACCGCTTGAGCGCCGCCCTGGAGAGGAAGTTGTCGGCGCTGGAGCTGGCGGAGCGGGCGCGCCTCGCTTCCCGGCAGCTCTTGAAGAGGTCCGGGGCCCAGCGCGCGCAGCTGGTGCTCGACGCCGCGGCGCGGCTGGAGGAGCGGGCGGAGGAGATCGCCGCCGCCAACGCCCTCGATCTGGTCAAGGCGCGGGAGTCCGGGCAGGCCGCCGCCCTCCTCGACCGGCTGCGCCTCGACGCGACCCGCGTCGCGGAGGTCGCCCGGGCGCTGCGCGAGGTGGCGGCGCTGCCCGACCCGGTGGGCGAGGTGGTCGAGGCGTATTCCCGCCCCAACGGCCTGCGCGTCGAGCGGGTGCGGGCGCCGCTCGGCGTCATCTTGATGATCTACGAGGCGCGGCCCAACGTGACGGCGGAGGCGGCGGCGCTCTGCCTGCGCAGCGGCAACGCGGCGCTCCTGCGCGGCGGGTCGGAGGCGCTGCAGACCAACGCCGCCGTGCTCGCCTGCTTCGAGGAGGACTTTGCCCAGCTGGTGCCGCCCGACCGCGCGCTGCTCGACGAGATCCTCCAGCTCGACACGCTCATCGACCTCTGCATCCCGCGGGGCGGCCCCTCGCTGATCAAGTTCATCGCCGAGCGGTCGCGGGTTCCGGTCATCAAGCATTACCAGGGCGTCTGCCACCTCTACGTCGCCGCCGACGCCGACTTGGGGATGGCCGAGCGGCTCATCGTCAACGGCAAGACGCAGCGGCCCGGCGTCTGCAACGCCCTCGAGTGCGTGCTCCTCGACCGCGCCATCGCCGAAGACTTCCTGCCCTTGCTGCGCGCGGCCCTGCCCTCCGTCCAGCTCCTCGAGACGCCCGACGCGTACGGGCTCGAGTTCCTCGACCTGAAGCTCGCCGTGGCGGTGGTCGACGGGCCCGACGCGGCCTTGGCCCACATCGCCCGCTACGGCAGCCGCCACACCGAGAGCATCTGCACCGGCGACGCCGCGCTGGCGAGCCGCTTCATCTCCGAGGTAGACGCCAGCTGCGTCCTGTGGAATGCCTCCACCCGCTTCAACGACGGCGGCGAACTGGGGCTCGGCGCCGAGATCGGCATCTCCACCAGCAAGCTCCACGCGTACGGTCCGATGGGCCTGCGCGAACTGACCTGCACGAGATTCGTAGTGCGGGGAGACGGCCAGGTCCGTACATGAAGCAAAAAGGAAACAGCAACGTGCCCAACTCGCCCAGCCAGATCGCGCTCTCCCAGAAGTCCGCCAAGACCGATCCCGACCGGGCCAAGGCCCGCGCCGCCGTCCGCCTCGACGACGACTCGCAGCGCACCGCCGTCGCCGCCGCCCGCGCCGCGCTGGAGAAGAAGGCCGACGAGGTGGTGGTCCTCGACCTGCGCGGTGTCTCGGGCTACACCGACTTCCTCGTCATCGGCTCCGGCCAGAGCGACCGGCAGATCGAGGCCATCGCCGAGGGCATCGAGAAGGAGCTGAAGGAGCAGGGCCACCGCAAGGTCGGCTCCGAGGGCGAGCGCGGCGGGCGCTGGGTGCTCCTCGACTTCGGCGACGTCGTCGTCCACGTCTTCCACCAGGACGAGCGCACCCACTACGACCTGGAAGGCCTCTGGGCGGACGCGCCGCGGATCGAGATCGGGTCCTGAACCTCCGGCTGCTGTCGGTCGGCAAGGACAAGGGGCCGACGGCGGACCTGTTCGAGGACTACGCGAAGCGGCTGCGGCGGTTTGCGGCCTTCGAATCGTTTGAGCTCAAAGCATCGGGGCCGGAGAAGGAAGCCGTCGAGATCCTCGGCAAGGTGCGCGGCGAGCTCTGGGCCCTCGACCAGCGCGGGACGGAGCTGACCTCGGAGGAGCTGGCCGGCAGGGTCGGGCGCACGGCGCAGATCACCCTCTGCATCGGCGGCGACGAAGGCCTCGCTGGGGAGGTCCGCAAGCAGGCCCGGCTGGTCTGGTCGCTCTCGAAGCTGACGCTGCCGCACCGCCTCGCGCGGGTGGTGGCGGTGGAGCAGGTGTACCGGGCGTTCGAGATTTTGCGGGGTGGTCCGTACCACAAGTGAGAGAAGCGGCCTCAGGCGTCAGGCCTCAGGCTTCAGGCCTGAAGCCGCTTTCAGCCGTCGACGGTGAAGGACGCGCTGGCGTCGGCTTCCGCGGCGCCCAAGCGGAAGATGCGCAAAAGGTGGCGTCCATGCCTGGCCGGGATGCGCGTCGAGAAAGGCGCGCGGAGCTCGGTGCGGGGGGATTCGTCGAGCTGCAATTCCAATGGGCCGCCGCCCTTGGGGGCCAGGGCGCGCACGGGGATGGTCTGGACTTCGTCGGGCAGGTCGCGGCTGCGCAGGAAGGAGTCGCCGTCGCGGGGAAAGGCCAGCTCGGCATGCGCGCCCGCGGAGGCGGCGTTGCTCAGGGTGGCGACGCCTTCGTGGGCGGCCCAGTCGTAGAAGCGGGGGCCGAGGTCGAGTCCGCCCGCTCCGTGCATGGCGCAGCGCGCGTGCGGCGCGGTGCCCGGGGCGAATTTTTCGTGGACGGTGGATGGGCAGTGGGGAGAGGCCAGCTCGCCCGAGAGCGCGCAGATCTCGCGCTCCTCGAAGGCCACCTCCGACAGCGGCGCCGGCCTCTCGATGCCCGCCATCGCCAGCATGAGCACGCGGTGGAAGAGCGGGCCGGCGCCGGTGATGCCGCTGACGTGCCGCATGGTCTCGCCGCTCATGTTGCCGACCCAGACCGCCACCGTCCGCTCGTGGGTGAAGCCCACCGTCCAGTTGTCGGTGAAGGCGCGCGAGGTGCCGGTCTTGGCCGCCGCCGGAAAGGGAAAGCGCAGGGCGTTGTCGAGGCCGAAGGCGGGCGCGCGGGCGGCGGGGTCGGCGAGCATGTCGGCGACGAGCGCGGCGGTCACCGGCCCGAAGAGCCGCCGCTCGCGGGCAGGCGCAAGGGGAAGCAGGCGGCCCTGCGCGTCGCGCGCCTCCTCGAGGAAGCGCAGGTCGCGGGAACGCCCGCCGCGGGCCAGCGCCAGGTAGCCGCGCGCCAGCTCCAGCAGCGAGACCTCGCCGCCTCCCAGCACCAGGCCGAGCCCGTAGTGGTCGGCGTCGAGCGTCAGGCTCTCGAAGCCGGCGCGGCGCAGCGTCTGCAGCAGCTCCGGCGCCGAGATCTTTTCCGCGACGCGCACGGCCGGCACGTTGTACGAGCTGGCCAGGGCCACGCGCACCCGCACCGGCCCGTGGGCGCGGCGGTCGTAGTTCCTCGGCATGAAGTCGCCGAAGTGCGACTCGACGTCGGAGAGCAGCGTGGCGGCGGTCAGCCCGTGGCGCTCCATCGCCTGCGCGTAGGCGAAGGGCTTCAAGGTGCTCCCCGGCTGGCGCAGGGAGCGGACGCCGTCGATGCGGCCCTGGTGCTCCTCGTCGAACCAGTCGGGCGAGCCGGCGTACGCGAGCACCGCGCCGTCGGAATTGTCGAGGACGATGGCGGCGGCGCTCCCGACGCGGAAGTCGCGGAGCGCCTCGACCTGCTCCTCGAGGGCCGACTCCACCGCTTCCTGCAGCGCGAGGTCGAGCGTGGTCCGCACCTGCACCGCCTCGGGAGGCGCCTGATGGCGGGCGACGTTCTCGACGAAGTGCGGCGCGGCGAAGGCGCGCTTCTGCCGGACGACGCCGGCCCGCGCGGGCCGGCGCGCCAGCTCCGCGATGAACTGCGCCTGCCCGGCGGTCAACGCCGCCGCCGGCTTGTCGAAGTAGAGCCGCGCCGCCGCCTCGACGCCGCGCACGTCCGCGCCCAAGGGGACGCGGGTCAGGTACTGCTCGAGGATCTCGCGCTTGCTCAAGCTGCGCTCGAGGCGGAGCGCGAAGAGCAACTCGGACAACTTGGACCCGACGCCGCGGGGGTGCGGCCGCAGCAGCCGGGCCAGCTGCATGGTCAAGGTGGAGCCGCCCTCGGCGAAGCGGCGCCGGTGCAGGTCGTCGCGGAGCGCCCGGGCCAGCGCCAGCGGGTCCACCCCCGGATGGAGGAAGAAGCGCTTGTCCTCCGCCTGCACGAAGGCCTGCCAGACGTGGCCGGGCAGCGCCTCCAGGTGGGCGGGCGCGGCGTAGCCCTCGTCGCGGGAGGCGAGCTCGCGCAGGAGGGTCCCGTCGCGCGCCTCGATGCGCAGGGAGACCGCGCGCCGCAGCGAGAGCTCCTCGCGCGGCACGGGCCGGAGCACGGCGCAGGCCAGCGCCGCCAGCGCGAGGAGCGAAGCCGCGGCCCACGGAAAGGAGCGCGGCAAAGCTCCCGCCGCCCGCCTCACGGCGCCTGCGCCAGCGGCTGCTGCGCGACGATGGTCAGCGTCCCCGCCCCGGTGCGCCCGAACACCTCCGGCGCGTACATCTCGGCGGCGTGCGCGGGCTTGACGATGAAGGTCCCC
>JAYWAJ010000182.1:0-5982 GCA_043782525.1 Deltaproteobacteria bacterium | reverse complement strand
TGGCGCTCGCGTCGCTGCCGCGGGGTGACGGTGAGCGGACCGCGGCCGAGGAGCACGCACGCTCCTGTGCCGACTGCACCCGTGCGCTGCGGGAAGGCGGCCAGCTCCTCGCGTTGGTCGGGGCGGGGCTTCGCCCGGCTCCCTCGGCCGAGACGTTGCGCAGCGTCGAGCAGGTCATCCTCCGGCAGCTCGAGCGCGAGGCGCACGCCGCGCCGCTGCGCGCGCGCCTTCTCGGCGCCGCCGGGGCCGCGCTGGCCTTCGCCGCGCTGGTCGCGCTCAATCGCCACCTGCCCCACGATCTGGCGAGCTGGGTGGTCGCTCTTGCCGCCGCGTCTCTCGCCGCACTGCTTGCCGCACTGGCGCCCGCGGGAGTCCGCACCGCGACGGCGGCCCTCGGTGCGTCGCTCGCGCTCGCGCTGGTCGCCTCCAACGCCACGGGGCTCCTGCCCGCGATCGGCCTCAAGTGCCTGGCCGTGGAGCTGGGCTGCGCGCTGGCGCCGTTCGGACTCTTCGCCGCGGCTCGCGGAGCCATCCGGCGCCTTCCTTCGCCGGGCGCCACCGCGGCGCTGGCCGCAGCCGCGGCGCTCGCCGGGCAGGGTGCTCTCCACCTTTCTTGCCCGGTGCGCGGCGCGCTTCCCCACCTGCTCGCCTTCCACGTCGGCGGCGTCGCCTGCGCGGCGCTGCTCGGCGCGGGCTTCGCGCGCGTCGGATTGAGCTGGTCCCGAGGGCGCGGATCCTGAGGTCATCCCGGGAACTCGACCAGCGAATCCGCCAGCGGCCGGCGCTCGATGTCCGGCACCCGGCAGCCGGCGGCGGGGAAGCCGACCGGCAGCAGCAGATAGGCGTGCTCGTTCTTCGGCCTGCCGAGGATCCGGCAGAGAAAGTCCATCGGGCTCGGCGTATGCGTCAGCGTGACCAGTCCGGAGTGGTGCAGCGCCGCGATGAGAAACCCGCAGGCGATGCCCACCGACTCGCTGACGTAATAGTGCTTGCGCCCGGTATCCTCCTCCCAGCGTCGCGCGAAGACGACGATGAGCGCGGGCGCCACGTCGAGAAACTCCTTCTCCGGCCCGGTTTGCAAGGGAGCCAGATCGGCCAGCCACTCGGGCGTGGCGCGGTGCCGGTAGAACTCCGTCTCCTCCTCTTCAGCAGCAACGCGGATGCGGTGCTTGAGCGCCTTGTCGGTGACGAGCACGAACGTCCAGGGTTGTTTGTTCGCGCCCGACGGCGCCTGCGCGGCGGCCTCGATGCAGCGCACCAGCACCTCGCGCGGCACCGGCTCGGCGCTGAATTCGCGCACCGATCTGCGTCCTCGCAGCTCCTCCAGGAACGCCGCCGAGCGCGCGCGCATCGCGTCGGGATCGAGGCGGAGGAATTCGAGCAGCCTCATCCTGTCATTGGTCATCGAGAGCCTTTCTTGCCAGCGGAGGGAGAGGCACCAGCACGACTTCGAGCGGCTGGTCGAGCGACCAGTCGACCGCGGCCAGCAGCGCGGGCATGGCCTGCAGGCGCGATGCGAATGCGGCCATCACCTCTTCGGCGCGCTTGCGAAGCTGCACGTCGCCGGTCAGCTCGGAGAGCCGCAGCCAATTCAAAGCCGCGGTGGAATTCCCGGTGGCCATCACGCCGTCGCTTCGAGAACCTGTCCCGGCATGGCGCGAACCTTGTACGTTTACGCGAGCGAACGCCAGACGATTTTTCCACGCTTGTCCACGATGAAGATCGCCGGGGGCGTCGCAGCTCCTCGATCAGGTCAGACCGGGCTGGTTTTGCCGCCGGGCGCCTCGACGGTAGCTCCTCATCGGTGACGGCCTGCCGGTCCTGGCGCCCTTGGAGAGAAGTCTTCCCACTTGCCCTGCGCGCGCTGTTAGTCTCGACAGGACGGTGGCGACGACCGATCCCAGCAGCTGCGGTTGTGTGAGCCCGGTCGAGCACGGTGCCGATTGTTACTGCGCCGTCTCGCCTCTCATCCATGCGCTCGGCAAGCGGCACGCTCTCTCGGTCATCTCGTTTCTGGGCGGCCACGACAAAGTGCGCTTCAGCGAGATTCAGGACCGCCTTGCGGGTCTCTCGTCTTCGACGCTGGCGGCGCGACTGCAGGAGCTCGAAGAGAGTGGGCTTATCTCGCGCAGCCCCTTCGAGGAGCAGAACAAGGTCGAATATCGCCTCACGCCGCGCGGCCGCGCGCTGCAGCAGTCGCTGACCGCCCTGTTCCCACGGCCCCGCTGAGGGCGGTCACCGCATGCTGCTCTTGTCCTTGGGCTTCGCGTCGGTGGTGAACGACGCGAGCAGGATGTAGTTCACGCCCTTGAACTCTGTCAGCGCTCCGTGCGCGACGACCGTCGCGCGACCGCTTGCTCAAGTGCCTGTCAATTTTTGCAGCTCGGCGAGCTTGTCGTTCGGCAGCACGGCCGCGACGTGGTGGGCTTCCTTGTCGTAGAGCATGGTGTTGCACTCGTCGCCGATGTTCCAGCTGCAAGACCCGCAGACGGCCTTGCCGGTGAAGTCAGCCTCCGCCGAGGCCAGCATCGGCACCGTGCCCTTGGGCAGCTTCGAGGCGGTGGTGGCCGAGGCCTTGGCGGCCTGGGTCCGGTGCGACATCACCAGCGCGCCGGCTCCGACCAGCAGCATTGCCGAGGAGAGGACGACGAGCATGGTGACTCTGCGATCCATTCGAATCTCCTGATCAAGGAATCACGAAGACTAGCAAGCCGCACGCCACGGTGAGCATGGTGAGCGCGGCCGTCCGTGCAGCGGTGGCAGTTGCGCCGGCGCCGGGAGCGAAGAGCGCGAGGTAGAGCGTGGAGCCCAGTGCGAACATGCTGGCAACCGCAAACTGCGGCCGGTAGGCTGCCAATCCGATTCATCCGGGCTGGAGGAGCCCCATCGCGGCGAGGAAGTTCAACCTCTCGCAGCAGTGAGCGGTGGCCACGAAAGCGCTGGCCAGCGCGGCGAGCGAGCCTCCGATGATGAGGAGCTTGCGCATGGCAAAACTTAAAGGCGCTCGCTGCGGGGAAGTCAAGGGTTGCCCTGCGTGTGCGCGTGGCAGTCGGCGGCGCCGTTGGGGCTGGTGCGGCAGTCGCAGTTGGGGTCGTTGCACTCGCCGTGCGCCTGGCCGGTGAGCCCGGAGAAGTCCTCGACGAACCGCCGCGCCGCTTCGCCCCGCCCGCGATCGGTGAGAGTGAATTGCCCCTGGCGTTCGGTGACGTCGCCCCGCTCCAGCAGCCGGGTGAGGATCGTCTGCGCAGCCTCCGCAGGCTGGGAGAGAAAGCGCGAAATCCCCGGCAGGGTGGCGCTCAGCTCCAGCCCTTCTCCCTCCATCCAGAAGAGAAGCTCGAGCATCTCGTCGGCCTGGGCGATGTCGCTGCTCATGGTCTCCCTGCGAGCTCGAGGACGTGGCCGACCGCGCGGTCGAGCGCGGCGCCGACCGCAGGAGAGAGCGCCATCCGCAGCTCGTCGGTGTCCGCGGGCTCGCATCCGACCATGAACACCTGCCCCGGAAGCACGCCCATCGCCTGCGCCACCGAGAGTGCGGCTTTGGGCACGGCCAGGTGCAGATCGATCTCGGACGCCCGCTCCACTTCCTGCACCTCTAGCACGTAGAGCTGTCCGGGCAGCCCACCGCGCGTCATGGCGTCGACCACGATGAGCCGGTCGTAGCCGGTGAGGAGCTCCTGCGCCATCTGCAGCCCGCCGGTGCCGACCTCGAGGATCTTCATCTCCAGGGGGCCCTTCCCCTCGAGCCGCTGGCAGACGGCGATTCCGAAGGCGTCGTCTCCACGAAGCTCGTTTCCAAAGCCGGCGACGAGGATGCGCATCACGACACTCCCAGCGCGACCAGCACGGCGCCATCCTCGATGCGCACGGGAAAGACGCGCAGGCCTTCGCCCGGCGCGTCGAGACGCTTGCCGGAGCGCACGTCGTAGACGCAGCCGTGAAACGAACAGCGCAGCTCGGCCCCGGAGAGCGCGCTGAATTGCAGCGGCAATGGAGTCGAGCCGCACCGGTTGGTCACGGCGTAGATGTCGCCTGCGACGTTGGCGAGGAGCAGGGGCAAGTCGTCGAGGTCCACCGCCTTGAGGGTGCCCTCCGTCAACGCGCCGACGCCGAGCGCGCGCTTGTAGATGGGGCGGCGCAAGGAGACCAGCGACTTCGTCCCCTCCTGGCGATCGCGCAGCACCAGCTCCTGGAAGCCGATGAAGTGTTCCTTGAGCGCCGCGGTGACGTCGCGCTGCGCCGCTTCGGAATCCTTTGCGCCGTGGAGCCGCGCATAGACCACGCCGCCGACCACGTCGCTGATCTCGACGTCGATCCCGTGGTCATGCAGGTGCCCGCGCACGGAGTCGAGCGCCTCCTCCGCCTGCAAGCGGCGATCGATCGGCACCAGGTCGTAGGACATGAGCAGGAGCCGGATGGCGGGATCGCCATACATCCGGCGCAGAAAAGGCTCGCCCGCCATCGACTGGATCGCCGCCACGAACTTCTCCAGCGCGGTGCGGTGGACGGCGTCGATGCCCTGCAGGAGCGCGCTCACGTCCTCGCGCACGACCGGATCGGCGTGTCCCTCGAGCTTCTCGATGAGCCGCTCGATCTCGTCAAGGACGTCAGGCCCGCTCACGCGCGACCCCTCCCAGCGGCGCCCAGGGCAGCGCAGAGGCCGCCTTCGGGTCGGTGGCCAGCTCGACGCACAGCTCGCAGACGGTCTCGAACGCAGCCGTGACCGCGAGGCTGAAGCTCTCGCCGAACTCGTGGTACTCGGGCTCGATCTCGACCACCGCCGTCTCCTCCGGCAGCCCGCCGAAGTGGCGCGTGACGATCAAGGTGTTGTCGAGGTTGATGACGCCGGTGACCGCGTCCACGACCGCGGCCTGGATCAGATCCGCCGACGGAAGCAGGCCATTCCAGCGGTAGGCGGTCACCGATCCAGGCGCCCGCCCCGGACGCTGCACCGCGGCCACGATGATGGCGCGCTCGAAGTGCTCCTCGCGCAGGTGCTCGACCAGGGCCACCGGGTTGTAGCTCACGTCCTCGACACAGACTCCGGCGGGAATGGAGCGCTCCATCAGCGTGTCCGAGACCGCGATGCCCAGCGAGTGGTCTCGCAGGTTGCGGTACCCCAGGCCGCCGATGAGGACGGTCACGTCAGTCGTCCGCGCCGCAAGCGCAGGTGTTGATCTCGCGCGTGATCACTCCGCCTTCCGAGTGGATGTGCGTGGTGCACGGCATGCACGGGTCGAAGCTGCGCAGCGCGCGCAGGATGTCGATGCCCTTGAACTCCTTCGGGTCGTCCGTCTCCTCGAGCAGCGGCGTATTCAGCACCGCCTCTTCATAAGGACCCGGCTGTCCGAAGGCGTCGGTGGGCGAAGCATTCCAGGTCGAAGGCGTGATGATTTGATAATTCGATACCGCGCCGCGGTCGAGGACCATATGGTGCGTGAGGTATCCTCTGCCCGCGCCCCAATACCCGACCCCGAGCTGCTCGCCTTTCTTCGGAATCTCGAAAGGCGTGCTGACCTTGGTGTCGCCGATCTTCAGGCGGTCCATCGCCAGCCGCCAGTTCTCGAAGGCGATCATGGTGGTGTACGCGAGGCAGTAGGCGCGCCCGCGGTTGCGCTCGAAGGCGTTCCACACCTTGGGAACCTTCCACTCCAGCTCCATCTCCGGCAGCGCCCCCTTGGGCAGGCGGACGAGAAGCGAATGGCCGGTGGACTCGAAGAAGTCGCTCTTGGGCGCCTTCTTCGCTACCGCCGTGTTCCACAGGCGCGCATAGGCGCCGGCTTCCATGGCGTTGCGGTCCCAGCGCGGGGCCGTGTCCCAGGTGTACTTCTCCTTCCAGTTCTGCCCCGACGGCCGCGGCTTGGTGATCTTGTTCCACGGATGCCAGGGCGAGATCGGGTTCCCCTGCTCGTCGGTGGTGTAGCGGGGCTTCTGGCCGGTGCCGGCCCAGTCCTCGTAATACGAATGCTCGACGAACTCCTCGAG
>JAYWAJ010000181.1:0-5988 GCA_043782525.1 Deltaproteobacteria bacterium | reverse complement strand
TCCCGGGGCAGCCCGCCCGCGCACCGGCTCGCCCCGCTCCCCTGCGGACGGCCCCCGATCTGGAGATGCTGGTCGGCCGCTACGGCATGCTCGCACTGGCGACGCTTTTGGCGCTGGCGGCGGTCGGGACCTTCGTGGGCTGGGCGGTCTCGCACGGTCTCCTCGGGCCGGTTGCGCGCCTGGGGCTGGGCCTCGCGGCCGCGGCAGGAATGGGCGCCTGGGGTGTGTGGCTGCGTCCCCGCGAGCGGTCGTTTGGCGACAGCCTCCTGGGCCTCTCGCTCGCCATCGTCCACGTCTGCGCCTGGTCGGCAGGTCCGGGAATGCACCTGGTGCCGCCGTTCCTCGCGCTCGCGCTCTCCGCCGCGGCCTCGGTGGCCCTGGCCGGTTTCGCGCTGGTGCAGGACGACGAGCCGCTCTGGTGCGTCGGCTTCGGCGGCGCGGCCGTGGCTCCCTTCGTCACCAGCAGCGGAGAGGGCACGGCACCCATGCTGACCGCGTATGCCGCGGCGGTGCTCATCGCCGGCGGCTCGGCCTTGGGCTCGCGCCAGTGGAAGATCGCGGCCCGGGTGTTCGGCGCGGCCTCGGCGCTCTTCGTGGCGGCGGTCGTCTCACTCCCCGGCGCGCAGCACTCGGCGGAGCTGGCGCTGGCGCTGCCCTTCGCGGTGGCCGCGCTCGGCGTGGTGCCGTTTGCCAGAGGTGCGGCGATCCGGCCGCGCCTGCGCACGCTGGGCCTGCTCGGGGGGGCCGCCGCGCTGCACGTCGCCA
The DNA here is from genome assembly GCA_043782525.1 of Deltaproteobacteria bacterium. Taxonomy (GTDB): domain Bacteria; phylum Myxococcota; class Myxococcia; order Myxococcales; family 40CM-4-68-19; genus 40CM-4-68-19. The sequence goes on along the minus strand of JAYWAJ010000181.1, from coordinate 5,223 downwards.
CCTCGCCGTTGGTCGCCTCGAGGGCCGGAGCCGTCGCCGCCGCCCTGGCCGGGCTGGCCTGGCTGGTGCTCGTCGAGCTGGTCGACTCGGAGCCGGCGGGAACGCTGCTGGACGGATTCGGCGAGGCCGGATCGATCGCCGCCGACTGGACCGACCTCGCCCTCATTCCGGGTGCGTTCCTCGGCGCGCTCGCTCTTTCGCTGGGCCCCACCGACGCTGCCACGGCAGCGTTGGCGCTGGCAGCGGCGGTGCTGGTCTTCGTCTGTTCGCGGCGCGAAGGCGCGCTGCGCGATGCGGCGGCGCTGGTGGCCTTCGCCGCGGCGGTGGCCGCCGTCTCCATCGCCACCCGCTCGTCGCCCCGCCTGGAGGTGGCCGCGGTGACCGCCATCTCCATCCTCTTCGTCCTCCTCGAAGGCGCCATCCCCAACCGGACCTGGCAGTGGGCGCCACAAGCGGCGATGGCCGTCGCCGGGGTCGCCGCGCTCGGGCTGCTCACCCAGCGGCCGGCGTACGCCTACTTCCCCTTCGGCACCCCGGAGTCGGCCGTCGCGCTCCTGGTCGCGGCGGGCTGGGCGGTCGCGGCCTTTCGCTCGCCCAGGGGACCTTTGCGCGTGGTCGCCTGGATCTTCGCCTTCCTCTGGGTGCAGCAGGAAGTGGCCTTCGCCAGAAGCCCAAGCGCCTCGACGGTGCTGCTGGTCAGCTGGTACGCGGTCTCGAGCGTCGCCTGCGTCGGGCTCGGCCGTGCCCGGGACCTGCCGCGCCTGCGCCACGTCGGGCTCGGGCTCGGCGTCATCGCGGCGCTGCTGGCGCTGAAGTTCGCCTGGGGACTGCCCTCGATCGGGGCGCGGATCGGCGCCGACCTGGTGGTCAGCGTCTTCCTTCTCGGGATCGCCTGGTGGTACCGCCAGCCCGGGCCCGCGCCGGCCGCCGAGCCCTGATCAGCCGCTTGTCGCGATCTGGTTGACCGGGTGCGAAGGCCGCTCCCCCCGCAGCACCAGCTCCACCTGGGAGAGCGCCAGCGTGGCCATGCGCTGCCGGGTCTCCCGCGTGGCGCTGCCCAGGTGCGGCAGCAGCACCACGTCGCTGCGGCCGAGCAGGGCAGGGTGCACCGCGGGCTCGTGCTCGAAGACGTCCAGCGCCGCCCCACCCAGGTGTCCGGACTGCAGCGCCGCCACCAGCGCGGCCTCGTCGACGATGGGCCCGCGCGCCGTATTGATGAGCAGCGCGCCGCGCTTCACCTGGAGGAGGCGCTGGGCGTCGAAGAGGCCGCGCGTCTGCGGCGTCAGCGGACAATGGATCGAGAGCACGTCCGACGCCTCCAGCAGCGCGTCGAAGGGCACGCCGCCGCCCCGCGCCGTGAAGAGGACGCGCATCCCGAATCCTTCTGCCCGCCGTGCCACCGCGCGGCCGATGCGCCCGTAGCCGAGGATGCCCAGCGTCCGGCCCGACAGCTCGAGGCCGAGGAGCTGGGTCGGCGTCCAGCCCGCCCAGGTGCCCGCGCGCACCATCTGCTCGCCTTCGCGCAGCCGGCGCGCCAGCGCGAGGATCAGCGCCAGCGTCAGGTCCGCCGTCGACTCGGTGAGCACGTCGGGCGTGTTGGTGACCCAGACGCCGCGGGCGGTGCAGGCGGGGACATCGACGTTGTCGAAGCCCACCGCGTGGTTGGCGACGAGGCGCAGGCGGGGCGCCGCCTCCAGCAGCTCGGCGTCGATCCGGTCGGAGAGGATGGGCAGGATGGCCGTCGCTTCGTGCACCCGCCGCAGCAGCTCGTCGCGGGGCGGGGCCTGCTCCGCGTCGTGCTGGTCGATCTCGATGCCCGGCCCGAGCACGCTCGCCGGATCGATGGACAGCCTGCGGGTGATGAAGACGCGCGGCTTCTGCACCACAGCTCTCTACCACCCTTGGGCAGGCCCGGCTGCCCGCGACCGTCTCAAGCTTCGGAGCGGCGCGAGGTCCGTTCGCCGCGCAGCTCGCCCGCGCGCTTCGCCGCCGCCTCGGCGCTGCGGCGCGCCTCGTCCGCCCGCTCCCTGGCGCTGGTCGCTTCCAACGCGCGGTCCTTGGCGATCGCCTCCAGCTTCTTCGCCTGCGCGTCGAGGCGGTGCGCTTCCTCTTCGGCCTCGGCCAGGGCCCGCGCCAGCTCCTTGGCGCGCGCCCGCGCCGCGGCCTCCTCCTTCTTCTCCCGCTCGGCGGCGGCCTTGCCCTTCTGCTGCTCAGCGGACCGCTGGAGTACGCCGTGCTCTCGTCCCGGGTGCGCGGCTTGCGGCGCCTCCTCCGCCTCGAGCAGCTCGCCGAAGCCCGCCGGCATCAGCTCCTTCTCCAGGCTGCCTTCGCGCAGCGCCTCGGGCTCGCTCACCGCCGCCGCCTGCACCGTGTTCTGCACCCGCCGCTGCAGCTCGAGCGTCAGCCGGGTGCCCGCTTCCAGCGCCGCCCGCCCCGCCGCCTCCGCCAGCCGCGCGAGCGCCTCCCGCTGCACGCGCATCGCCTCGCGCAGGACCTCGCCCGAGGAGCCGCCCGCCGACTGCGCCCGCCGCAGCCGCGCCGAGGCCTCGACCAGCGCCTTGACGTCGTCCGGCGCCAGCCGCGCCAGCTGGTTCGCGATCCAGAGCCCGACCGGCGGCTTGCGCATCCCCGCGATGAGCCGGGCCTCCTCCAGCTCGCCTCGCCCGCGCAGCTCCCGCGCCAGCGCGTCGCGCACCTGGATGAAATCGCGCAGGGGCGCGACGGACAGGCGGCGCAGGCTTTCGCGCTTTTTCGCAGGCATGGAGGGCAGAATACACCGGCGGGCTCACCGCCGGCGGCGTCAAAGGCTGGCGCCCACCGCCGGGATGTACAGCGCCGAGGGAGGCAGGCCGCGCCGCTCCCATTCGGCGCGCAGACGCCGGGGCGGCTCGTCGAGGGGCTCGTCGGTCAGCTTGAAGGTCCCCCAGTGCATGGCGAGGAAGCGGGCCGCCTTCAGATCGAGGAAGGCCTGCACCGCCTGCTCCGGGTTCATGTGCTGCTTCTCCATGAACCAGGCGGGGTCATAGGCGCCGATCGGGAGCAAGGCGGCGTCGATTCCGGGAAAGCGCCTTCCGATCTCGGCAAAGCCTTCGAAATAGGCGGTATCGCCCGAATGATAGATGCGCGCCGCCTTTCCCTCGACGACGAAGCCGCCCCAGAGCGTCTCGTTGGCGTCGAAGAGGCCGCGCCGGCTCCAATGCTGCGAGGGAACAAACGTCACCCGCACGGTATCGCTGACCCGCTCGGCGTCCCACCAGCCCAGCTCGGTGGCGGGCAGATCCATGGCTGCGCCCAGCCCGGTGCCGGTAATGACGCGCGCCTTGGCCGCATTGACCGACGGGCGGTCGTAATGGTCGTAATGACTATGGGTAATCAAGGTGGCGTCGAGGCGGGGAAGCTCGGCCGCCTGCAGCGGCGCGGCCACGTTGCGCGGCACGATGCCGGAGATGCGCTTGGAAAAGACCGGGTCGATGAGCAGCGAGACGCCGTCGAGCTGCACCAGCCAGCTGGCGTGGCCCAGCCAGGTGAGCCGCGCCGGCTCACCGACCGCCGGGACCTGCGCCAAGAGCGCCAGGTCGGGCTGCACCGACGGCATCGGCGCGCTCGAGGGGCTCCGGCGCCGCCGGCCCGCCACCTTGTCGACCACTGCCCATTGAAAGACCTTCGAGCCCGCAGTGGGCCCGGAGCCGTCGAGGTTCCGGAATCGTGCCATGCGCCTACTGTAACGGCGGGCGGCGGTGGTGTCAGACCCTCTCGGGAGGGGCCCACGGCACCTCGCGGTTGCGCCGCGCGGCCTTGTCCCCCAGCGCGGTGACGGCGGTGGGCGGCGGGCGATGCTGCCAGCCGGGCTCTGCCGGCTCGGCCGGACCCGCGCCGCCGGCGGCGGTGGGGAGCAGCCGCCCGACCAGGGTGGAGAGGCGCGAGAAGGCGCCGGGCGCCAGCGCGTGGACGAGGCGCAGGACCTTGGCCGGCAGCCCGATGGTCACGTACGCCTCGCCGAGCGCGCAGGCCCGCAGGATCCGGCGCGCCGCGCGGCCGGCCGCGACCGAGGCGCCCGGCAGCGAGGCGCCCGCTGCGAACCAGGCCACCTCGCGCTCCCTGTTGCCCTTGTAGAGCGCGTTGACGAACGAGCCGGTGCGCAGGACTCCGGGCAGGATGGTGGTGACGCGGATTCCGTCCGGGCGGGCTTCGGCGCAGAGGGCTTCGGAAAAGCCCACCGCCGCGTACTTGGAAGCGCTGTACGGCGCCAGGTGCGGAATCGCGACCGCGCCCCCGATGGAGCAGATGTTGACGATGCTCCCCTGGCGGCGGCGGCGCATGTGCGGCAGCGCCGCCAGCGAGGTGTGCAGGAGGCCGAAGTAGTTGATCTCCATCGCCTCGCGGAAGTCCTGCAGGCCCATCGACTCCAGCGGCGCCACCTGGATGATGCCGGCGTTGTTGATGAGCACGTCGAGGCGTCCGAAGCGGTGCAGCGTCTGCTCGATCAGCGCCGACGCCTGCGCGGCGATGCTCACGTCGCAGGCCATCGCCAGCACCTCGGCGCCGCCCACGGCCAGCTCCTGGCGGGCGCGCTCCAACTCGGCGCCGTCGCGGGCGCAGATGGCGATCTTCGCCCGCCGCCGCACCAGCTCACGCGCCAGCACGAGGCCGAGGCCGCGCGAGCCGCCGGTGATGAGCACCACCTTTCCCGCGAAGGCCCCGACCACCTGCGCGCGGCGCAGTCCGAGGAGCAGTCCGGCGGCGCCGGCGGCGAACTTCCAGTAACGAGCGTTCTTCATCGAGACCTCCGGCCCAAAGCTCCGCATCCCCCGGCGCCGCCGCAGGCAGCGGCCGTTCGCTTGCCCGCCGAGGCCGCGGATGATTGCGTTTACAACTGTTCTTCCGGTACAACGCCGCGCCGATTCGCCGCAAAGGGCATCCTCCTCCCATGACCGCCACCCTGCGCCGCGCATTCCTCATGCTCCTCGCCTCCGCGCCCGCCCTGGCGCAGGAGAAGCTGACCCTGGCGGAGGCGGTGCGGCGGGCGCTGATCCGCAACTCCAGCGCGGTCATCGCCCGGCAGGAGATCGCCCGGGCGCAGGCCATCGTCGAGGAGGTGCGGGCGCCGGCGCTGCCCATCCTGACCGGCAACGCGGTGGCGACCCGCCTCGATCACGCGCGCGGGACCTTCACTCCGCAGAGCCAGCTCAACGCCAACCTCTCCTTGACGGTGCCGCTCCTCGC
>JAYWAJ010000180.1:0-5991 GCA_043782525.1 Deltaproteobacteria bacterium | reverse complement strand
GAGGGAAGGTTCGGCGCCATCGCCTTCTCCGGCGACACCGGGCCCACCGACGAGCTGTGGCGGGCCATCAACGCCACGCCCAACCTCAAGGCCGTCTTTCTCGAGCTGAGCTTCCCCAACACCATGCAGTGGCTGGCCGACATCTCCGGGCACCTGACGCCGAAGACGGTCATGTCCGAGCTGGGCAAGCTCGATCGCCGGGGCGCGAAGATCTACCTCTACCACCTCAAGCCCGCCGTCATCGAAGAGGTCAAGGCCGAGGTGAAGGCGCTCAAGAAGGACTTCCTCCACGTCTGCGAGCTCGACGAGGTCTACACGATCGCGTGAGCGATCCCCTGGTCCCATGAAAGCTCTGTTCGCGGCGCTCCTCTGCATCGCCTTCGCCTCCGGAGCGCGCGGGCAGGCGGCCGAGCACGCGTCGCCGCCTCCGCCGCCGGCCCGCGCGACCCTCGACCAGCAGAACCAGGCCAACAACGCCGCCGCCGCCGCAGCTGGCGCCGGGGCCGCGCTGGTCGCCACCCAGGAGATGGAGCCGGCCTCGGTCGATCCCTTCGCCTTCCCGGCGCCGACCACGCGGGCGCGGGAGTGGCTGGGCTACGCCTCGCCCTGGACGGTGCTGCTGCTCGCCATCGCCCTCACCGTGCTGGCGGGACTGATCGGCAAGTTCACGCCCGGCAAGCGGCGCCGGATCAAGCGCGCCACGATTTTATACATGCTCTACCTCACGACATTCATGCTGGCGGCCATCCTCGGCATCGTCCACGCCGAGGGCTGGTCGCGGCGCGTCTGGTTCCTCGCCGACCTCTTCGAAGTCCTCGTCGTCATCGACTACGTGGCGATCTTGCTCTTCGACCTGGTGCTGCTCGGGCTGCGCATCGAGGTCGCCAACATCGTCCACGACCTGGCGCTGGGCGCGGCCTACATCCTCGCCTTCATCGGCATCCTCCACCGCAGCGGCGTGCACCTCTCGGGCATCATCGCCACCTCGGCGGTGGTCACGGTGGTGCTGGGCCTCTCGCTGCAGGCGACGCTGGGCAACGTGCTGGGCGGCATCGCCCTGCAGCTCGACGACTCCATCCACGTCGGCGACTGGGTGCAGCTGGCCAACGGCCAGCAGGGAAAGATCACCGCCATCCGCTGGCGCCACACCGTCGTCGAGACCCGCAACTGGGACACCATCATCGTGCCCAACTCGGGCCTGCTCGGCGAGAACATCACCATCCTCGGGCAGCGGCAGGACCAGCCGGTGCAGCACCGGATGTGGGTCTACTTCAACGTCGACTTCCGCTACTCCCCGGACGAAGTCATCAACGTCGTCGAGGACGGGCTGCAGAGTACGCCCATCCCCAACGTGGCCGCCTTCCCGCCGCCCAACTGCATCTGCTTCGACTTCTCCCGCAACGAGAAGGGCGGCGAGAGCTACGCCAACTACGCCGTGCGCTACTGGCTGACCGAGCTGGCCGCCGACGACCCGACCTCCTCCGCGGTGCGGGTGCGCACCTATGTCGCGCTCAAGCGCGCGGGCATCCCGCTGGCGGTGCCGGGACAGACGGTCTGGGTCTCGATGGACGACCCCCAGCACAAGGAGCGCAAGCTGCAGCGCGAGCTGTCGCACCGCATCCAGGCGCTGGAGCACATCGAGATGTTCGCGCAGCTCACCGCCGACGACCGCATGCGGCTCGCGGAAGGCATGCGTCCGGCGCCCTTCGGACGGGGCGAGATCATCACCCGGCAGGACTCGGCGGCGCACTGGCTCTACCTGGTCACCAAGGGCGAGGTCGAGGTCCGCATCCGCGGAGAGGGCGGCGTCGAGAAGCTGGTGACGCGGATGGGCGCTCCCAACGTCTTCGGCGAGATGGGCGTGATGACCGGCGAGCGGCGGACGGCGTCGGTGATCGCGGCCACCGAGGTCGAGTGCTACCGCATCGACAAGGAAGTCTTCAAGGCCGTCCTGCGCAACCGCCCGGAGATGGTGGAAGTCATCTCGCAGGTGATGGCCAAGCGCCGCGTCGACCTGGCCGCGGTCCGCGAGGGGCTGGACGCCGAGGCGAAGAAGCGCCGGGTGACGGCGGAGCGCAACCAGCTGCTCTCGAGCATCCAGTCGTTCTTTGGCCTCGACGACGACAAGTCGTAGTCAGTCGGGCGGCAGGTTCAGCTTCTTCAAGAAGGCCGGCCAGCGCGGGTCGCCGTGGAGCTTGCGCATCAGCGTGTCGACTTTCAGGAGCGTCAGGCCGCCGTCGCCCTGCGCGAAGGCGCGCTCGAGCCACTCGAAGGCGCGGTCCTTTTCGCCGCGGTACCCATAGACCGCCGCGATCTGGTAGGCCGCGCTGTGGCTGTAGCCGTCGATGAGCGCGTCGAGAGCCCGCTGCGAAGCCTGCGCGTGGCCCAGGGCGTGCTCGGCGGTGGCGGCGCCCGTCAGCCGGAAGACTTCGGAAGTGGAGCGCTGGAACTCCTTGAGCGCCTCGGCGGGCTTGCCCTCGGCCATCAGCGCGCTGCCGAGCCAGCCCGCGGCGAAAGCCTGCTCGGGGTTCAGATCGAGCGACCGCTCCAGGGCCTCGTGCGCTTCCTTCAACTGCCCCGCGTTGACCAGGACCCCTCCCAGCGCGGTCCAGGCCCTGCTGTTGAGCGGATCGAGCGCGGCCCCCTTGCGGGCGGCGGCGACGGCTTCCTGCAGCCGGCCCAGCGGCCGCAGCACGAAGATGCTGTACTCGCGGAGCATCTCGGCGCTCTCCGGGCTGAGCGCCTGCGCGCGCTCGAAGTCGGCCTTGGCGCCGTTCCAGTCCCGCAGGCAGGCGCTGCGGATGGCCCCGCGCGCGACGTAGGCCTCCGGCAGATCGGGAGCGAGCGCGACGGCCTTCTCCGCCGCGGCGAGGGCGCGCGACTGGCCCTCGGAGATGGCGGCGGCGGTCTCTCCGGAGTCGGCGATCCAGTAGGTGGCATGCGAGAGCCCCGCCCAGGCCGGCGCGAAGCCCGGATCGATGGCCAAGGCCTTCTCGTACGCCTGCGCCGCCCGCCGGTATCCGTCGAGGGTGGCGCGGTTGAAGAACTGCTTTCCCAGGAGGTACTGCGCGTAGACCTCCGGGTTCCCGGTGCGGTGCAGCTTCGAGTTCGGCTCCTGCCCCGGCAGCAGCTTGAGCTTGAGCGCCGCCACCACCGCCTGCGCGATCTCGTCCTGCACCGCGAAGACGTCGGTGAGCTTGCGGTCGTAGGTCTCCGACCAGAGGTGGTAGCCGTCGGCGGCGTTGATCAGCTGGGTGGTGATGCGCACCTGGTCGCCCGCCTTGCGCACGCTGCCTTCGAGCAGGGTGGCGACGTTGAGCTTCTGGCCGATGGTGCGCACGTCTTCGTTCTTGCCCTTGAAGGAGAAGGCGGAGGTGCGGGCGGCGACGTGCAGGCCGGGGACCTTGGCGAGCAGGTCGAGGAGCTCTTCGGCGAGCCCGTCGGCGAAGTAGTCCTGGTCCGGATCGCGGCTCATGTTGACGAGCGGCAGGACCGCGATGGACGCTTCAGCGCTGGCCTGCTGCGCCACGGGGTGTGACGGCCGCAGCACGAAATAGTAGAGGAGGCCAGGCGCGGCGGTGAGGATCCCGAGGCCCAGCAAGAGCGGGACCAGCCGGGCGCCGCGCAGTCCCGCAGTGGGAGGGGTCCGCTCGATCCGCCCGGCGTTGACGTCGAAGATCCAGGCGAGGCTGACCACCACCGGGAAGCCCGCCGCCAGGCCGACCACCACGTAGGAGAGCACCGCCTCGGGCCAGTGCAGCCCGTGCATGATCGGCTCGACGATCTGCAGCACCGCGAAGGCCGCCACCCCGTAGCCCAGCACGGCGCGGATGACACGCCGGCGGCTCAGCTCTGCGAGGAGCGGCAGTGCCATGGGGCGGACGGTATCACGCTGTGCTAGAACGCCGGCACATGGCCTGGTACCACCGCGTTCCTGCTCCGAAGCTCCCGCCCGAACAGCGCAAGTCGCGCATGGAAGGGCTGTGGATCAAGTGCGACGGCTGCGGCGAGATCGTCTACAAGGCGGAGGTCGAGAAGAACCTGGAGGTGTGCCCGAAGTGCGACGAGCACTTCCCCTTCCCGGTGCGCCGGCGGCTCGAGCTGGTCCTCGATCCGGACAGCTTCGTCGAGCACGATCTGGGCCTGGAGAGCACCGACCCGCTGCAGTTCTCCGACTCGAAGAAGTACAAGGACCGCATCAAGGCGACCTCGCGGACCTCGAGCGAGACCGAGGCGTTCGTCTCCGGGCTCGGGCGCATCGCGGGGCGCGAGGTGTCGATCGGCGCCTTCCACTTCGGCTTCATGGGCGGGTCGATGGGCTCGGTCGTCGGCGAGAAGGTGACCCGCGTCTTCGAGCGGGCCACCGAGCGGCGTATCCCAGCGATCATTTTCAGTGCCAGCGGCGGCGCCCGCATGCAGGAGGCGATCTTCTCCCTCATGCAGATGGCCAAGAGCAGCGCGGCGCTGGCTCGCTTCCGCACGGTGCGCAAGCCGTACATCAGCGTGCTGCTCGACCCGACCACGGGCGGCGTGGCGGCGTCGTTCGCCTTCCTCGGCGACGTCATCCTGGCGGAGCCCAAGGCGCTGATCGGCTTCGCCGGCCCGCGGGTCATCGAGCAGACCATCCGCCAGAAGCTGCCGGAAGGCTTCCAGCGCAGCGAGTTCCTCGTCAAGCACGGGATGATCGACGCCATCGTCCACCGCAAGGAGATGCGCGACCGGCTGGCGCAGCTCCTCGGGCTGCTCGGCTGATGAGCTGGTGGCGCGAGTTCTTCGACGAGGACTATCCGGTCCTCTATGCGCCAGCGCTTCTGCCGGAGCGGACCGAGCGCGAGGTGGCGGGCGCGGTGGCCATCCTGCGCCTGCGCGAAGGGTCGCGGCTGCTCGACCTCTGCTGCGGGACCGGGAGGCATTCGATCGCCCTGCGCCGGCGCGGCCTGCGCGTGGCCGGAGTGGATTCGAGCTTGAAGCTGCTCAAGCATGCGCAGGAGCGGGCGGGGCGGGTGGGCGCGTTTCCCGCCTGGGTGGGCGGCGACGCCCGCGACCTGCCTCTGCGCGCGGCCTCGTTCGACGCGGCCATCTGCCTCTTCAACTCCATCGGCTACGGCACCGACGCCGAGGCGCTGGCCATGCTGCGCGAGGCGCGCCGCTGTGCGCCGGAGCTCCTGCTGGAGACGGTGCACCGCGACGAGCACGTCCGCAACACCGCCCCGGGGGGCGTCTTCGAGTGGGCCGAGCGGGACGGCGTGCGGGTTCTGGTCGAGCGCTGGATCGAGGCGGTGCCCGGCGTCTCGCGCGCGTCGTTTCGCATCCAGCGCGAGGGGCGGCCCGACGTGGTGAAGGAGTTCCGCCACCGCCTCTATTCCGCGACCGAGCTGGTGGCGCTCCTGCGCAAGGCCGGCTATGAGCGCATCGAAGGCTACGGCGGCTATGACCGGCGGCCGTTCGCCATCGACTCCCCGCTCTTCCTGGCGCATGCGCGATGACCGCCCAATCAAGTTCCGGGGCAATCTTTCTCAACGCGGACGTTCGGCTCTCCGGTTCGAGGCTGAAAGAGCTGGGAGCTGCCTTTGGCGATGAAGTATTCGTCCTCAATCAAACGCGCACGCTGCTGGCGTTCGAGGTGACGACGCAGGCAAAGGCGGTCGAGGGTGTCGCAGACCTCGTTGCGGATCTCGTCGAAGCGATGCCGTCGCGCGGCCGCGCCGGGTGGAACGAATGCAAGGCGCGAGTCCTCGACCTCGGCATCGAGGCTGGCCGCGGTCCGCGCCCAGGGAGGTTCGAAATTCCGGGGCGCGCTCTGGAGCGGCTCGACGGCGTCGGCTTGTCGATAGCGTTCCCGGTCTACCCGGCGGACGACGCGGTCGCGCCAGCGAAGTCCTCGCTGCGACGGACGCGATCGGCGCGGAAAGGACACGCTTGAGCGCCGCTGCGGCCGTCGAGTGCACGAAGTGCGGCGCCTGCTGCGTGGCGCCGGACATCGCGGCGCTG
>JAYWAJ010000179.1:0-6015 GCA_043782525.1 Deltaproteobacteria bacterium | reverse complement strand
CCCAAGAAATGAAAAAATCCACGGTGGTCTCACCACCCACGAAGGCGCCGGAACCCATCCGGCAGGGCCTCGCGGTTACTTCGCCGGCGGGTCGATGTTGTTGAACCGCGAGAAGGCCGCCTGCTTGCCGGCCAGCTTCTTCTTCAGCTCCTCATCCGCCATCCCGCGCGTCCGGCCCGCGAGGCGGAGCTTCTGGCGGTGCTCGCGCTCCAGCGACAGCGCCAGCAGCACCACCGCGCAGATGCCGGCCAGGCCCAGCACCCAGTCGAGGTCGTTCAGTTGCCACAGGGCCGCGCCGCGCCAGTGGGGCGCCCAGGCGATGGCGCAGCCCCAGGCGATGAAGAGCGCGGAGAAGAGCGGCGGAATCCACACCGACAGCCGGCGGCGGTTGACCATCCCGAGGAACAGCCCGATGCCGGCGAACATCGCCGCCGCCGGCGGCCACCAGAGGTGCAGCGCCCCCGCGCCCAGCGAGGCCGCGCCGGCGAGCAGGACCGCGACCAGCGCCGCCGTCGCCCAGCCTTCGGCCACCAGCCCGAAGAGGGCCAGGAGCACGAAGGCCAGCACCGCCGCGACGCCGGGCGCCCAGGCGTGGACGCTGCGCAGCCCGAAGAAGGCCAGGGCAAAGCCGCCGCAGGAGAGGACCGCCGCGTTGAGCAGGCGCTGTCCCTGCCGCCCGAACAGGGTGATGGCCACCGCCAGCCCGAGGAGCGCGAACCCGGTCCAGCGCGGCCAGTGCAGCGACTTGTCCAGCAGCGCTTGCAGGACCTCGTGCAGCGCTTACTTCCCGTTCATGAAGAAGAACATGAGCAGGAGCCCGAGGAGGATGACGAAGGCCACCGCCGTCGCGATGGGCCCGTGGTCGATGTCGGTGCGGTCGATGAGGTCGCCCGCTTCCATCCGCGCCTGCGCCGACGACGCCTGGTCCTTGAGCACGCGCCTGGCCTCGGCGCGGGCCTGGGCGAAGTCGTCGGTGGCGAAGAACGCCCGCGCCTTCTCCAGCTCCGGCGCCTGCATGCCGTCACCGACCCGCTTGGCGTCAGGGATGTACTCGCGCTTGGCGGGCTGCGTGAAGAGCTCCGGCGTGACCGGCGCGTCGTTGGCGGTCCCGGGCGTGGTGGCCCGGCTGGCGGTGGTCGACTGGGTGTTCTGGGCCATGGGGGCCGAAGGTACCCGAGCGGCCACGGCCGGGCAAGGCGGCTCTGCGGCGTCGGCGAGGGCGGTCACGAGCGGAGCCGGGAATGCGGACCCCATCCACCGGTTCTTGCGGAAGCCCCCCGCGATCCCGGTTAGTCTCGAGTCCGCTCATGCTCTCCCGCCGCCAGCTCCTCGCCCTGCCGCTCCTCTTCGCCGCCGCCCGCGCCCGCGCCTTCGGCGAGCAGGCCCGCCTGCAGTTCGCCCAGGTGCGGCACGGCGGCCGCTGGGACCCGCGTCCCGACGGGCTCTCGCGGCTGGCCTGGGAGATCTCCAAGCGCACCAGCATCGAGACCACCCCGGTGGTGAAGCCGATGGGCCTCGCCGACCCCGACCTCTTCCGCTATCCGTTCGCCGTGCTCTCCTCCGACGGCGGCTTCCCGGCGCCGGCCGACAATGAGGTCGCCGAGCTGCGCCGCTACTTGAGCTACGGCGGCTTCCTCCTCTTCGACGACGCCTCGGCGCAGCGGGGCTCCCCCTTCGAGCAGTCGGCCCGCCAGCTCGTCTCCCGCGTGGTGCCGGGCGCGCAGCTGGCCCGCATTCCCCGCGAGCACGTCCTCTACAAGTCGTTCTACCTGCTCGACGGCCCCACCGGACGCGTCGCCGCCACCCCCGACCTCGAAGGGCTCGAGCTGGGCGGCCGCATCGGCATCCTCTACTCCGGCAACGACCTGGTGGGCGCGCTCGCCCGCGATTCCCTCGGCACCTGGGAGTTCGAGGTCACCCCCGGGGGCGAGCTGCAGCGCGAGAAGTCCATCCGCCTCGGCGTCAACCTGGCCATGTACGCGCTCTGCCTCGACTACAAGGAGGACCAGGTCCACATCCCCTTCATCATGAAGCGGCGGAGGATCTGATCCCCGACGCCGCCTACAACGCCTGGCGCATCACCTCGCTCTCGACGTTGCCGGCGTGGGTGCTGGCGCTGGCGGTCACCGCCCTCGTCGCCGCGGTCTGGCTGTCGTTTCGCGGCTTCCGGAGCGAGCCGGCGGGAGCGCGGCGGCTGGCGCTCCTGGCCTTCCGCGTCGCCGCGGCGGCCCTGGTCCTCATCCTCATCCTCGAGCCCGGACTCGAGCTGCGGTCGGAGAGCCGGGTGCGGGCGCGCATCGCGCTGCTCCTCGACACCTCGCGCTCGATGAAGTTCCCGGCCTCGCCTGCGGGACCGTCCCGCGCCGAGGAGCTGCAGCACTGGTTCGCGGCCCACCAGCCGGATCTCACGAAGCTGGCGGCGCGCTTCCAGATCGACGTCTACGGATTCGACAAGGAGCTGCAGCCCCTCGACCTCTCGCGGCTCTCCACCGATCCGCAGGGACCCGCCACCGATCTGCTGGGCGCCTTGACCTCCGCGGCCCAGGCGGGCACCGGCGGCCGGCCGCTGGCGGGGCTGGTCATCGCCAGCGACGGCGCCGACAACGCCGAGTTGGGAGAAGGCGTCTCGCCCGCCGCCGCCGCCGAACTGCGCAAGCTGGGCGCGCCGGTCTTTGCGCTGCCCCTCGGAGCCCAGGCGCTGAAGGACCTGGCCGTCGAGAAGATCGCCGTCGACGACTTCGCCTTCGTCCGCAACCAGGTGACCGTCGACGTGGTGATCGCAGCGCGCGGCTTCGGGGCCCTCGACGTGCCGGTCATCCTCAAGCGCGAAGGGCAGGTGGTGGCGCAGAAGACCGTGCACCTCGACGGCTCGCACTCCCGCTACGACGTCAAGCTGTCCTTCGTGCCCGACCGCACCGGCAAGTTCGCCTTTACCGCCTCGGTGCCCGTCTACGAGGGCGAGGCGCTGGCGCAGAACAACCAGCGATCGTTCGTGCTCAAAGTCATCCGCGACCGGGTGCGCGTGCTGCTGGTGGTGGGTCGGCCCAGCTGGGACGTGCGCTTCCTGCGGCAGCTGCTCAAGAAGGATCCCAACGTCGACCTCATCTCCTTCTTCATCCTCCGCACCCCCGGCGACGATCCGCACAGCTCGCAGGACGAGCTCTCGCTGATTCCCTTTCCCACCCAGGAGATCTTCCAGGAGCAGCTCAAGACCTTCGACCTGGTCATCTTCCAGAACTTCAACCACCGGCCGTACCGGATGTCGCAGTACCTCGACGGCATCGCCGCCTACGTGCGCGACGGCGGCGCCTTCGCCATGATCGGCGGCGACCAGAGCTTCTCCGCCGGCGACTATGCCGGGACGCCGCTCGAGGAGATTCTGCCGGTGACGCTCTTCCCGCCCGGCCCGACGGCGGTGGACGAGACGCCGGTGCAGCTGAAGCTGAGCGAAGCCGGGCGCCGGCATCCGGTGACCGAGCTGGCCGCCGGCGCCGCCAACGACTCCGCCTGGACGCGCCTGCCCAGGCTGCCTGGGCTCAACACCACCGGGCCCCTGAAAGGCGGCGCGCAGGCGCTGCTCAGCTCCGCCGAAGGCCGCCCGGTGCTGGTGGTCGGCGAGGCCGGGCGAGGCCGCGTGCTGGCGCTGCTCACCGACAGCTCCTGGTACTGGAGCTTCGTCGCCGCCGGCGAGCAGCAGGGGCCGCGCGCCTACGAGACCTTCTGGCACTCGGCCATCCGCTGGCTGGTGCGCGATCCGGCGCTGACGCCGATGCGGGTGGCGGCGGAGCGGCCCTCGTTCGAGCCTTCCGGCGAGCCGCCCGCCCTCGACGTCCAGGTGCGCGGCAGCGACTATGGCGCGGCGGCCGGGGCGCAGATCTCGGTGGTCGCCTCGTCGGCCGAGGACCCGGTGCCGCATCCGGCCGGCACCGCCGTCGCCGGTCCCGACGGCAGCGCGCGGCTCCTCTTGCCGCCGCTTCCGCCTGGCGCCTACAAGGCGACGGTGACGGCGCGCCGCCCCGACGGCACCCCGGTCGGCGAGGCGGAGGACGCCTTCGTGGTGGCGCCCTCGTCGCGGGAGATGATCGAGGCGGCGCCGCGGCCGGACCTGCTGCAGGCCGTCGCCGCCGAGACGCAGGGCCGCCTCATCGAGGCAGGCGACGCGCTCACCAGCCTGCCCTTCCGCGATCCCGAGCGCGTCGAGGTCGGGCAGCGGACCTCGAAGCCGCTCTGGGACAACTGGAAGGTGCTGGCGCTCCTCTGCCTGGTGGTGGGCGCCGAGTGGACCCTGCGCCGCCGCTGGGGCTACGCCTGAGTTGACTGGGAAACGACGCGGCGCTGCCCGGTTGCGCGCGGGCCGCGGAAGAAAAAGATTTCGGGGTCCCCGGGAGGTCACATGTCGCTCGCCGTTGCCCTGGTTCTCGTCGCAGCGCCGCACACCTGCCCGGCCGATCTCTCGGCGTGGAAGCAGCTGCTCGGCGCCGAGTGGATCGACTGCCACGCCGTCGCCGACCTGACCACCACCAACAACTCGTACACCGACCCGCAGAGCCTGACCGGCATGGGCTTCCCGCCGCCGGGCGCCGGCACCTTGAACTCGAAGTATTCCAACCCGGCCGGGCCGCCCGTGAGCGGCCTGCAGATCGACGGCTACTGGCCCGACGCCTGCAACGCCTTCCAGGCCGAGCCCGCGCTCACCGCCAAGGACGGGACGCCGTTCATCCCGGGCTGCACGCCGCCGCCAACGCTCGGGCAGACCTGCGTCAGCGGCTGCCACCACGACGCGCAGTTCGTGCTCCGCATCCCCGACAACTGGAACGGGCACTTGCTGACCAGCGGCACGCCCGGCATCCGCGACGCCTTCTCCAGCGACTTCATCTTCTCCGACTACGCGGTGGAGCGAGGCTGGGCGTACATCTCCCAGGACAAGGGCAACATGGGCGCGAACTTCTACCGCGCCGGCACCGACGAGACCGCCACCTCCGGGACGCCGTGGGTTCCCGGCGCGGCCATCCACGAATGGACCTTCCGCATGCGGCAGGCGACGGCGGCGGCGCGGGCGCTGCTCGCCTCGGTCGGGCCGCAGTACGGTCTCGCCGGCGTGACCTTCTCGTACGCGGCGGGCATCTCCAACGGCGGCTACCAGACCCGGCGCGCCATCGAGACCGACTTCAAGCACCAGCGGCTCTACGACGGCGGCATGGACTGGGAGGGCACGCTCTTCTTGCCGCAGCTGCCGCGGGACATCCAGACGCCAACTCCGACCACCGGCTACAACCTCTTCACCACGCTGCCGACCGCGCTGCTCAACTATCCGGGCGACACGCTGGGGGTCCCCTCGTCGGTGGCGGCGTTGCAGGCGGTGGGGTTCAACCCGCAGTCGCAGCCGCTCTGGTCGTACCACTGGGGCATCTACTGGGGGCTGACGCAGAAGGTGTACCGGCTGGAGTTCGACCCAGAGTATACCAACTATACTTGCTCGGATCCGTTCGGCGCCGGGCCCTCCTGCGTCTCGCCGGCGGCGCAGGCCGTGCCGCCCACCGACCCGGACGCGCTCTACGACTACGCCACCCGCATCGTCCAGAACCCGGCCATCCTCGCGCGCCTCCAGGAGGTGGCCAACACCGGAAACATCCAGCGGCCGCTGATCACGGTGCACGGCGACCAGGATTCGCTCCTGCCCATCGCCGCCGATTCGGACCTCTACGCGCAGCTGGTGGCGCGGGCGCACAAGTCCGACCGCTACCGCTACTACCCGGTGCAGGGCGGCAACCATGTCGACCCGCTCTATGACGACCACGCCGGCGTCGACGCCTATGGCGACACGGTGCTGCGGCCCATCCTGCCCTGTGCGCGGGCGGCCCTCGACGCGCTGGTGGCCTGGGTCGAGCAGGGAGTCGCGCCGCCGCCGAGCCACACCATCGCGCGGCCGCAGGGGGCGACGCCGGCCCAGCTCGCCAACCAGTGCTCGCTCTAGATCCGGGGACACCATACGCAACCCCTCATGCCAAACGGCGC
>JAYWAJ010000178.1:0-6053 GCA_043782525.1 Deltaproteobacteria bacterium | reverse complement strand
GCCGCGGCAGGGGGAGGAGCCAAGGCGTCACCGGCAGGTAGGGCACGCCGAGGAGCTTTCCGACCTTGTAGAGGTTGGAGATGGTGGGAATGGCGTCGCCGCCGCCGATGAAGCCGAAGGGCACGATGGGCGAGCGGGTCCGCAGCGCCAGCCGCACGAAGCCGGGCCCGAAGTCGACCAGCGACCAGCGGTCCTTCCACAGCTTGGCGGTGCCCCGCGCGCCCTCGGGAAAGACCAGCAGCAGGCGGTCGTCCTCGAGGAGCCGCTGGGCGTGCTCGGGCAAGCCGGTGAACTGGCCGAGCCGGCTCGCCCAGATCGACGCGAAGGGGAAGCGGTTGATGAACTTGTCGGCCATGGCGTGGGCGAGGCGCGGCGGCTCCAGCTCCAGAAACGTCGAGACGCCCACCATCATCCCGTCGAGCGCCACGCCGCCGGAGTGGTTGCCCACCAGCATTGCGCGCCCCCGGGGCGGGATGTTCTCCAGCCCGGAGCAGCGCACCTGGAAGTACTTCCGGTAGAGCGGCGCCGCCAGGTGCATCGCTTTGTCCAGGTGCCACTTGGAGACGCCGTAGTTGTCCACGCCCCGTGCGTCGAACGGCAGCTCCAGGCGCTCGACGCGCTCCGCAATCTCGTCCGGCACGGGGCGCACCTTAGCAAAGGAAGCCCGGGTCCGCGCGCTTCCAGAGAAGCCCTCGCCCGGCCTGCGGGCTGCGCGAAATCGTTGCAAACACAATAAACCGCTTGATCCGCACCGCCCGGTTCAGCGAAGCATCCTAGCGGCACTTCTCCGGGAGCCCCGCGCCCATGTGGATCGTCCGCCTCGCGCTTCGCCGGCCCTACACCATCGCGGTCCTCTGCGCGCTCATCGGCATCTTCGGCGTCCTCTCCATCTCGAAGATGAAGACCGACATCCTGCCCGCCATCGACATCCCGGTGGTCATCGTCGTCTGGAACTACCCGGGCCTCTCGGCCGAGGACATGGAGCGCCGCGTCGTCTTCATCAGCGAGCGCGCCATGTCGACCACCGTCAGCGGCATCCAGCGCATCGACTCGCAGTCGATGAGCGGCATCGGGATCCTCAAGGTCTGGTTCGAGCCGGGCAGCGACATCGGCGGGGCCATCGCCCAGATCGTCTCCGTCTCGCTCACCGCCAGCCGCATCATGCCGCCGGGCATCGCGCCGCCCAGCATCGTCCGCTTCAACGCCTCCAACGTCCCGGTGGCGCAGCTCACCATCAGCTCGAAGACGCTGCCCGAGCAGGAGCTCTTCGACTACGGCATCAACTTCATCCGCCTGCGCCTCTTCACCATCCCCGGCCTCTCCACGCCCGCCCCCTACGGCGGCAAGAGCCGGCAGATCATGGTCGACATCGATCCGGTCAAGGTCGCCGCCAAGGGCCTGGCGCCGGGCGACGTGGTGCAGGCGGTCTTGCAGAGCAACGTGCTGGTGCCGGCGGGCACGGCGCGCATCGGCAACACCCAGTACGACGTCAAGCTCAACTCCAGCCCGGCGACGGTGGAGGCCTTCAACGACATGCCGGTCAAGGCCGTCGACGGCGCCACCGTGGTGCTGGGCGACGTCGCCCGCGTCCGCAACGCCTACGCCACCCAGGAGAGCATCGTCCGCGTCGACGGGCGCCGGGCCACCTACCTCGCCATCTTGAAGAAGGCCGACGCCAGCACCCTCGCGGTGGTGCAGGGCGCGCGGGACCAGATCCCGGCCATCCTCGAGGCGGCGCCGCAGGGACTGGAGCTGAAGCTCGACTTCGACCAGTCGGTCTTCGTGCGGGCCGCCATCGTCAACGTGCTCCACGAGGCGCTCATCGCCTCGATCCTGGTCTCGCTGATGATCCTCTTCTTCCTCGGCAGCTGGCGCGGCGTGGTCATCGTCGCCACCAGCATCCCCCTCGCCATCCTGGTGGGCCTGGTCGGCATGTTCCTCCTCGGCCAGACGCTCAATCTCATGACCATGGGCGGCCTGGCGCTGGCCATCGGCATGCTGGTCGACGACGCCACCGTCGAAGTCGAGAACATCCACCGCAACCGCCACCTGGGAAAACCGCTCACCGTGGCGATCCTCGACGGCGCGCAGCAGATCGCGGTGCCGGCGCTGGCCGCCACCCTGACCATCTGCATCGTCTTCTTTCCGGTGGTGCTGCTCGAAGGCCCCTCGCGCTTCCTCTTCATTCCCTTGGCGCTGGGCGTGGTCATCTCCATGCTCGCCTCGTACCTGCTCTCGCGCACGCTGGTGCCGGTCCTGGCGCGCCTGCTCATGGCCAAGGAGGAGCTGCACGAGGAGGGCGAGACGCCGGCGGCGGACGCTTCCCTGGTGCAGCGCTTCAACCACTGGCGCGACGCGCGCTTCGGCAAGTTCCGGGAGTTCTACGGGCGGGTGCTCGGCGACGTGCTCACCCACCGCGCCGTCGTGCTCGGCGCCGGCGGCCTGGTGCTCCTCTGCAGCGCGGCCCTGCCTTTCGCGGTGGGCCTCGACTTCTTCCCCAGCGTCGACGCCGGCCAGATGCGCCTGCACTACCGGGCGCCCATCGGCACCCGCCTGGAGGAGACCGAGAAGCTGGTGGCCCGGCTGGAGAAGCGCATCGCCCAGATCGTGCCGGCCTCCGAGATCTCCACCGTCAACTCGCTCATCGGCATGCCGGTCTTCTTCAACCTCGCCTTCGTGCAGACCGACAGCACCGGCAGCCAGGACGCCGACATCCTCGTCGCCCTCGTGCCCGGCCACCAGCCCACCGAGAAGTATGTCGAGCGCATCCGCCGCGAGCTGCCCGACGAGTTCCCCGGCAGCAGCTTCTACTTCCAGCCCGCCGACATCGTCAGCCAGGTGCTCAACTTCGGCCTCTCGGCGCCCATCGACGTGCAGATCGAGGGGCCCGACGCCGAGGCCAGCTTCGAGGTGGCGCAGCGGCTGGCGCACCAGATCCGCGGCATCCCCGGCGCTGCCGACGTGCGCATCCCGCAAGTCTTGGCGCATCCGGCGCTGGCGGTGGACGTGGACCGGCAGCGGGCGGCGCAGATCGGCGTCACCGAGCGCGACGTGGCCAGCAACCTGCTCGTCTCGCTCAGCTCCAGCTCGCTGGTGGCGCCGTCCTTCTGGATCAACCCGAAGAACAACGTCAACTACCCGGTGGTGGTGCAGACGCCGCAGCGGCAGATCGACTCGGTCTCGTCGCTCCTGGGCACGCCGCTCGGGCGCAGCGCGCTCCTCTCGACCACGCGGCCCGGCGAGGAGAACATCGGCGGGGCGGCCTACCTGGGCGCGGTGGCGCGGGTGCGGCCCGACACCGACCTCTCGATGATCAACCACGTCGCCGTGCAGCGGGTCATCGACGTGCAGGCGAGCGCGAGCGGGCGCGACCTCGGCGGCGTGGCCCTCGACATCCAGAAGGCCATCGACGGGCTGGGCAAGCTCCCCAAGGCGACGCACATCCACATCCGCGGCCAGAGCGAGAGCATGTTCGCCGCCTTCGGGCGCCTCGGCCTCGGCCTGGTGCTGGCCATCGTGCTCGTCTACCTGCTGCTGGTGGTGCTCTTCCAGTCGTTCATCGATCCCTTCATCATCCTGGTGGCGGTGCCGGGCGCGCTCATCGGCGTGCTCTGGATGCTGGGGGTGACGGGGACCACGCTCAACGTCGAGTCGTTCATGGGCGCGATCATGGCCGTCGGCATCGCGACTTCGAACAGCATCCTCCTCGTCAACAGCGCCAACGATCTCCGGGTCCACGAAAAGCTCGACCCGCTCGCCGCCGCCGTCGCCGCCGGCAAGCTGCGCCTGCGCCCGGTGCTGATGACCGCGCTGGCCATGATGCTCGGCATGGTGCCGATGGCGCTGGCCTTCGGCGAGGGCGGCGAGCAGAACGCGCCCCTGGGCCGCGCCGTCATCGGGGGCCTCCTGGTCGCGACCTTCGTCACCCTCTTCATCGTCCCTGCCGTCTACACGATCCTCCGCCGCGCGCCTCCCAGCGCCCACCAGCTCGACGAGAAATTCGCGGCGGAAGCCGCCGAGGTCTCGCATGCCCACTGACACGCCCAGCGCCGCCCCCGCAAGCGCGCCCGCCCCTGCGCCCGCCGCGAAGAACCGCAAGACCGTGGTCGCCTCCGCGGTGGTGGTGCTGATCGCCGCGGCCGGCGCCGGGACCCTCTTCCTGCGCCAGCGCAACGCCCAGGCGCGGCAGGTGGAGCAGCTGGAGAAGGACCTCGCGCAGGGCCCGGTGGTGCGGGTGGCGACGGCGACGCTGGGCGCCGCCGAGCGGCTGGTCTCGCTGGCGGCGGAGGTGCGCGCCGACCAGCACGCCACGCTCTACGCCAAGGTGAGCGGGTACGTGAAGCGGGTGATGGTGGACAAGGGCTCGCGGGTGCGCAAGGGCGAGGTGCTGGCCGAGCTGGAGTCGCCGGACCTCGACGAGCAGGTCGCGGCGGCGCAGGCGGAGCTGACCTTCCGCAAGCAGCAGCTCGAGCGCGCCGGAAGGCTGGCCTCGTCGGGCCGCGTCTCGCAGCAGGACCGCGAGCAGGCGGAAGAGGCGGTCAAGCTGGCGCAGGCGACGCTGGCCCGCGCCCGGGTGCAGAAGAGCTACCAGGTGCTGCGCGCGCCCTTCGACGGGACCATCACGGCGCGCTTCGCCGACCCGGGCGCGCTCCTGCCGGCGGCGACGGGCAGCACCACCGCCGCGCAGCCGCTGCTCGAGATCGCGCAGCTCGACCGGCTGCGCATCGCGCTGCAGCTGGCGCAAGACGACGCGGCCCGGGTGCGGGTCGGCGATGCGGTCAAGCTGGCGCCCGGAGGAGACGAGCCGCCCATCACCGCCCGGGTCTCGCGCATCGCCCACGCGCTCGATGCCCGCACCCGGACCATGCTCTGCGAGATCGACCTGCCCAACCCGCCGCCGGGCCTCTACCCGGGCGCCTTCGTCCACGCCAGCATCGTCCTGCACGGCACCGCGCGGGTGCTGGTGCCCGCCGACGCGCTGCTGGGCAAGGCGGGGCAGCTCTTCGTGCCCACGGTGCAGGAGGGCCACGTGCACTTCCGGCCGGTGCGGCTCGGCCTCGACGACGGCGCCAACGTCGAGGTGCTGGAGGGCCTGCGCGGCGGCGAGCAGGTGGCGCTGAACCTGGCCACCGACGTTCCCGACGGCGCGCCGGTCCGCATCGCCACCCGCTAGCTGGCCGGGAATCTGGGGGGTCGCTCACCTCGTTCCGAGGCCGCGAAAGAGCGCCCAATTTCGCCCCCGGAAGCGACCCACGGGTGCGAGGGGGGTGTACTTCTCGCCCGCAATCGGCGAAAAGAACGCAACCTCGTGCCCTGGCAAAGGGGGCTACACAATGCTGCTGCGGCGATTCTCGGCGGCCGTTCTCTCCACTCTCTCCCTCGCGCTCTGCACCGCGCTGCCTGCGTTCGCGCAACAGGATCCCGCGCCGCCGGCACCTCCCGCCACCAGTCCCGCGACTCCGGCCACGCCGGGATCTCCCAACCCGACGGCGCCCACCGTCGACGCGGCCACCCCCACCAGCGCGCCGCCGGCGGCTGTCGATTCTCGCAAGAGCGTGCAGGAGGAGATGGTCGTCACCGGCTCGCGCATCCGCCGCAAGGACCTGACCACGCCCGCGCCGGTGACGGTGGTGACGCGGCAGCAGTTCGAGCAGAGCGGCAAGGTGACCATCGGCGACTTCCTGCAGACCATGCCCGAGCAGGGCAACGCCCCCAACTTCCAGCTCAACACCGGCGGCATCAACTACGGCGCCGACGGCACCACCCGCATCAACCTGCGCAGCCTCGGCATCCAGCGCACGCTGGTGCTGGTCAACGGCCGGCGCGTGGTGCCGGGCGGCCTCGGCGCTTCTGCCGCGGTCGACCTGAACACCATCCCCACCGAGGCGGTGGAGCGGGTCGAGGTCCTCAAGGACGGCGCCTCGGCCATCTACGGCTCCGACGCCGTCGCCGGCGTGGTCAACATCATCACCCGCCGCAACTTCAACGGCACCAACGCGGGCGCCACCTACGGCGTCTCCGGCCACAAGGACGCGCAGACCTTCGACGCCCAC
>JAYWAJ010000177.1:0-16231 GCA_043782525.1 Deltaproteobacteria bacterium | reverse complement strand
TCCACCTTGGCGATGCCGAGCCGCCGCTCAACTTCCTCGAAGTGCGGAGCCAGCAGCGCGGGCGTGAGCGCGAGGCCCTCGTGGTCGCGCCAATAGGCGAGCACGTCGTCGGGGGTGCGGTAGCTCGTGGTCCAGTTCACCACCGTGCCGCCGCCCACCGCGCGCCCCTGCAGGACCGAGATGGAGAGGTCGGCCGTCGCCCGGTTGCCGCGGTCCTGGTAGAGCATGGGGAAGGCGGTCGACTCCTGCATGTCGAAGTCGTCCTTCTGGTGGTGGCCGCCCTCCTCGAGCACGACGACCTTGGCGCCCGCCGCCGCCAGCCGCGCGGCCACCATGGCCCCGCCGGGGCCGCTGCCGACGATGCAGACGTCGGGCTTGAGCAGCAGATCGGTCTCGCTGCCTTCGTGGATCATTTGCGCGCCTCGCGGACGGACTTGATCAGCTCCCAGGGCGGCCCCGGGTATCCCATCGACGCATAGGTCGCGGGCGCGGCGAAGTAGATGGCGCAGCAGAGCCGCTTCATCGCCTGGAAGCCGGTGCGGCGGACGGCGAGGCGCGAGGTCTGCCAGGCTTTCAGGTGCGCGTCCTGGGCGGCGGCGTCGAGCTGCGTGAAGGGCCGGGCCGGCCCGCCGGTGACGAAGCTGAAGAGCGCGTTGTCGAAGAGCGCCAGGAGCTGCTTCAGGTCTTTGGCGTCTTTCTCGGGCAGCGGCGCGAGGAAGGCGTCGGCCTTGCCGGCGACGTCGACTTCCAGTGGCGAAGGCGCGGCGGGCCGGTGCGCGGCCTCGAGCAGCGCCTCGGCGGACTGGCCGCCGGGCTCGCGGGTCGCCGCCGTCGCCTCCTGCGCCAGCACGCGCTCGGCCACCGCCGCCCAGATGCTGTACTCCGCCGCGGTGAAGAACTGCAGGGCGTGCGGCGGCTGGCGCAGCCTGGTCTTGCGCAGCGCCACGGGCACTGCCCCGGCCGCCGCCAGCAAGGCCGCGCCGCCGAGCGTCTTCTTCAATAAGCCCCGCCGCGATTCCATCCGCTCATCCTAATTGAAAAAGCAAAAGCCCACCGCGAAGACGCGAAGATCCACGAAGGGCCGCGAAGAAAAGCCTGGGTGGGGTTGCACGCCCCCCAATACCTTCGCAAACATCGCGCCTTCGCGGTGTGCTCTTGCCTTTGCCTCTAGCCGAAGAACACTTCGGCGACGGAGAAGAAGGCGTCGTCCACGGTCTTGAGCTTGGCGGTCGCCTCCGCCAGCGGGATGGAGATGATGGCGTTCCCCCGCAGCGCCGCCATCTTCCCCCACTCGCCGCGGGCGACCATGTCGGCAGCGTGCACGCCGAAGCGCGTCCCCAGCACGCGGTCGAAGGCGGTCGGGGTCCCGCCGCGCTGGATGTGGCCGAGCACGGTGGCCCGCGTCTCGAAGCCGGTCTTCTTCTCGATCAGCTCCGAGAGCTGCTGCCCGATGCCGCCCAGGCGGATGTGGCCGAACTCGTCGAGCTTCTCGTTGACCTTCGCCTCTCCGCCGCCGAGCCTGGCGCCCTCGGCGACGACGACGATGGAGAACTTCACCCCGCGCGACCGGTGCCGCCGCTGGATGTGCTCGCAGACCTTGTCCACCTCGATGGGCCGCTCCGGGATGAGGATGACGTCGGCGCCCCCGGCCATGCCCGACCAGGTGGCGATCCAGCCGGCGTGCCGCCCCATCACCTCGCAGACGATGACGCGGTTGTGCGACTCCGCCGTGGTGTGCAGCCGGTCGATGGCCTCGGTGGCGATCTGCACGGCGGTGTCGAAGCCAAAAGTCAGGTCGGTGCCGGAGAGGTCGTTGTCGATGGTCTTGGGCACGCCGATGACGTGGATGCCCTGCTGGTGCAGCTTGGTGGCGACGCCCAGCGTGTCCTCGCCGCCGATGGCGATGACCGCGCCCACGTTCAGCGACTTGAGGTTCTTGACCACCATCTCGGCGCCGCCCGGCTTCTTGAACGGGTTGGTGCGGCTGGTGCCGAGGATGGTTCCGCCCAGGTGGAGGATGCCGCTCGTCGCCTCGCGGGTGAGCCGGTCGTGGAGCGGCGGGTCCATCAGGCCGCGCCAGCCCTCCCGCACTCCCATCACTTCCAGCCCGAGCTGTTCGCCGCGCCGGACCACCGCGCGGATCACCGCATTGAGGCCAGGACAATCGCCACCGCCGGTCAGGACCGCGATCTTCATGCCCGTTCCCTCGCGCTTCGCGGGTCGGGAGTCAACCCCGTTCCGGGCCGCGCCGGGGGTTCAGCTGTTGAGCTGGCGCCGGGTGATCATCTGCACCGGGCCGACGAAGAGGTGCTTCTCGCTGTAGGCCTGCCGCTTCGCCGCGCGGCCCGCCGGCCGCTCCAGCCACTGCCGGGCGATCATCTCGCCGTCGTGGGCGAGCCCGGAGAGGAGCGCGGTGTCCGCCTCCGCCAGGTACCGCCGCACCAGCGGCTGCAGCAGGGCCTCGAACTTTCCCCTGGCCAGCGACGAATGGCGCCGGGCGGAGTGCAGCTTGCCGTCGAACTCCGCCGAGATGTGCAGCAGCTCGTGGAGCAGGGTCTCGACCCGCTGCTCCGGCGTCGACGACCGGAAGAACTTGGGCCGCAGCGTCACGCAGTAGAGCGCGGGCTTGCCCTTGAGCGAGATGCGCGCGCCCGCCAGCGGACGGATGGTCGCCCGCGAGGAGCGGCGGGCCTCGCCGGCGACGAAGAGGATGCGCGAGGCCTTCACGTGCGCCATCTCCGGCAGCTTCTTCGCCATGTCGGAGACCACGCGCCGGCAGAGGAGGGTGGCGTTGGGGCGGGGGGCCCGGCGGGCGCGGACTCTGGGCATCGCAGGCCCCATGTTAGTCTTCCGCGGTGGCCGATCGGAATTATTGGGTACGAACGGAGCAGGGGCGGACCTGGGGACCTTTCCCGTTGGGCGCGCTCGAGCGGCTGCGCGGACAGCTGACCGAGAAGAGCGAAGCCTCGCTGGACGGCAAGGAGTGGCATCCGGGGACGGAGTTTCCCGAGCTGCGCGACCTGCTCGTCCCGCAGCGCAAGGTGGAAAAAAAGGCGCCCGTCACGGAGTCCGCGCCGCCGCGGATCAGCAAGGCCATGGCCGCGGCCTTTGGCATCAAGCAAGGTCAGGCGGCAGAGCCTCCCCCGGCGCCCCCGCCGGCGAAGCCGCTGCCGCAGCGGGCGCCCGAGCCGCCGCCGGCGCCGCTGGTGGAGAAGCCGCTCGAGCTTCCGGAGAGCGGAGATCTGGGACAGCTCTCGCCGCTCCGGCTCTACGCGCTGGCCGCGCTCACCTCGGCGTCGGGTGCGATCCGGCTGCAGCTCGACAAAGGGCGGGTGCTGACCCTCGGCTTCCGCCGCGGGACGCCCGAGCACCTGGGCAGCGACGACCCCGACCTCTCGCTGCTGCGCTTCCTCCAGCAGCGCGGCGTGGTTGCGGCGAGCAGCGCCCGGGCGGTCGAGGAGCTGGCGGCGAAGACCGGGCAGGACCTGGTCGCGGTGCTCTTCCAGATGCAGCTCATCCCGCCTGCGGACGCGCACAAGCTCCTCGGCGACTACGCGAGCTTCCTGCTCGATCGCGCGCTGGTCTCGTGGCGCGGGACCTTCTCCTTCGAGAAGGATGCGCCGCCGCCGCCGGGAGCGTTTCCCCTCGGGGCGCGCTGGACGTTGCTCGCCGAGTCGGTGCGCCGGCTCGATCTGAAGCTCCTGCGGGCGCGGCTGGGCAAGCGGCTCTTGCGCCCGGTGGTGCGTTCGGGCGGGCTCGGCATCGGCAAGGTCGAGGAGCTGACGCTCAACGCGCAGGAAGCGCGGCTCTACGCCGCCATCGACGGCACCCGCAGCGGCGAGGAGTTGATCCAGGCGCAGGACCCGGGCGTGGCGGTGCGGCTCCTCTACCTGCTCGCCGAGCTGGGGCACCTGGCTTTCGCCGACATCCCCGACATGGAAGACACCGATCCGGACCTGCCGCCGCTCAAGCCGCCGGCCCCTTCGCCGCCGGCGGCGCAGGTCTCGCCGGGGCTACCGGATTTGCCCGGCAACGCCGAGCGCGCGCCGGAGAAGCCGCGCGAGCTGCCCCGGCTGGCCCGCGATGCCGCCCGCAAGGCGCCGCCCAGGACCGAGGCTCCCAAGGTCCAGAAGGCGCCGCCCATGCTGCAGTCGAGCCTGCCGCCGCCGCCGCTGCCGCAGGCGCCGCCTCCCAAGGCGCGGCCGGTGCCGACCTGGGCGGTGACCCCCGCGGGCGAGTCGCCGGGGGCGGCGTTGCGGCGGCTGACCGGGCTCCTCGCGCGGTTCGAGAAGGTCGATCACTTCGAGGTGCTGGGCCTCGAGCGCAAGACCGCCTCCTCCGCGGAGGCCAAGCGGAACTTCTTCGCGCTCGCCAAGGAGCTGCATCCGGACACCGTCTCCGACCCGGCGCAGGAGGAGCTGCGGCAGCTCAAGGAGCGGCTCTTCGGACGGGTCAACCAGGCGGTGCAGGTGCTCTCCGACGACAAGCGGCGCAAGGACTACGAGGACGAGCTCGCCGGCAAGAAGGACAGCGTCGACGTGGCCCGCATCTTCGCCGCCGAGGAGAACTTCCAGCGGGCCGAGATCATGATCAAGGCGCGCAAGTACCAGGAGGGGCTCGACCTCCTCGAGAAGGCCATCTCCATGAACGCCGAGGAGGCGGAGTTCTACGCCTGGCGCGGCTACGCCCGGTTCCTCCTCTCCAAGGACCGCAAGGCGGCGTATCCGGAGTGCTCCGGCGATTGCAAGAAGGCGATCAAGATGATCGACCTGTGCGTGCCGGCGCACCTCTTCCTCGGGCACATGGCGAAAGTGGTCGGCGAGCTGAAGCTGGCCCAGCGCTGCTACCACCGCGTGCTGGAGCTGGAGCCGACCCACGTCGAGGCGCAGCGCGAGCTGCGGTTGATGGGCAAGAAGGGCTGACCCGGTCCGCCGGCAGGGCCCTTACTCCGGCAGCACGATCTCCGGCTTCTCCTTGCGGCGCCGGTAGAGCAGGGCGGTGCGGCCCAGCACCTGCGCCAGGTGCGCGCTGCACTTCTCGGCCAGCTGGGCGGCGGCCTCCTCGCGATCCTGCGGCGCGTTCTCGCTCACCTTGATCTTGATCAGCTCGTGCGCTTCCAGCGCCGCGTCGGCCTGGCGCGCCACCGCGTCGGTGACGCCCTCGTGGCCCACCTGCACCACGGCGCTGAGATGATGTCCGAGCGCCCGGAGGTGGCGCCGCTGCTTGCCGGTCAACGCGTTCATCGATTTCCTTGTTCGGAGCGGCGCGGCTCGGGCCGCGCGAAGAGATCCTGCTGCACGGGAATGAGGCCGAGCTTCCGCGCCACCGGCGCGAAGCTGCGGCGGTGCAGCGCGCAGGCGCCGAGGCGCTCGAGGGCTTCGAGGTGCTCGGGCGTCGGGTAGCCCTTGTGCGCGGCAAAGCCGTAGCCCGGGTACTCGAGGTCGAGCCGCGCCATCAGCCGGTCGCGGTGGACCTTGGCGACGATGGAGGCGGCGCCGATGGTGATGCTCTTCGCGTCGCCCCGGATGATGGGCTGCTGCGGACAGGGCAGGTCCTTGAGGCGGCGGGCGTCGACGAGGAGATGCTGCGGCTGCGGGTCGAGGGCGAGCACGGCGCGGCGCAGGGCGAGCAGGCCCGCATGATAGATGTTGATGGTGTCGATCTCGTGGACCTCGGCGCGCCCGAGGCCGACCGCGATGGCCGCAGCGCGGATCTCCGGCTCCAGCGCCTCGCGCTCCTCCGGCGAGAGCTGCTTCGAATCGTTGATGCCCGGGATGCGGGTGCCCGGTCTCAGGATCACCGCGGCGGCGATGACCGGCCCGGCCAGGGGCGCCATCCCCACCTCGTCGCAGCCGCCGACGTAGAGGAGGCCTCGATCCCAGAGCGGCTGCTCGAAGGCCGACAGCCGCGTCAGCCGCCGCCCTTCGGCCTGCGCCTTCGAGTTGCGCCTGGCAATGCGCTCGGCCACCGCCCGCGCGCCCGCCCGCGGATCTTCGCGCAGCGCAGTCAGGCCGCCG
Organism: Deltaproteobacteria bacterium; assembly: GCA_043782525.1. Classification (GTDB taxonomy): domain Bacteria; phylum Myxococcota; class Myxococcia; order Myxococcales; family 40CM-4-68-19; genus 40CM-4-68-19. Next base: position 10,214 of record JAYWAJ010000177.1, on the reverse strand, counting down.
CTGGGGAGGTCGCGCGCCTCGTCTCCATAGAGCCGCTGCAGCTCGGAGACGGGCGTGCTGCGGAGGTCTTCGGGGCGCATCGGCGGCAGACTAAAGCGCGCGGTCCTCTGCGCGCAACAAACTCCTTTCGACCACGCCCCGTCTCGCTCAGTCGAACCCGAGCTGGCGCAGGCGCTCGCCGCCGTCGACGACGATCTCGGCGCCGGTGATGAAGGCGGCGCCGTCGCCGGCGAGGAAGAGGACCGGGCCGACCACGTCGGCGGGAGTGGCGAGGCGCTTGCCGAGCGGGACGCGCCTGGCGATGCGCTGGTAGGTCTCGTCGTCCGCCCAGAGGCGCTGGTTGGCGCCGGCGGTGTCCACCGGTCCAGGCGACACCGAATTGCAGGTGATGCCGAAGGGCGCCCACTCGACGGCCAGCGACTCCATCAGCGAGAGGACTCCGGCTTTCCCCGCGCCGCTCGGGGCCATCAGCGGCGAGCCCCGAGCCGCGTTGGTGGCGGCGATGGAGATGATCCGCCCGCGTCCCGAGGCGCAGAGCGGCGCGAAGGCGGCGCGGCTCATGTGGAAGGTCCCGTCGAGGACGACGCCGACGATGGCGCGCCAGCCGTTCTGCGAGATCCCGGCGGCGGGGGCGAGGAAGTTGGCGCCGTGGTTGTTGACCAGCACGTCGAGGCGGCCCAGATCCGCGACCACGCGCTCGACGGCGGCCGTGCACTGCGAAAGCTCGCGCACGTCACAGGCGACCGTCACGGCGCGGCGGCCCAGCGCGCGCACGCCGGCCGCGACTTCTTCCGAAGGCTGGCGCGAGACCACCGCCACGTCGGCGCCGGCGCGGGCGAAGGCTTCGCAGAGCGCCCGCCCGATGCCGCCCGCGCCGCCGGTCACCAGGACGACGCGGCCGTCGAGCTCAGGCATTTTTCGGGAACAGCTTCTCGGCGCGGCTCTTGAAGTTGGCGAGCAGGCCCGGCAGCGACTGCTCGGCGAGGGCCTTCTCGATGAACCCCGGCACCAGCGAGCTGAGCTTCAGGTCGATGGTGTAGGTCGCGTCGGTGGTCCCCGGCTGCGCGCCCGGCTTGAGCACCCAGGTGCCGTCGTTGCCCTTCATCATCTCGCCCTTGATCATGGTCCAGGAGAGCTTGGTGGGCCGCTCGGCGGTATGCTTCAAGGTATAGTTAATGACCTTGGCCTTGATATCCACCGTATAGGTCACTTCCTTGATGCTGCCCTGCCCGGCGTCGACCTTGACCTTCTTCACCTCGGGCAAGAACTCCGGATACTTCTCATAGTCGGCAATCACGTCGAACAGCTTCTCCGGCGGGACGTTGACGTTGACGCTTTTGCTCGCCTGGGCCATTGCGCAGCGCTCCTTCAAAAAGAAGGCGGCACCTTACACCGAAGGCACCGCAACTGCGCGCCGGCGCCGCCTGTGCGCCAGCACCAGGAGCGGCGGCAGGAGCAGGCGGGGCAGGAGCGCCAGCATGAGCATTCCGCCGATGACCACGATGGCGAGCGGCTTCTGCGTCTCGCTGCCGATGCCCCGCGAGACCGCCGCGGGCAGGAGGCCGATCAGCGCCACCGCTGCGGTCATCAGCGCCGGGCGCAGCCCTCGCTCGGCCGCCAGCCGCGCGCCCTCCTCCAGCGGGTGGCCCTCCTTCCACATCCGCTGCGCGTAGGTGACGACGATGATGGCGTCCTGCACGGCGATGCCGAAGATGGAGATGAAGCCCATCGCCGCCGAGATCGACAGATGCGTGCCGGTGAGGAAGAGCGCGACGACGCCGCCGGTGCAGGCGGCGGGGATGCTGAGCAGCACGATGAGCATGTCGCGGAAGCCGCCCACGGCGGAGTAGACGAGGAAGGCGATGAGGAGGAGCGTGAGCGGGATGATGATCTTGAGGCGGTTCGACGCCTCGCGCAGCTGGTCGGCCTCGCCGGCCCACTCGAGGTGGGTGTCGTACGGCAGCTTTACCTCGGCGGCGACGCGGCGCTGCGCCTCCTCGATGGTGCCGCCCAGGTCGCGGCCGCGCACCGAGAACTTCACCGGGGCGTAGCGGCGGTTGTCCTCGCGGTAGATCACCGAGGGCCCGTCCTCCTCGGTGATCTTGGCCAGCTGCCCGAGCGGGAGCTGCGCGCCGTCGGGGGCGGTCACCAGGATCTGCCGGATGGCGCGCAGGTCCTTGCGGTACGGCTCCGCCCAGCGCACCACCAGGTCGAACTTCTTCTCTCCTTCGAAGACCTGGGTCACCGCCTGCCCGCCGATGGCCGCCTGGACGACCGCGCCCACGTCGCCGACGTTGAGGCCATAGCGGCCGCACAGCTCGCGGTCGGGCGCGATCTGGACATCGGGCTGCCCGAGCGAGCGGAACATGCCCAGGTCCTCGACGCCCCGGATCTGCTGCAGCACGTTGATGATCTCCGCCGCGCGAGCCTCGTTGACGCGAAGGTCCGGCCCCACGACTTTAACCGTGTTCTCGCCCTTGACGCCGCTCATCGCCTCCTCGACGTTGTCGGCGATGGCCTGCGAGAAGTTGAAGTCGACGCCCGGAAAGGCGTCGTGCAATTCGCGCGAGAGCTGGAGGGTGAGCTTCTCCTTGGTGATGCCCCGCCGCCATTCGTCCTGCGGCAACAGGGGCGCGAACATCTCGATGTTGTAGAAGCCGGAGGGATCGGTGCCGTCGTCGGGGCGCCCCAGCTGCGAGACCACCGTGCGGATCTCCGGATTGCGCCGCTTGCCGCAGCCTTCGTCCTCGCAGCCGAGGAGGATGCGGCGCATGCGGCCGACGTGCCGGGCGCTCGTCTCCAGGGAGACGCTGGTGGGCAGGGTGGCACGGATCCAGAAGTTGCCTTCCTCGAGCTTGGGCATGAACTCGCTGCCCAGCTGGGTGAGGATGCCGCCCGCCAGCGCCACCGGCAGGAGGGCAAGCAGGATGGCGGCGGCCGGCCGCCGCAGGGCAAAGGCAAAGACCGGGCGATAGACCGAATCGAGCCAGCGCAGGAAGCGGTTGTCGTGACCGTGGGCCTCCTCGTGCGCCTCGCCCGCCCGGCCGGGCGACGCCTGGACGTCGACGCGGAGCACCCAGGCGGCGAGGACCGGCGTCAGCGTGATGGAGAGGAGCACCGCGCCGCCGATGGCAAAGGCATAGGTATGCGCCATCGGCGAGAAGATCACCCCGGCCACGCCGGTCATGGTGAAGAGCGGCACGAAGGCGAGCGTGATGATCACGGTGGAGAACAACATGGGCGCGCCGATCTCCCCCGCGGCCTCGGCGATGCGCTCGCGCACCGTGCCCTGCCCGCGCGGGCCCAGGTGCCGGTAGATGTTCTCCACCATGATGACGGTGGAATCGACGATGATTCCGAAATCGATGGCGCCTAATGAAATCAGGTTGGCGGGCGTGCCGGTAAAGACCATTCCGCAGAAGGCGGCCATCAGCGCCAGCGGGATGTTGACCGCCGCCACCAGCGCCGCCCGCGCCTGGCCGAGGAAGACCCAGAGGACGAAGGTCACCAGCAGCATGCCGACGAGGAGGTTCTCCAGCACCGTGCGGGTGGTCATATGGACCAGGCGCTCGCGGTCGTAATAGGTCTCCAGCTCCATTCCAATCGGCAAGAGATGATTCTTGCGGATCAGCTCCACCCGCTGGTGCACGCCTTTCAGCGTCTCCAGCGAGCTGCCGCCATAGCGCATGAGCACGATGCCCTGCACCACGTCGGGCTCCAGGTCGCGCCCGACGATCCCCAGCCGCGGCGCCGCGCCGACGCGGACCTGGGCGACGTCGCGCACCCGCACCGGCGTCCCGGTCTTCGGCTGCGAGAGGACGATCTGCCCGATCTCGTCCAGCGAGCGGATCAGGCCCACCCCGCGGACGTTGAACGACTGCTCGCCCAGCGCCAGCCGCTGGCCGCCCACGTTCTGGTTGGCATTGGCAATCGATTGAGTCAATTGCGAAAGTCCCAGCCCGTGCCCCTTGAGCCGGAAGGGGTCGACGTCGACGTGGTATTCCTTCGTCTCCCCGCCGAAGCCGACCACGTCGACCACGCCCGGCACCTGGCGGAACTGGCGCTCGAGGATCCAGTCCTGCGCCGTCTTCAGCTCCGCCAGCGAATAGCCGGGGCCCTTGAGGACATATCGATAGATCTCGCCCACCGCGTTCCAGGGCGAGATTTGCGGCTGGATACCGGTCGGCAAGGAAATGAACTGCAATCGATTGAGGACCCGCTGCTGCGCCTCGTGGTATTCCGGGTTCCAGTTGAAATAGCACTTCACGTCGGAGAGCCCGAAGAGCGACTGCGAGCGGATGTGGTCGAGATCGATCATTCCCGCCAGGCCGTTCTCGAGGGGAATGGTGACGTAGCGCTCGACCTCCTCGGCGCTCCAGCCGGCGGGCTGGGTGATGATCTCGATCATCGGCGCCACCGGATTGGGATAGGCTTCGATATCGAGCCGGGCATAGCAATAGAGCCCGGTGCCGAGCAGCAAGGCCGCCAGCGCCACCAGGATGAAGGGCGCCGCCAGCGCCTTTTCGACCAGCCAGCGCATCAGAGCATTCCGGAGAGCAGGAGCCCGCCCGAGACCACCACCGGCTCGCCGGGCGCAAGGCCGCTCTTCACCGGCACCGGATCGTTCTCCCCCTCTTCCACCACCACCCGCCGGCGCTGGAACTTGAGCAGGCCGTTCTCGGTGGTGCCGGTCTGCACGAAGACCACCCGCTCCTCGCCGACGTGGATGATGGCGCTGCGGGGGACGGCCAGCGCCCGGCGCGCCGGCGTCTCGATGGCCAGGGTCGCGTACATCTCCGGCAGCAGCAGGCGCGCGGGGTTGCGCAGCGTGCAGCGCACCCGGGCGGTGCGCGAGGCGGGGTCGAGCGTCGAGGAGATCCAGTCGACGCGCCCGGTGAAGACGCGGTCGGGATAGGCGACGACCTTGACCGCCACCGGCGCGCCCGCCTTCACCCGCGCCAGGTCCACCTCGAAGACGTCGGCGTAGGCCCAGACCGGATCGATGGAGCCGATGGTGAAGAGCTCGACCGCACTGGCGCCCGCGGTCTGCCCCTGCACCTCGGTGCCCGGGTTGGCGTTGCGGGCGATCACCTCGCCCTCGAGGGGCGAGCGCAAGACGAAGCGCTGCGAGACCGCATCGGCACCCTGGCGGCGGAAGATGGCGGCGCGCTGCCGGGCCCGCGACAGCTCCGCCCGGGCGCGGTCGAACGCGCTCTGCGCCTGGTCGAGATCCCGCTGCGCCCCGGCGTGGGCCTCGACCAGCTCCCGCTGCCGCTTGAGATCGCGCTCGGCGGCGCCCAGGTCGGCCGCGGCCTTGCCCAGGTCGGAGAGGGCAACGCCGGCCTCGGCCGACTCGATCTCGAGCAGCGGATCTCCCTTGCGCAGGTGCTGGCCGGGCGCGGCCACGATGCGGACGACCCGTCCCGACGCCGGCGAGAAGACGTGCGAGACGCGCAGATCGTCGAAGGCGATCCGCCCCGACGCCTCGAGGGAAGCCGCCACCTCGTGCTCGGCGGCCACCTCGACCCGCATCTGCTGCGCCTCGAGCTGCTGCCGCGAGAGCCACACCTCGCCGGCCGGCGCGTGCGGCGCCGGGGCGGGCTCGTGCTTGCCGCAGGCAAAGGCGAGCCCGACGGCCAGGGTCATCCGCATCCACCTCATTGCCGCAAATCCTTTCCTGCTGCCTGCTCGAGCTGCGCCACCGCGGTCCAGTAGATCGACAGGTCCTGGACGTACTCGCCGTGCACCGCGATGTAGGTCCGCTCGGCGTCGAGAAGTTCGAGCAGCGACGAGGCCCCCTTCTCGTACTGGATGCGGGCCAGGTCGCGGGCCCGCTGCGCGCGCCCCAGGAGCTTGCCCTGCATCCGCTCCACCAGCTTCTGCCCGCTCTGCAACGACGCGAACGCCTGCGAGACGTCCTGCGCCACCAGCGCGCGCACCTTGCCGCGCTGGAGCGCCTGGGTGCGCAGGTCGGCCTCGGCGCGGCGGATCTCGCCCTGCTGCTGGTAGAAGACGGGGAGCCCCAGCGAGAGGCCGAACGAGAGGGTGGGCGGCGTCAGCGCGTTGTTGCCGGTGCCCTCCTGCGTGTACGTCGCCGAGAGCTGCAGGTCGGGGAACCGCTGCCGCCGCGCCAGGGCCAGCGCCGCCTGCGCCCGCTCGAGCTGGCGGTCGAGGGCCCGCAGATCGGGGCGCGCCTCCAGCGCCTGGGTATACAAAGTATCCAAAGCGAGAGCAGGCACCGCGTCGGCCCGGTAGTCGAGCGCCTTGGTGTCGAGCTCCAGCCCCGGCAGGGGCTCCTGTCCGCCGAGGAGGAAGACCACCGCGGCCCGGGCCGACGCCAGCTGCGCCTGCGCCTGATCGAGCTGCTGCTCCGCCTCCAGCGCGGCCACGTCGGCCTTGGCCAGGTCGGCTTCGGAGACCGCGCCCGCCCCGTAGCGCCGCTCCATCAGGCCGCGGGTCCGGGCGGTGGAGTCCATCGCCTCGCGGGCGAAGCGGGCCTGCTCGGTGGCCAGCGCCGCCTGGAGGAACTGCTGCTTGAGCTGGAACTCCAGCGTCCGCTGCGCGTCGGCGCGCGACAGCCGGGCGGCCTCGAGCGCGGCGCGGGCGACGTCCTTGCGCAGGCCGCGCTTGTTCACCAGCAGGTCGAAGAGTGCGCCCTGGTCGGAGAGGACCACCGATTCCTGCAGCGACGAGCAGCCCGCGCACTGCGCCGGATCGTAGTTGAAGGACTTGCCCAGCCCGCCGCTCAGCTGCGGGTTGGCGACGGCGCCCGCCACCTCCAGGTCGCCCTGCGCGCTCTCCACTTGCTGTCCCGCCAGCAGCAGGTCGAAGCCGCGCTCGCGGAAGATGCGCAGCGCCTCCGGCAGCGCCAGGGGCGAGGGCAGGGCAGGGCGGTCCTGGGCTACCGCGGCGGTGAGAAGGGCGACGAAGCAGGTCACGGGCCAAGGTAGAGCAGGAACCGCTCCTTTCGGCTTCCGCAGAAGGTCTTTACGCCGATCGTCGGGGGGGCGCCGGGTAGCCGGCCCTCGACCGCGCGCGCCGGAAGCGATGGGCGGCGGATGGCCGCGGCTCCGGAAAGCTGCCGCCGCCTGCGTCCTGCCGCCGGCGGATTCTGCTAAGAACGCCGCGTGAGAGCGCAGCTGGTCCGCACCGCCGTGCTGGAGATCTACGAGGAGGTCCGCCGCGAGGGCGCGCGCGCCGACCAGGCGTTGCAGCGCGTGCTGCGGCGCGAAAAGCAGCTGCGCTCGGTGGAGCGGCGCGCCGTCTCCGACGCGGTCTACGGGCTGCTCCGGCTGCAGGGGCGCGTCGATCACCTGCTCGGCCGCGCGCTGGCGACGCGCCAGCTGCAGCTGAGCGGCCTGGCCACGCCGACGCAGCACCTCCTCCGCTACGCTGCCTATCTGGTGGTGGGCGATGAGCAGTCGGCCGCCAGCGCGGCGGGGCTGGCCGGGCCGGAAGTGGCGCTCTGGACCTGGGCGCTCGAGCTGGTGGCCAGGCCCGCGGAGCTGGGCACGCCCGAAGATCCGCTCGAGGCGCTGGCCGCCGAGACCTCGCTGCCGCGCTGGCTGGCGTCGCTCTGGTCGGCGCAGCTGGGGGCTGGCGAGACGCGCCTGCTGGCGGCAGCGCTCAACCAGCGCGCGCCGCTGACGGTGCGGGCCAACCTCCTCAAGAACACCCGCGACGAGCTGCTGGCGACGCTGCGGGCCGAAGAGGCGCAGGTGGAGCCGACCCGGCTCTCGCCCTGGGGCGTGACCTTCACGGGGCGCACCAACGTCTTCGCGCTCAAGGCCTTCAAGGCCGGGCTCTTCGAGGTGCAGGACGAGGGCAGCCAGCTGATCGCGCTCGCCTGCCTGGCCCGGCCCGGTCAGCTCGTCGTCGACGCCTGCGCTGGCGCGGGCGGCAAGGCGCTGGCGCTGGCCAGCGAGATGCACAACAAGGGCCGGCTCATCGCCTGCGACCGCGACCTGCGCCGGCTCGACGAGATGCGGCCCCGCGCCCGGCGGGCGGGCGTGCACAACTGGGAAGCGCGCGGCGTGGCGGAGTCCAGCGAGGCGCGCATCGCCGATCTCTACGGGCTGGCGGACCTGGTCCTCATCGACGCGCCCTGCAGCGGGCTGGGAGCCTTGCGCCGCAACCCCGACGCGCGCTGGCGGCTGGACGCCGCCGAGGTGCTGACCTTTCCGCCCCGGCAGCTGCAGATCCTCGAGCGGTACGCGAAGCTGGTGAAGCCGGGCGGCCGGCTCGTCTACGCGACCTGCTCGATCAACGCGCAGGAAAACGAGGACGTGCGCGGGCGGTTTCTCGCCGCCCACGGGACGCAGTTCGCGCCCTCGGCGGCGCTGCCGGCAGCGCTGCAGCTCCCCGGCGACGAGGTGCAGCTCTTGCCCCACCGGCACGGCACCGACGGCTTCTACCTCGCCGCCTTCACCCGGAGTCACAGGTCGTGAAGGCCCCTTGGCTTGCCGCTTTCGCGCTGGCCGGCTGCACCGCCGGGACCGCGACACGTTCGCCCTGGGCGCGTCGGCGTCGCTCTTCGTCGCGCGCAGCTACCTCCTGCTGCCCGGTGCGCCCATCGCGCCCTCCGGCCGGCTCGAGGGATCGGCGGGGCTGGGCGCGAGCTGGAGCCTCGCGCGCCAGTGGGACCTGGGCTTCTCCCTCGGGTATGGGCGCAGGGCCAACGCCGACGGCTACCGCCAGCTCTGGGTCGGCGCGGGCGTCACGAACTTCTGGTAGCCGCCCGGAGCAACCCGGCGGGCGATCCTTGGCGCTGCGCCAGCAGCACGCCGGAGATCACCACCGCCGCCCCGACCAGGAACGCTGGCGTGACCTTTTCGCCGAGGAAGAGGTGGGCCAGTCCCGCCGTCGCCAGCGGCTGCAGGTTGGAGAAGACCGCCACCCGCGCTGCCGCCAGGTGCTTCAGGGCCCAGTACCAGAGCAGGTACGCCACCACGCTGGTGACGACGATCAGGTAGAGCACGCCCCACCATGCCTCGGGCGACGCCCGCAGGAGCGCCGCGCGGTTCGACGGCCAGAGCAGGGAACCCAGCCCGAGCGGCAGGAAGAGGAGCGTGCCGCCGATCAGCGTCCAGGCGATAGTGGGCAGCGCGCCGTGCTCTCCCACCAGCTCGCGGCCCTCGGCGGTGTAGACGGCCCAGGCCACCACCGCCACCACCAGCAGGAGGTCGCCGAAGAGCGGCCCGCGCGACAGGTCGAGCCCGCGCTGCAGCAGCACGAAGACGGTGCCGAGCAGCGCCAGCGCGGTGCCGGCCACGGTGCGCCAGCCCGGGAACTCGCCCAGCAGCGCCTGCGCGAGGAGCAACACGAAGAGCGGCGTCAGCGTGTAAAGCAGCGCGGCGTGGGCAGCCGTCGAATATTGTAGTCCATATAAAAAAAAGCCCTGGTTGAGCGGGACCGCCACCAGCGCCAGCACCAGCAGCTTGCGAACGGCGCGGCGGGGCGGCAGCCGCTGGCCGGGGGGACGCAGCCGCAGCAGCAGGAGCGCGAGGATGAGCGAGGCGCCGGCGAAGCGGATCAGTCCCAGCGAGAGGGCGGGGATCTCCTGGAGCGCCCGCTTGGCGAACAGGTACGTGCCCGCGGAGAAGAGCGTGTGCGCGAGGAGCGCGCCGTAGAGGAGCAAGGGTCGGGCTCGCATCGAGCGCAGCGTTCTGCGAGCATCGGGCGGTCTTGTCAATGGAGGTTGCATGCTGGAGGGCCGCTGCGTGGTGGTGACGGGCGCTTCGGGAAACCTCGGGACCGCGGTCTGCAAGCGGCTCCTGCGCGACGGGGCCCGGGTGGTGGCGCTGGTCCGCAAGAGCTCCGACCCGGTGGCCGCGGGAGCGGTGGCGCAGGCGGCGGATCTGCTGCTCGAAGCCGAAGTGGAGGCGGCCTACTCCGACGCCGAGCCGGTCTGGGCCAGCGTGCACTGCGCAGGGGGCTGGGTGGACGGCACCGTCGCCGAGACCTCGCTCGAGACCTTCGAGAAGATGATCGCCCTCAACCTGCGCTCGGCCTTCCTCTGCTGCCGGGCCGCGCTGCGGCGGATGGAGCCGCGCGGCGAGGGGCGCATCGTCAACGTCGCCGCCTGGGAGCCGGCCCTGCTCACCGGCTTCGGGGGCGCGGCGGCCTACGGGATCTCCAAGGCGGGCGTGGTCGCGCTCACCAAGGCCGTGGCCGAGAGCGGGCGCGGCGTGCGCTGCTCGTGCGTCGCGCCCGGC
>JAYWAJ010000176.1:0-16255 GCA_043782525.1 Deltaproteobacteria bacterium | reverse complement strand
CTTGGGCGCGCCCTGCTGCAGGCAGGCGAGCGCGACCATCCCTCCCATGCTGTGCGCGACCAGGGTCACCCGCTTCGCCGGCAGCCGCGCGATCGCGTCGCAGAGCGCGCGGCCGGAGTCGCGCACGTCCTGCCGCCAGTCGTAGGAGAAGGCCACCGGCGAGGGGACGGCGCCGGCGAAGAACTCGAGGAAGTGGAGGTAGACGTCCTCGCCGACGCCCAGCACCGAGAGGCGGGTGAGCGGCCCGTCGGGGTGGAGCGCGCCGAAGTGCGGGCCGAGGTGGTCTCCCGAAAAGGGCAGCGCCAGCGATCGATCTCCGCCCGAGAGCGCGTCTGACGGGGTCAGCCAGGCGCGGTCGCCGTTCTCGCCGGCGAGGAAGCTGCCCTTGTAGCCCGGGACGAAGACGGTGGCGGTGTCGCCCGCGGGCGGCGGAAGCGCGGGCAGCGCTGCCGTCGAGCAGCCGCACAGCGCCAGGACGGCGAGGAGGTGCCTCACCACCAGGCGACCGGCGCTGTCGAAGGAGGCATCCTCATTGCTGCGCCGAGCCCGGCGCCGGCACCGGAAAGCCGCGCTTGCGCATGAGCGCGTCGGTGCCCGGATCACGCCCGCGGAAGGCGCGGTAGCCCTCGGCGGGATCCACCGTGTTGCCGGCGCGGAAGACGTGCTCCTGCAGCCGCCGCGCCACCTCGAGATCGTAGGGCCCCTTGCCTTCGAGGAACGCCTCCCAGGCGTCGGCGGAGAGCGTGTCCGCCCAGAGGTAGCTGTAGTAGCCGGCCGAGTAGCCGTCGCCGGAGAAGACGTGCCCGAACTGCGGCGTGCGGTGCCGCATCACCAGCTCGCGCGGCATCCCCAGGGCGTCGAGCGTCTCCTTCTCGAACCGGCGCGCATCGATCTCCCGCGCGCCCGCCAGGTGCAGCTTCATGTCCACCAGCGCCGCCGAGAGGTACTCGACGGTGGCGAAGCCCTGGTTGAAGGTCTTGCTGCGCTCGATCTTCGCCACCAGCGCCGCCGGGATGGGCTGGCCGGTCTCGACGTGGGTGGCGAACTTGTCGAGCACCGCCCGGGTGGACAGCCAGTGCTCGAGCAGCTGCGAGGGAAACTCGACGTAGTCGCGGGGCACGCTGGTGCCCGAAAGCGCCTGGTAGGTGACGCTGGAGTTGAGGCCGTGCAGCGCGTGGCCGAACTCGTGGAACATGCCGGTGGCGTCGTCCCAGCTGATCAGCACCGGCTCGCCCGGCTTGCCCTTCTGGAAGTTGGCGTTGTTGGAGACGATCACCGGCACCTCGCCGTCGACGCGCGACTGGCGGCGGTACTCGTTCATCCAGGCGCCGGAGTTCTTGCCCGGCCGCGCGTAGGGGTCGAAGTACCAGAGCCCGACGTGCTTGCCGGCCGCGTCGCGCACCTCCCAGACGCGCACGTCGGGATGGTAGACGGGCACCGAGCCGCCTTCGACGGGGACGAAGCGGAAGCCAAAGAGCTCGCCCGCGACCCAGAACATGCCCTCGCGCAGCTTCTCCAGCTGGAGGTAGGGCTTGAGCTCGTTCTCGTCGAGGTCGTACTTCGCCTTGCGCACTTTCTCCGTGTAGAAGCGGTAGTCCCACGGCTCGATCGATGTTGCGCCCTTCGGGCTCCGCCCGTCGCCGGCAAGGCCGGCTCCTCCAGCTGCTGCGGCCGCCAGCTTCTGCATGTCGGCGACTTCCTCGTGGACGCGGGCGACGGCGGGCTTCCACACCGCCTCCATGAGGGCGAGGGCGCGCTCGGGCGTCCTGGCCATCTGGTCTTCCAGCTTCCAGTGCGCCCAGGTCGGGTAGCCGAGCAGCTTCGCCTTCTGCGCGCGGAGCTTCAGCATCCCGGTGATGATGCCGTTGTTGTCGTGGGCGTCGCCGTTGTCGCCGCGCATGATGAACATGCGCCAGACCTTCTCGCGCAGGTCGCGGCGGGTGGAGAACGTGAGGAAGGGATCGACGCTGGAGCGGGTGTTGAGGATGGCCCACTTGCCCGCCTTGCCCCGCGAGTCCGCTGCCTGGGCCGCCTGTTCGCGCAGGCCCTGCGAGAGGCCGGCCAGGTCGTCCTCGCTCTCGAGCAGCACCAGCTGCGTGCCCTCTTCGGCGAGGATGTTCTGGGTGAACTTCGTCGCCAGCGTCGCCAGCTGCTGGTTGAGCGCCGAGAGCTCCTGCTTGGCCGGCCCGGCGAGGCTCGCCCCCTGCCGCACGAAGCCCGTGTAGTCGAGCCAGAGGAGCCGCTGCTGCTCCTGGGTGAGGCCGAGCGCGTCGCGCTGCTGGTAGACGGCGGCGAGCCGCGCGAACAGCTTCGGGTTCTGCACGATCTGGTCGCTGAAGGCGGCCAGCTTGGGCGAGAGGTCGGCCTCGATGGCCTGCATCTGCTCATCGCTCAGGGTCGAGGTGTAGACGCCGTAGACCGCGCTGGCCCGGTCGAGCGGCGCGCCGGCGCGGTCGAGCGCGACCACGGTGTTCTCGAAGGTCGGCGGCGCGGGGTTGGCCGCGATCGCGTCGATCTCGGCCAGGTTGCGCGCCATGCCCTCCTCCATGGCGGAGTGGAGGTCCGCGACCTGGAACTTGCCGAAGGGCGGAACGCCGCCCCACGGTCCCTGCCAGGGCGCGAGCAGCGGGTTCGGTGGTTTCGTCTCGGTCATGGCAGAGCCGGGCTTTTGCTGCCCGCCCGCGCAGGAGGCGAGGACGAGGGTGAGCAGGCCGGCGCCACGGTACACGCATGCTGTCATGGGCGATCTCCCGCCGCCATCACGAGCCGGCGGCGGGAGTATTTCAGGAAACGCTGGCGAGGTGGCCCGCCAGGCGCTCCAGCGTCTGGCTCTGCCCGTCGACCGCGCGGAACCTTTCGGCGACCTGGTCGCGCTCGGCGGCGCTCCCGAACTGCATGCGCATGGTCAGCACCGTCCCGCCGTCGGCTTCGGCGAAGGTCACGATGACGCGGAAGACCGGCCCCGAGAGGTGCCGGTAGCAGATGCGCTCGGGTTCGACGATCTCGTCGTAGATGACGCGGTTCTTGTAGTCGGTGCCGTCGGGGCCGTGCATGACGAACTCCCAGGCGCCGCCCGGCCGCACCTCCATCTTCTCGATGGTGTTGGTGAAGCCGTTGGGCCCCCACCACCTGGCGATGTGCCGCGGATCGGTCCAGGCCTTCCACACCAGAGCGCGGGGCGCGTCGAGCAGGCGGGTGGCGGCGATCTCCCGGTCCGCGGTGAAGCTGCGGGCGAGCTTGTCGAAGCTCTGGCTCCAGCCCCCGCTCATCCCGATGCGCACCAGCGCGTCGCGCTCGGCCGCGGACTCGAAGCGCATCCGCACGGTGAGCCGGGTGCGGCCTTCGAGGTCGGCGAAGGTGACGGTGGTGGTGGCCGCGTACGCGGGAGGCGGCTTCTTCCGGTCGCGTCCGGGGGCGACCGCGTCGTGCCAGCTGGCGGGCTGGCCGGAGAGGTCGGTGGTGTAGACGAGGCGCTCGGGGGCGGCGATCTCGCGGTAGACCCCGTCCATCGGATACTCGACGCCGTCGCGGAGCATGACGATGCGGAAGGCCCCTCCGGGCCGCAGGTCCACCTCGCAGCGGCTCTGGTAGAGCTCCGGCCCCCACCACTGCCCGAGGTGCTTCGGGTCGGTCCAGGCGGCGAAGACCAGCGCCCGCGGTGCGTCGAAGTCCCGCTCGATGACGAACTCGCGCGGATCATTTCTTGCGGCCATGTGGCTTCTCCTTCTTCTGCAGCGTCTGTAAATACGCGTCGAGGCGGTCGAAGCTCTGCTCCCAGAAGCGCTGGTAGTGGACCACCCAGTCGGCCACCTCCCGGAGCGGGGCGGCCCTCAGGGTGCAGGGCCGCCGCTGGGCGTCGCGGCCGCGGGAGATGAGGCCGGCGCGCTGCAGGACCCCGAGGTGCTTGGAGACGGCGGGCAGGCTCATGCGGAAGGGCGCCGCCAGCTCGCTGACCGAGGCGGTGCCGGAGACGAGCCGCCTGAGGATGGCGCGCCGGGTGGGATCGGCGAGCGCGGCGAAGGTGGCGTCGAGCTGGCGGGCCCTCATGTTTCACCATTTGGTTACGTAACCAGATGGTTGAATACATCACGCCCCTGCGGCTGTCAACCGGCGCCGTCCACCTGGCGCCGGACGGGTGGCGCGCCGCCTCGCGAAGGTGCATGGATCAGCGCCGGTGACCGATCCGCGCCGCGCCATCGAAGCCGTCTTCCGCATCGAGTCGGCCAGGCTCATCGCCGGGCTGGTGCGGATCACCCGCGACCTGGGCCTGGCCGAGGAGCTGGCGCAGGAGGCGCTGGTGACGGCGCTGACCACCTGGCCCGGGACCGGCGTCCCCGACAATCCGGGCGCCTGGCTGATGACGACAGCGAAGCACCGCGCCCTCGACCAGCTGCGCCGGGCCCGCCTGCTCCAGCGCAAGCACGAGGAGCTGGGAGTGCCGGAGCCGGTGGCGCCGGACCTCGAAGGCCGCCTCGACGGGCCGGACTCGAGCTGGTCGACGCCGTGGCCGGCGAGCTGGCCGGCTACCACCTGTTGCCCAGCGTCCGCGGCGACCTGCTCGAGAAGCTGGGCCGCCTCGAGGAAGCCCGCGCCGAGTTCGACCGCCCCGCAGGGCTGACCCGGAACGCGCGGGAGCGGGAGCTGTTGCAGAAGCGCGCCGCCGCGTGCGCGGCGAAGTCGGGCGCGTGAGCCGTGTGAAAGGGCGCCTGGGACTAGGCGTGGCCTTCGCCGAAAGCCGGCGTCAAGAGCCGCGGCGTGCGCGCGTCGGCCGGCTGGCCCGCGAGAGAGCGCAGGAGGTACGGCGCGGTCCGGCTCCTCGCCGCGCGGGCCACCTCCGCAGGGGGACCGGCGGCGACGAGGTGGCCGCCCTCGTCTCCAGCGCCCGGGCCGACGTCCAGCACCCAGTCGCTGCCCGCCACCACCCGCAGGTCGTGCTCGACGACGATGACGGTGTTGCCGGCGGCGACCAGGCCGTCGAGCTGCGCCATCAGCTTCTCCACGTCGGCAGGGTGCAGGCCGGTGGTCGGCTCGTCGAGGACGTAGAGGCCGTCGCCCCGCTGCGGACGCTGCAGCTCGGTGGCGAGCTTGATCCGCTGCGCCTCGCCGCCGGAGAGCTCGGTGGCGGGCTGGCCCAACCGCAGATACCCGAGGCCCACTTCGCGCAGCACCGCGAGGGCGCGGGTCAGCTGCGGCTGGTCGGCGAAGAAGGCGGCGGCCTCGTCGACGGTCATCCCCAGCACCTCGGCGATGTTCTTGCCGCGGTACTGGATGGCCAGCGTCTCCGGGTGGTAGCGGGCGCCGTGGCACCCGGGGCAGGGCGCGTAGACGGAGGGCAGGAAGAGCAGCTCGACGAAGACGAAGCCTTCGCCCTCGCAGGTCTGGCAGCGGCCCTTCTTGACGTTGAAGGAGAAGCGGCCGGCGTCATAGCGCCTGGCCCGCGCCGCCCTGGTGGCGGCGAAGAGCCGGCGCACGTGATCGAAGAGGCCCGTGTAGGTGGCGAGGTTGGAGCGCGGCGTGCGGCCGATGGGCTTCTGGTCGACGCGCACCAGGCGCCGCAGCCGCGCAAGCCCGGAGGTGATTTGGCCGCCCAGTGCGGCGCCGGGCGCGGCCGTCGGGTCGTCGTGGGGCTCGGCCGGCTCCTCGTGGCCCAGCTCCGCCGCCACCAGTTCGACCAGCGCCTGGCTGACCAGGCTCGACTTTCCCGACCCGGAAATTCCCGTCACCGTGGTGAGCACGCCGAGGGGAAAGTCGACGTCCAGGTGGTGCAGGTTGTTGCGGGTCACGCCGCGGAGCCGCAGCCAACCGGCGGGCGGGCGCGGCTCCCGCAGCGGCTTGGCCTCCTCGGCGAAGAGGTGCGCGCCGGTCAGCGAATCCGCGACCTGGGCCAGGCCTTCGGGCGGTCCGCTGTAGAGAACGCGGCCTCCCTGCTCGCCCGCGCCCGGGCCGACGTCGACGATCCAGTCGGCGCGGCGGATGACGTCGAGGTCGTGCTCGACGACGAAGAGCGAGTTCCCCGATGCCTTCAATCCTTCCAGCGCCGAGAGCAGCGCCTCGGTGTCCGCCGGGTGCAGGCCGGCGCAGGGCTCGTCGAGCACGTAGACGACGCCGAAGAGGTTCGAGTGCACCTGCGTCGCCAGGCGCAGCCGCTGCAACTCGCCCGGCGAGAGCGTCGGGGTGCTGCGCTCCATCGAGAGGTAGCCGAGCCCGAGCTCGAGGAGGATGGCGATGCGGGCGAGGATCTCGGAGGCGATGCGCTGCGCGATGATGGCCTTTTCCGGGTGCGCGGCGGCGAGCCGGGCCGCGCCCTCTGCCGTCCCCTCGGCGCTGGGCCGCAGGAGCCGGGCGAGGCCCTTGAGCGGCAGCCGCGTCATCTCGGCGATGTCGAGCCCGGCGAACTTCACCGAGAGCGATTCGGGCTTGAGCCGCTTGCCTTCGCAGGCCGGGCAAGCGCTGCTGATCAGGTAGCGCGCGACCCGCTTGCGGATCGACGCGCTCTCGGTGGTGGCGAAGGTCTCGAGGAGGTATTTCTTCGCGCTGGTAAACGTCCCCTGGTAGTGGGGCGTCTCGCCGCGGCGCAGCGCGCGCTGGATCTCCGCGTGGGTGTAGCCGCCGTAGACGGGAAGCTGCGGCTGCTCGCTGGTGAAGAGGATCCAGTTGCGCTCCTTGCGCGGCAGCTCGCGCCAGGGGCGGTCCACGTCGGTGCCGAGCGAGATGAGGATGTCGCGCAGGTTCTGCCCGTGCCACGCCGGCGGCCAGGCGGCGATGGCGCGCTCCCGGATGGTCAGCGACGGGTCCGGCACCATCGACTGCTCGGTGGCGTCGTAGATGCGGCCCAGGCCCTGGCAGCCGGGGCAGGCGCCGTGGGGTGTGTTGGCGGAGAAGGCCTCCGCCTCGAGGCGCGCGAGGCCCTTGGGATAGGTGCCGGCGCGCGAGTAGAGCATGCGGAGCAGGTTGGAGAGCGTGGTGACGCTGCCCACCGACGAGCGGGAGGTCGGCGAGCCGCGCTGCTGCTGCAGGGCCACCGCGGGCGGGAGGCCGTCGATGGAATCGACCTCGGGGATGCCCAGCTGATCGAAGAGCCGGCGCGCGTACGGCGCCACCGACTCGAGGTAGCGGCGCTGGGCTTCGGCGAAGAGCGTGCCGAAAGCCAGCGAGGACTTGCCCGAGCCCGAGATGCCGGTGAAGACCACCAGCGCGTCGCGGGGGAGGCGCAGGTCGACGTTCTTGAGGTTGTGCGTGCGGGCGCCGCGAACTTCGACGAAGCCGTCGGCGCCGCTGAAACTTTTCATCCGGCAATCTAGGAACTACGGCGGCCCGGCGGCCACCTTGCGCTGCAGGCTGCGCATGGAGACGAGCCACCGCTCGTGCTCCTGGGCGCGCCGCGCCATGTACGTCGCCACCTCGGGATGCGGCAGGATGAGGAAGCGCTCGTCCGACAGGCCCTGCACCGTGGCCTCGGCGACCTGCTCGGGGGAGAGGACCGCGCCCGCCGCCAGCACCGCCCTGCCGCCGGGCGCGCGCACCGCCTGCCGGAGGAGGTCGGTGTCGACCCCTTGCGGGCAGAGGCAGGAGACGCGGATGCCGTCGGCGCCGTGTGTGATCGAGAGCCACTCGGCGAAGGCGACGGCGGCGTGCTTGGTCACCGCGTAGGGCGCGGAACCGAGGCTGGTGAGGAGCCCCGCCGCCGACGCCGTCGAGAGCAGGTAGCCCTCCTTGCGGGCCAGCATCGAAGGCAGCGCGTGTCGCGCCGCCCAGACGTGCGCCATCAAGTTCACCTTCCAGCTCCGCTCCCAGTCGGCGTCGGCGGCCTCGGCGCCGCCGCTCGCGACCAGGCCGGCGTTGGAGACGAAGAGATCGACGCGCCCATGCTGCGCGATCGCCGACTGCACCAGCGCCGCGATCGCGGACTCCTGCGCCACGTCGCAGGTGGCGGCGGTTCCCTTCGCCAGCGCGGCCACCTCGGCGGCGCCCTTGCCGTCGCGATCGGCGACGACCACCTGGGCGCCTTCCTGCGCGAAGCGCAGGCAGAGCGCGCGGCCGATGCCGTTGGCGCCGCCGGTGACCACGCAGATCTTCGCCCGGAGCTTCACTCCGCGTCCGCGATCTGGAGCAGCTGCTTGCCGCGGTTCTCTCCCTTGAAGAGCCGCGCCAGGGTGGCCGGCGCGTTCTCGAGGCCGTGCGCCACGTCGACGCTGTCCTTGAGCCTGCCGTCCTTCAGCCAGCCCGAGAGCGCCGCCACCGCTTCCGCCGCGCGAGGCAGGTAGTCGAGGATGATGAAGCCCTCCATCCGCCCGCGCTGGCGCACCAGGTTCAGGTAGTTCTTCGGACCGGGCGCGAGCGTGTCGTCGTTGTAGCGGGAGATGGCGCCGCAGAGGACGACCCGGCCGCGCCGCGCCAGCCGCGCCAGCGCCGCGTCGAGGATCTCGCCGCCGACGTTGTCGAAGAAGACGTCGATGCCCTTCGGGCACAGCTCGCGCAACCGCTTGCCGACCTCCTCGCTCTTGTAGTCGATGGCGGCCTCGAAGCCGTAGTCGCTCACCAGCTTCCGGCACTTCTCCGCGCCGCCGGCGATGCCGATGGTGCGGCAGCCCTTGATCTTCGCGATCTGTCCGACCGCCGAGCCGGTGGCGCCGGCCGCGCCCGAGACCACCACCGTCTCGCCCGGCTGCGGCCGTCCGACTTCCAGCAGGCCGAAGTAGGCGGTCAGGCCGGTGAGGCCCAAGGCGCTCATCGCCGTCTCGATGGGCACTCCCGCGGGGACGGGGCCGGGGGCGGACTCGGTGCCCGGCTTCACGCAGGCGTAGTCCTGCCAGCCGAAGAGCCCCTGCACCAGCTGGCCCTTCTTGAATTCGTCCTGGCGCGACTCGATCACCTGGCCGACCGCGAAGCTGCGCACCACCGCACCGAGCTTCACCGCCGGCAGGTAGGTGTCGCCCGCGATCCAGCCGCGCTGGGTGGGGTCGCACGAGAGCCAGAGGACGCGCACCAGCACTTCACCCGCGGCGGGCGCGGGCACCTCGGACTCCACCCAGCGGAAGTCGCCGGCGCTGAGCATTCCCTGCGGACGGCGTTCGAGAAGCCACTGCCTGTTCTTCATGGTCTAGACCCCGGTGACGGTGACCGGCACGCCGCTGAATGCCGCGTTGCCGCTGAGGACGTCGATCGACTGCTCGTCGGTGAGGTCGTTGACGCTCTGGCCCGCGTGCGCCCCTGCTACCGCCAGAGCGGATCCTTCCCGGCCGTGACCCCAGCCGTGGGGCAGGCTGACCACGCCGCGGGCCATCTCGTCGGAGACGCCCAGGGGCACCTCGACGCTGCCGACGCGAGAGGCGACCCGCACTTGCGCGCCGGCCGAGAGCCCGCGCTGGGCGGCGTCGTCGGGATGGATGAGCAGCACGCAGCCCGGCGGACCCTTCACCAGCCGCAGGCTGTTGTGCATCCAGGAGTTGTTGCTGCGCAGCGCGCGGCGGCCGATCAGCACCAGCCCCTCGGCGGGCTTTTCCACCGCGGCCTCCAGCCGGTCCAGATCGCGCAGGAAGATCTCGGGCGCGAGCTGCATCCGCCGCCCCTCCAGCCGCGCCGCCAGCTGGGGCACGAGGGGGCCGAGATCGACCCCGTGCGGATGCGCGGCGAGCTTCTTCAACGAGAGCTGGTGGGGCCCGAAGCGCAACATCAAATCAAGCACCCGGCGCTCGCCGAGGAGGCGCGCGGCCCGCAGCGAGAGCTTGAGCAGGCGCGAGGCCCTGCCGCCGCCGTGGCCGAGCACGCTTTGCGCCAGATCGAGCAGCACCTCGAAGTCGCCGCGCACTCCGGCGGGCGCCGGCACGATGGCCTTCACGTAGCGGGCGGCGTTGCGCACGGCCAGCGCATAGAAGGCGAGGTCGTAGTGGTCGCGCTCGAAGCCGAAGCGGGTGGGCAGGATGAGATCGGCGTAGCGGGTGGTCTCGTTGCGGTAGAGGTCGATGGCGACCAGGTACTCGAGCTTGCCGAGCGCGCGGTCGAGCCGGCCGCCGTTGGGCGTCGAGAGCACGGGGTTGCCGGCGAAGGTGACCAGGGCGCGGATCTGGCCGTCGCCCGGGGTCTCGATCTCCTCCGCCAGCGTCGCCGCCGGCAGCTCGCCGCCGAACTCGGGCAGGCCGCGCACCCGGCTCTTCCAGACGCCGAAGTGGCCGCGGTCGCCGGTGCGCGAGGCCAGCGCGATCAGGTCGGCGGCGGGGGTGGTGAACATGAAGCCGCCGGCGCGGTCGAGGTTGCCGGTGACGGCGTCCAGGGCGACGGTGAGCCAGGCCGCGAGGGCGCCGAACTCCTGCGTGCTGGCGCCGACGCGGCCGTAGGCGACCGCCGAGGGCGCGGCGGCAAAGTCGCGGGCGAGCTTGCGGATGGTGTCCGCCGCGAGGCCGGTGCGGGAGGCGACGCGCTCGGGCGAAAAGCGGGCCGCCGCCGCCCGCAGCCCGGCGAGGCCGTCGGCGTTGCCCGGCGTTCGCTCCAGCTTCTCGGCGAAGACGACGTGCAAGAGCGCCAAGAGCAAGAGTGCGTCGCCCCCGGGGCGGATCGGTAGATGCTGGTCCGCGATCGCCGCCGTCTCGGTGCGGCGCGGGTCGACGACGACCAGCTTGCCCCCGCGCGCCTTGAGGGCGTTGAGCCGCCTCCCGATGCCGCCCGCGGTCATCAGGCTGCCGTTGGAGGCGAGAGGGTTCGCGCCCAGCATGAGGAAGAACGAGGTCCGGTCGACGTCGGGCACCGGCAGGAGCAGCTGGTGGCCGAACATCTGCAGCGCCGCCAGCATGTGCGGCAGCTGATCGACGGAGGTGGCGGAGAACCGCGACCGCGTCCCGAGGGCGCGGGAGAAGAGCGGCGTGGCCAGGAGCGCCGAGTACGAATGCACGCTGGGGTTGCCGAAATAGACGCCCACCGCACTGCGCCCGTGCCGGCGCTGGATGGCGGCGATGCGCGCGCCGGCCTCGTCGAGCGCCACCTTCCAGGAGACGGTGCTCCCGTCCTTGCGCTGTGGCGCGCGGATGCGGTCGGGATCGTCCTGCACGTCGGCGATGGCGGCGGCCTTGGGGCAGAGGTGGCCGCGGCTGAAGGGATCGTCGGGGTCGCCGCGCACGCTGGCGATCCTCTCGCCGTCCAGCTCGACGGCGAGGCCGCAGACCGCCTCGCAGAGCATGCAGGTATGCAGGTGCCGCGTCATGGGCGGACTTCTAGCACCCCGCGGCCCGGCTGGCTCGCCGCTACCCCGACGGCCGGGTGTCTCCGAGCCCTGGCCGTTGGACAGGAGCCGTTGCCGAATACGGCAAGGTGCTCTAGCGGAAGAGCGGCAGGAAGGTCCGCGGTGCCCGCTTCTTGCGCAGGCAGCGGATGCTCTCGCTCATCAGGCAGACGGTGAAGGCGCGGCGCGGCTTGCCGGTGCGGTTGACGGAGGAGCGGTGCCAGAGGTGGTTGTGGATGAGGAGGCATTCGCCAGCGCGGGCCGGCAGCGGCACGGCGCGGGCGGCGGCGTGGTGGCGCGCGGCCACGTCGTCGGGGATGACGCCGCCGAGCGGCGTGGCCAGTCCCGCCTGGTGCGAATCCGGAATCACCTCGACGCAGCCCGACTCTTCCGGCGCGTCGTCGAGCGCGGTCCAGATCTGCAGCGACGGATCCTGCGACAGCCCCCAGAAGCTGCCGCCGTCCTGGTGCCAGGGCAGGTGGGTGCCGCCGGTGGCCGCCTTGGTGAAGAGCACGGCGCGGTAGAGCACCACGCCTCCGTCGATGCGGGCGCGGGCGACGCGGCCGAAGAGCGGGTTCTCCAGCACGGCGCGGAAGAGCGGGTCGCGCTCCAGCTTCTCGATCTTGCGGTAGCCCAGGGACGGTCCCTGGTAGCCGGCGCCCCGCGGCAGGTCGTGGTAGCGGCCGGTCTGCGCGTCGTGCTGGAAGAAGAGGCCTTCGTGGACCACCTCGCCGAGCATGATCTGGTCGGCGCGCTCGCGCAGCGCCGCCAGGCAGGCCTCGTCGATGACCGGCCCCAGCCGCGCCCAGCCGTGCGCCTGGTAGTGCGCGAGCGCCGCCTTGAGCGGCATGGTTTCGGCTCCGGGCAGCAGCATCGAGGAGGCAATCTACTGCGGACGGCGCCTTCCTGCCGCACCCTCTCTGCCGACGCCGGCAGGGGACCGACCGTCCGCTCAGCGCGGTCGGGACTGCTGCGCGACCAGGGCGGCGGCGATGACCTTCGGCACGTACGCCCGCGTCTCGGCGTTGAAGAGGTTCTGCCGGTAGAGCTCGAAGTAGTCGTGGGCGGCGTTGCGCAAGGCGCCCTTGCCGCGCGCCACCTGCTCGAGGCCGCGGCGCACCGACGCCTCGCCGGCGTTGTAGCTGGCGAGCGCGAGCATGAACGACTCCGGGCCGAACTCGGCCACCAGCGCGGCCAGGTAGGCGGCGGCGGCGCGGCTGGACTTGTCGGCGTCGAGGCGCTCGTCGGCGGCGTCGTCGACCCGCAGCCCGAAGCGTCGCGCGGTGGGCGCGGTGAACTGCCAGAGGCCGGCGCTGGTCTCGCTGCGGGCCAGCGGGTCGAAGTGCGACTCCGCCAGCGCCACGAAGCCGAACTCCGCCGGCAGCGACTTGGCCAGAAGCTCCCGCGCCACCGACGGCCAGTAGCGGTCCTTGCGGGCGAGGATCGCCGGCAGGTCCTTGCGCTGGAGGAGCTCGTCGCGGTAGCGGCGGACTGCGTCCTTGAACTCCTGCGGCGCGGCCTCGGCGGCGCCGCCGAACTTCTGCACGGCGGCGCGCAGCTCCGCCTCGAAAGGGTCGGCCGGCGCGGCGGCGAGGATGACGAGGGCGAGGATCGGGATCATGGGCGGCTCCGGTTCGAAGGGGACTTCAAGAGGAAGTGGCGCCCGCAGGTCAACCGTCGCAAACATTTCACTTGGGCTCGAGCCCGTACCGCTCCGGATGGCTGCCGACGATGGCCGCCGCCAGCACGGCGGGCACGTACTCGCTGGTCTCCTGCGAGAGCAGCTTGCGGCGGTAGAGGTGCCAGAAGTCGCGCTTGTCGCGGGAGAAGCCGCCCGGCTCCTGCGCCACCAGGAGGAGGGCCTGCTGCACCTTGTGCTCGCCGGAGTTGTAGCTGGCGAGGCCGAGCATGAACGAGTCGGTGCCGAAGAGCGCGAGCAGGTCGGCGAGGTAGCGGGCGGCGGCGCGGGTGCTCTTGACCGGGTCGCCGCGCTCGTCGGCGGCCGGATCCACGCGCAGGCCGTAGCGGCGCGCCTGGCCGGCGGTGAATTGCCAGAGGCCGAACGCGCCCGTGCTGCTCCGCGCCAGCGGCTCGAAGGCCGACTCGGTCCAGGCCACGTAGCCCATCTCCTCCGGCAGCCCCACCGCGGTGAGCTCGCGGGAGAGCATGGGCCAGAGCAGCTTCTTGCGGCGATAGACGGCGGCGAGGTCCGGACCCCGCAGCATCTGATCGAGGTGGGCGCGCACCCGCTCCTTGAAGATGGGCGGCACCAGGTAGGTCTCGGCGCCGAACTTCTCCAGGAGCGCGCGCAGGTCCAGGTCGAGCGGGTCGGCGGGAGCAGGCGGGTCCGGCGCGCCGCGCCGGCGAAGCTCGTCCCGCCCGCGCTGGGCCTCGACGATGAGCTGGCCGAGGCGAAGGTCCATCTCCGAGAGGCGGGCGGCGTCGGTCTCGCGATCCATCTGCGCCAGCAGCGTGCGGATCTGCGCGTCGGGCTGCGGCCGGCGCAGGAAGATCGCGGCCGCCGCCGCCAGCGCGATGGCCAGCGCGGCAAGGGTCAGCGCGCGCTGCGGCGGCAGCACTGGCCGGCGCGCCTCTTCCAGCGCGGCGATGAGCGCGTCCATCGAGGGGAAGCGGTCCGCCGGGGCCGCGCGCAGCCCGCGCAGCACGGCCTTGCGGACCCGCAAAGGGACTGCCGCGCGCACGGCTTGGGGCTCGCCGCGCCGGATCGATTCCTCCAGCGCCTCGAGGGTCTCGCCGGCGAAGGGCCGCACGCCGTAGAGCCCCTGGTAGAGCGCGACGCAGAAGCTGAAGACGTCCGCGCGCGCGTCGATGGGGCCCTGGCGCATCTGCTCGGGAGCCATGTACGCCGGGCTGCCGGCGAGAGAGCTGGCCGCGACCACGCGGGTGCTGCCGTCGAGCGCCGCGGCCGACGCCCGCGCCAGGCCGAAGTCGGTGACCCGGACGCGGCCGTCGTCGCCCACCAGCACGTTGTCGGGCTTGAAGTCGCGGTGCACGAGGCCGGCCGCATGCGCCGCAGAAAGTCCCCGCGCCGCCGCGAGGAAGATCTCGAGGACCTCCCGCCAGCTCCTCTTTCCCTGCGAGAGCCAGGCGGTGAGCGTCCGGCCTTCCACCAGCTCCATGGCGAGGAAGACACCGTCGCCGTTGGTGCCCACGTCGTGGACCGCGAGCACGTTCGGGTGCGAGAGCCGGGCCATGGCCCGCGCCTCGCCCAGCAGCCGCTCGCGGAGCGCAGCGGCGTCTCCCGAGGGCCGCAGCATCTTGAGCGCCACCGGCCGGTGCAGCTCCAGGTCGCGGGCCTCGTAGACGACGCCCATGCCCCCCGCGCCGATGGGCCGCACGATCTGGTAGCGCCCGCCCTCGGGAGCGCTCTCGGAGGGAAAGGCGGCCCGCACCGATTCGGCCAGCAGCGCGCGGCAGGCGTCGCAGCCCTGCGCGTGATCCTCGAGCGCGGCGGTGGCCGCGGCAGGCAGCCGGCCTTCCAGCAGCTCGACGACGTCGTCGGGGGAAAGGCAGGGCATCCGATCTGCTAGCTTAGCGCGCATGGGCGGCGACGCGCGGACTTCGGATCTCGCTCTTGCGCAGGGCTGCGTGCGCGGCGACCCGGCGGCGCTGCGGGAGTTCGAGGCCAAAGTCCTTCTGCGGGTGCCGCAATTCCTCGCCCGGCTCGACGTCTCTGCCGCGCTCTGCGACGACGTCGCGCAGGAGCTGCGCAAGGAGCTGCTCCTGGAGAGGGACGGCACCCCGCCGGGCCTCGCGGGCTACAGCGGGCGCGGCGACCTGGCCGCCTGGGTCCGCGTCGTCGCCCTCCGCACCGCGCTGCGGCTGCGCAAGGCCGAGCGGCCCGCGGCGCCCAACGGCCCCGACCCGCTGCTGGGCAAGGGCGACCCCGAGCTGGACTACCTGAAGCTCCGCTACCGCTCCGCCTGCGAGGAGGCGTTTCGCGGCGCGCTCACCACCCTCTCCAGCCGCGAGAAGCTCTACCTGCGCCTGCACTACGTCGAGGGCCTCAGCCTCGACCGCATGGCCAGCCTCTACCGGGTGCACCGGGCCACCATCGCCCGCCGCCTCGCCGCCCACCGCGAGAAGCTGCACGCAGAGACGCGGACCCGGCTGCGCGAGGCCTTGCAGATCCACGACTCCGAGTTCGAGAGCCTGCTCGGCCTGGTCCGCAGCCAGCTGGCCTTCAGCCTGCGGGGCGCGCTCGCCGGCGACACTCCGGCCTGAGGCGCCTCCGGCTCGTGGTAGCGTTTCGGCGATGGGCATCAGCGCGTGCATGATCGTGCGGGACGAGGAGCGCCTCCTCGGCCGCTGCCTGTCGAGCTTCCAGGGCGCCTTCGACGAGCTGAACATCGTCGACACCGGCTCGAAGGACGCGACCGTCGCCGTCGCCGCGCAGTTCGGCGCCCGGCTGCGCAGCTTCACCGCCTGCAACGGCGAGGACGGGCGCATCCGCGACTTCGCCCTCGCCCGCAACGTCTCCCTGGAGATGGCCTCCGGCGACTGGCTCCTCTGGATGGACGCCGACGACGTCCTCCAGCCGGGCGGCGCCGCACGTCTGCGCGGGGCGGCGGCCCGCGGCGGATTCGCGGCCCTCAACGTCACCATCCAGTGGGACGCCCACACCTGGCTCCAGCGGCGCCTGCTCAAGAACGACCCGCGCCACCGCTTCATCGGCCGCATCCACGAGTACCCGGACGCGCACGGCCCCGTCGAGGACGACCGCGAGATCCGCGTCCTCCACCTGCCCGACAAGCGCGGCAAGGAGCCGTCGGTCGAGCGCAACCTGCGCATCGGCGAGTTGGAGGCCCGCGCCGATCCGTCGAACCTCCACAACCTCTTCTACCTGGGCAACTCGCTGCGGCTGGCCGGGCGCTTCGACGAGGCCATCCTGCGCTATTTGCAATACCTGGCGCTGGGCGGGTCGTTCCGCGCCGAGAAGCAGCTGGCGGCGTTCTTCCTCGCCGAGTGCCACTTCCGCAAGGGGCGCTGGGAGGAGTGCATCGACTCCGCCTGGCGGGCGCT